>CAZSTZ010000060.1:0-29685 GCA_964609515.1 uncultured bacterium | reverse complement strand
AGAAACCCGGTTGGCAAAAAACCGGGTTTCAGTATTGATTCGATGTCGGTTTGAGCCACAAGAAAAGAAACCCGGTTGGCAAAAAACCGGGTTTCAGTATTGAATGGAAAAACCTGGTTTCTGGAACTTATTCAAACCACAAAACCCATCGACTTCAAACCTTCCCGCAACCGCTTCGCCTCTGGAGAATTTGCCTTTTCGTGAAGGGCGATCGCTCTCTTAAAACCCTCCAAACTCTCCCTAACCCTCCCAACCTTTAACAAAACTACCCCCAAATTTTGATAAGCTTCGGCATAATTTGGATTTAACTCTATCGCCCTTTGATAACAAGCGATCGCCTCCCCAAAAACCCCCATCGCCTTCAAAGTCATCCCCAAATTATAAAAACCTGTCGCAAAATTTCCATCTATTTCTAACGCCTTCAAAAAAGCATTTTTCGCCCCAACCAAATCTCCCTCATCCTTCAACAAACCACCTAAATTATTCCACGCCCCCAACTTCAACTGCGGCAAAATCTCCAACTCCACCGCCTTTTGGTAATGCTTCTTTGCCCTAGCTAATTCTTCTTGCTGCCGATAAGCAATACCCAAATGATAATGCAATTCATACAACAACAAACCATCCCGGGCAGAACTCTTTAAACCTCTTTTTAATAACTTAATTCCCCTAGCAACCTCCCCGCTTTCCACATACAAACCGCCCAACTTACTACAAACATAAACATCCTTTGGATTTTCGGCAACATAACTTTCCATCGCCACCCGAGCTCTTTCCCGCTTATTTTTAGCAGCGATCGCCCCCTCTCGATAACCGTCGTGTAAAATCGCCACCCCCGAAAGTTCCCCTATTTGCCACTCCGGTTCTCGCCCTATAATCTCCGCGATACTATCGTCAACCATCGCATGATAAGGTCGGGAAAATCTCACCTCTGGATGATTTCTAAACAACCGCGACACCAAAGAATATGGAGACTGACTCGCCCCTATTTCTTCACGAATTAAATTAATTAAAAGATATTGACTCTTAATAACCTCCCTTATCTGGGGTATCCTTTCCTCCACCAACACCTCATCCGCATCCAAAACCAAAACCCAATCGCCGTTAACGTATTTGAGAGACTCATTTCTCGCCGCCGCGAAATCGTTGCCCCAGGGAAAATCGTAAACCCGCGCCCCAAACTCTCTGGCAATTTCCGGGGTGCGATCGCTCGAACCGGTATCCAAAATCACCATTTCATCTACCAAACCTTTAACGCTACCCAAACATTTAGGCAACGTCAATTCCTCATTTTTGACAATCGCACAAAAACTCAAATCCATCAGTTATTTCCGAGCAGAAACCCCATCGCCAAAATTATAATTAAAAACCTGAATCGCCGAACCCTCGTTTGGTAAATCCGTTTGACTCAAAGTAATCGTATCCCCAGCAACCTTCCTCACTGGCATCCCATCAACCAAAGTCAAAAACTCATCCACAGTCACGATATCGCAAGTTGCCGGATCCGCCGCTTCCGTGCGATAATGAGTCGGAATAGCTATCTTTGGATTCAGCATTTGTAGAGCCTCCGTTGCCTCTACCGGAGTATAAGCCTTCGGACCGCCGCCCACGGGAAGTAGCGCTACATCCGGGCGACCGATTAAGATTTTTTGTTCGATATCTATCGGACTGGCAAGACCTCCCAAATGCAAGATTTTAATCCCTGCCTGTTTCCACAACCAAGCAACGTTAGTTCCAAACCTGCGTCCCCCTTCTCTATCCTTATCGGTACTAATTCCCTGCACTTCTATACCGTTAAACCTATAAGCCCCAGGTTCAAAAAATAACAGCGGCGGCGGATTACCTGTAAACCCTTCTACTTCTCCTTCATCTAATAATCTACTGCTAATTAAAATGATATCGGTTTCTACCTTGGGGTCGCGATATCCAGCAGTACAACCTATCTGTCGGAAAGGATTTACTAATACTTTAAAACCTCCACCGCTGAATAAAAAACAGGTATGTCCCAACCATTGAATAGTTAAAGTTTCGTTAGTTTGAGCGTTAGAAACTTGCCATTTTGAGGTTATGCTAGTTCCCAATGCTGCTAATAATCCTGCCTGAGTATAACGGATAAATTGTCGGCGTTTCATCTTGATTTATTTTTGCCTCCTGCTTTAGAGTTTATTGGTTTTGATTTGCGAGGGTTCCTTCTTATTTTCCGGTTACTTTTACAATTTTTCCAAAAAATTCTGCAATAAGATTTTACCAGAATCAGTTAAAATACTTTCTGGATGAAATTGTACCCCTTCTAATAAAGGATAATCGCGATGTCGCACCCCCATAATCGTACCATCTTCTACCCAACTGGTAATCTCTAAAACTTCGGGAAAATTCTCCCTGTCTATTACCAAACTATGATACCGAGTGGCAGTAAAAGGACTATCTAAACCCCGAAAAACTCCCTCCCCATTATGATAAATTGCCGAAGTTTTACCGTGCATTAATTCCGGTGCCGAAATAATCTTGCCGCCGAAAACTTGCCCGATACTTTGGTGCCCCAAACACACTCCTAATATCGGCAAATTTGCTCCCAATTCTTCAATCAATTTTTGGGAAATGCCCGCATCTTCCGGGCGACCCGGTCCCGGAGAAATCACTACTCCCGCAGGTTTTAGCTGCCGAATTTCCTCTACCGTAATTTGGTCGTTGCGGTAAACTTTTATTTCTGCCGCCACGGGCATTTTTATGCCTAATTCTCCTAGATATTGCACCAAATTATAAGTAAAGCTGTCGTAGTTATCGATGACAACAATCATATTTTGTTAGTTGTTAGTTGTTAGTTGTTAGTTGTTAGTTGTTAGTTGCGAAAATAATTTCTTTCCCAATTACCTATTACCCATTACCCATTCACCATTACCCATTCACCATTACCGATTTAATTAATTCTAAAAACGGTGGCAATAACAGCAAACCAGCCACTAAAACAGAGACTAAAGCAGACACTAAAACTGCCGCCGCCGCACAATCTTTTGCAATTCTCGCCAACTCGTGATAGGTTTGCCCTACTGTTAAATCTACCACGGATTCAATGGCAGTATTTAATAGTTCCATGCCCATTACCAAACCAATTGTTAAACCAATCATTCCTATTTCTATAGGTGTTAAACCTAAAAAGATGCCTAAAGCGATCGCTGTCGAACCTACAATGGTATGAATCCTAAAATTGCGCTGAGTCAAAAAAGCATAACTCAATCCCGCCCAGGCGTATTGAAAACTAATTAATAAATTAGTCGCTACTTTCCAGGACCATTCCCGCTTTTTTTTAATTACTGTCTCGGTATTTTTCCCGTTTTGGGATTGGGATTCTGGAGCCATGGAAATTAACGGAGTATCTGTGTAGGAAATTGGAGATTTTTCTATTTTCATAGTTAACCCGCCCTTAGTATTTTATTTCATTTTTGAAATCCCAGCAGATGCACATAATTAAATTGATTTTATTAACTATTTTCTGCTTCGACGGTAATACTTACCCCTTGCAGCAAATCTACTTGTTTATTTAACATCTGCCTCAAGCTGTCTTCGTCGGGATGATCCCAACCTAAAAGATGTAAAAAACCGTGGGCAGCCAACCAAGCTAATTCTGTTTTTAACGGATGTCCCTGTTGTGTGGCCTGCCGATTTGCCGTATCGACCGAGATTACTATATCTCCAAGATATACTTGTGCCCAATGCTCCCATTCTTTAGAGTGAGGCACATTGACCTCTAAGGCGGCAAAGGCTAAGACATCGGTGGGTTTGTTCTGCTGGCGGTATTGGAAATTGAGGTTTTGCATTTCCTCGTCCCCAGTTAGTCGCAGCCCGAGCTCGTAACTATCGGCAGGTGGCAGTTGTTCTTTAACAATATTTACCCATTGCTCAAACCATGTTTCCCAAGTCTCGGCAGGTATAGGGCAAATAATGTCTGTACCGCCGTTTTGGGGCGATCGCTCAAACGACGACCAAAAACAATCCTGGATGCTTACTTCAACCTCCATTTGACCCTCTCTATCTAAAATCTAAACGTAGAACGGGCGTCTCGCCTGTTGCTTTAATCGACATCTGACCTGTTGCTTTAACGAGTAAAACAGGCATCTTGCCTGTTCCTTTAACGAGTTAAGTAGGACAAACCGACCATAAGAGCAAAAAGGCCGATGGTTGTCAGGAAAAAATGCATTAAAGACTTGCCACCTTTGCGGACCATATTTCGCATTGCCAGTTTGACGTAACTCGGTTGAGGTTCTGCGGTTTCGGTGGTAGTCGGGTTTTCTGTTGGCAACTGTTCTTGTTCTGGGGTTTCAGTGGGAGAAGTCATAATAAATTGCTATTTTTAAACGTTTGGGAGCGATCGCCCCTTTTCCAGATAACCAAGGTTATCCCGAAACAGGCAGCGATCGCTCCCATCGTAACAAAAATGTTAAATTTTGCGTACTTTAATTTCTAGTAGCCGGCCAAGAAACCCGGTTAGCGATTTAAAACCAGTCCCAGAGATTTTTGGGAACCAATGGTTCCCATTTTTTGACTAACTTTCAATGCCAATTGTCAAACGTTCTTTTTTTGAGAACCATTAGTTCTCATTGGGATAATTCAGTATTTAACTCGTTAACAGTTCGTAGTTTCAACTCCACCGACTCCGATCGCGGCAGCAGATCGAACACATCCCGAAAGGCATCATCCACTTTTTCAAAGGCCACCTGTCCCTTTTCGTCCAAGACCACATCTCCAGATTGGTCGATTAAAACAGTTTGGGGCACATATCCCTTATAGTAATAACCCTCTTGGGTGGGGTCGTCAGTTTCCGACCAGAGAGTATCGACGTTTACCGGAATAAAATCTGATGCCCGGCCATAATATCTCTGGAGTTCCGAGACCACCGTCGAGAATTGCTTGCAGTCCTTACTATCGTCGAGGAAAAACACCAATAAAGCAGGTCGAGACTTTTTTAAAGAATCTGCCAAATCTACTTTTGGAGGAACTAGGGAACCGTTGCCGCCGTAGAGAGCAAAAATATTACCATCGAAGCGATCGTCGTTCAAACCTGCCAAAGCAGCCGGCGTAGTTAGCGGCTGAAAAAAGCATATTACCGTAACAAAAGTCAATAATAAAGTTAAAAAAACTGGTTGCCACCAGGGACCGCGCAAGTGATTCATCATTTTTTTGGGAATGGGGAATGGGGAATGGGGAATCGGAAATTGATATAAAAACCAAAAAGAGGTCTTCCGACCTCCTCATAAAACACGCTGGTTTTGCCTGTTTTTTAAAACTTACAGCAACAAACTTAAAGCAATCCCGTATTGGTTCCCGGTTTGCCAGTTACCAATTTTACCTTGATAATTTTGCCACCCATTTTCATAATCCGCTGCTGTTCCCTAAACCAACTGTCATAAGGAACTAACTTAGTAAAAAAGGTGTTTTGTAATTCCCGTTGGGTACGGATACGAGTTTGACTGGGAACGCAAGCAGTCACTTGAAACATTCTCATGAGGTCTATTTCTCCTTAACTGGTTCGATTTTTTTAAATGCTTTTCTTAGATACAGAAGCTTGGTTGACCCAAGCCATTTCAAGGACAGGGAGTCTCGCAGTCAATGTTAGCTCGCTAAAACTCATCGTTATTTCTAGATTGCTTTCGCACCAGAACCAACTTTAGGGACTTCCAAAAATTAAAATCTCCAAGTCTGCAATAGTCTTGTTGGGTTCCGTTTCACTTCACCAACATCTGGAGAATTATTTATTTGGATATCCTTTATAAGCCTTTGGCGGTCTAACACTAACCGCGACACTTCCCCGACCTCAGTTTTTAAGGCAACAGTCGAAAATCAAAAATTTCCTGTTTGCCAATCTTTGCCGATGGCAACCTTAGCTCAAACCAGAGCAGATGTAGTCGAAATAGACACCCATTTCCTTACCTGCATCGGGACCTACCAGACTGGCAGTTACTTCCTTCATTGCTTGGATAGCTTGCACGGTGGAACCGATGGGAACGCCTAAAGAATTATAGGTTTCCTTCAGACCGTTGAGTACGCGCTCGTCCAGAATGGAGGGATCCCCTGCGAGCATTGCATAAGTAGCATAGCGCAGGTAGTAATCCAAGTCGCGGATGCAAGCAGCATAGCGACGGGTGGTGTACATATTACCACCGGGACGAGTAACGTCAGAGTACAGTAAGGACTTGGCCACTGCTTCTTTGACAATACCAGCAGCGTTGGCGCTGATGGTGCTAGCTGCGCGAACCCGCAGTTCGCCAGTGGAGAAATAGGCCTTCAGTTTTTCGAGGGCACTGGTGTCCAGGTATTTACCTTGGACGTCAGAGGAATTGATTACGGCGGTAATTGCGTCTTGCATTTTTGATTTCCTTAAATTCGCTGAATCTTCCGATTTTGGATGGGCGATTTTAAATTGGTGCTGGCGTTCGATAAATTAACGACTTTAGACCGATGGGTTAATGCTGTAGAACAGGCATCTTGCCTGTTAGCAGGCTGTTATCCCGACAATTTATCTAAAATCCCCAATTTATGGGCCTTAGCTCATTGCACCGATAACGTAGTCGAAGTAAGAGGCTGCTTCGGCTGCATCATCTCCTGAGAGGAGGGAAGCAGCAACACCCTTCATGCAGCGGACGCTTTCTGCCACTGCTTCGATAGGAGTGCCCAGGGATTTGTACATTTCGCGGACGCCTACCAATCCAATTTCTTCGATAGGAGTAACGTCGCCGGCGACGATGCCGTAACTGATCAGACGTAGGTAATAGTCCATATCCCGCAAGCAGGTAGCGGTCATTTCTTCGCCGTAGGCATTGCCGCCGGGAGAAACAACATCAGGACGCTTTTGGAATAACTGGTTGCCAGCTTCCTTGACGATGCGCTCGCGAGACTCGCTCATAATTTGGGCGATGCGGACGCGCTTTTCACCGGAGGTGACAAAGGCTTTGATCCGATCCAGTTCGCCAGGGCTCAGGTAACGAGCCTCGGCATCAGCATTAACGATTGATTTGGTGACTATACTCATGCTTTATACCAACAGAGTTCAGCTAACGGGTTGCTTAAAAATGGGTTAGCTAGCAAGATGGACTGACGTCCTCCGACATAACTACCTCCCATGTATTTTGAAGCATTTCGTACCACTTTTTATTATTTTCTTAATACTTTGTAACATTTGCTTTAATCTCTTGACTTTTTTCGCCAAGTATGTTATATATGACAGTTTTTTTGGTTTGACCCCGTAGTTGGATGGCATCGACCTGTTGGCCCAAATAGCGATCGCTAACCAGAGCAAAGGTTTCCTCGGTTACTAAAATCTGATAATCCCTATCGGCAGTCAACTGTTTGTTCATGGACTCCAAGCGAGAGGCCGTATTTACCGTGTCCCCAATGACGGAATAATTAACTCGGCGGTGGCCCCCCACGCTCCCCGCCACCAAAGGCCCGGTATGCAAACCAATACCAAACCGAATTAAGGCCTTACCTTGGTCCTTTAATTTCTGATTCAGTTGTTCCAATCTGCGGTGCATATCGATGCAAGCTGCCACTGCGTTAATGGCATCTTCTTTAACGTCCGATTTTTTACTGCGAGGCAAAGGCACGCCAAAACAGGCCATAATCGCATCCCCAATATATTTATCGATGGCGCCGCCCCGGTCCATAATGCAATCGGTCATGGCCTCCAAATAATCGTTCAACCAGCCCAACAACTCCCGGGGCGTCATGGTCTCGGAAATGCTGGTAAAACTGCGAATGTCCATAAACAAAACCGTGGCGATGACGAATTGGGGCTCTAATTCCCCGTCTCGGAAAATTTCCCCCTTGCGTTCCCAAATCATTCGAGCTGTTTCTGGGGCAACGTGCTTTTCAAAGAGACTCATTAACTGTTGCTTTTCGTACTGTTCTCGCAGTTGCAAAGCTATGGCCCCTAAAAACGCGGTACCGATGGGGGCCGCGACGGGCAGCCACCAATAAGAGAAGCCAAATAACAAGGCCGCCAAGATAAACCAACCGGCAGGCAAACCAAAAGCGATCGCCAATCTACTTCTAAGGTTGCGATCGCCCAACAGCCAGCTAGTCGTCGGCCCAATTGCCAGTAAGGCCAACAATACCAACCAGTTAGGGGGCCTTCGCAGGTAGCGATCGTTCAACAAATTATCGATTAAAGCCAGATGAGAATAGACTCCAGCAGTGGTGGCATCCAGAGGAGAACTGACCGGATCCCAACCATCGGCCACGAGTCCCAACAGAATTAACTTATCGGTCAAATCCTGGGGAGGGATTTTGCCATCTACCACATCTGCAAAGGCATAAGTAGGAACATTTTCCGTTTTCCCCGGCCAGTTAAGCCAGATTTTTTGTTCTTCCCCCGGCAGCAGTTGAGGCACAGATATAGAATCGGGATGAAACTGGTTGTAAACCTGGAGCGTTGCCACTCCCAAACTGGCACTACCATCAATAAAAAGATTGAGACTGCGACTCATACCATCCCCATCTGACTGATGGAGAATATCCCCAACTCCTGCCGCTGCCCCTTTTAATTTAGGAACAACATCTTCTTCAGCAACTTTAGCGAGAACCACTCTGCCGTTATTGGCGATCGCTTTTGCTAACTGGGTATCTTGACTGCTGGGCTCTAGAAACAAAATGTCAAAGCCGATAGCTGCAGGCGGAGATTTTTCTAATGCTTCTAATAAGTCAACGTAGCGATCGCGCCGCCACGGAAATTGACCGTACTTTTCCAAGCTATAAGGCTCTATGGCAATTACCGCCAACCGAGAATCCCAACCCGGATTTGGCAACAGGCCCGAGCCGCGAACTTGAAATAAAGCTTTATAAACTTGCCACTCCAAAGGTTGCCAAGCTCCAAACTGCCATAAAGCGACAGAAAAAACTGCCGCAGCTGCACCTGCCAACCAAGGAGGGCTGCTTCCCAGATATTGTTTGATGGGAGAAATATTCTCTTTAATAGCCTTAAGCCATTGTTTGAATTTCATATTTTTGGAAAATAGGGAATGGGGAATAGTGGAGACAAGGGAGAGGGGGCAGACTTGCGAGGACAAGGGAGAGAGGGAAGACAAGGGAGAGGGGGAAGACAAGCTTGTTGTCGTTTTTCCGTCCCCGCAAGTCCGCCGCAAGTCCGCCGCAAGTCCGCCGCAAGTCTGCCGCAAGTCCGCCGCAAGTCTGCCGCAAGTCCGCCGCAAGTCTGCCGCAAGTCTCTCCCCTAACTAGGGAACCGTAATAACATAAACTCGTTCTCGCACCGAGGGCCCTCGGACGACAAAGCGGAAACGACCGCTTGGCGGCATCGGCAAGGTAAGATCGAACTTACCTTCGGCATCAGTCTCAATTGGTACATCGTCAATAAATACCAAATCCATCGGCTCCACTTGACCTACGAAACGAGTAGTACGGCTATTGCTTCTGGAAATACTCCGCAAGCGGAGAGTTGCCAAACGAGGAGTCCTTGGGTTCACAACAGGTATGGAACCGGGGTTAATTACGGCATGGGCACCGGCGTTGGCCACGACTTCTCGGTTGCGAGAGCCAACTCCCACGGCACCATCAAGAGTTTGAACTCCTGTCTTGCCATTGGGGCCGACATTCACTCCAAAGGCCGTACCTCTTACTCCAGCTACTCCTCTGGGAGTGCGCACTCTAACGGGAGCATCGCTGGTGGTGTTATCTTGTTCTAATTCTTCTTCTTCTTCTTCTTCTTCTTCTTCTTCTTCTTCTTCTTCTTCTTCTTCCGAGCGTTCTTCCGATTCCTCTGAGTCTTGAGCTAGTTCCACCAGAGGATTTAAGCCAGCCACTATTTGTTCTTCCGATTGTAATTCTTCAGCGCCACTGAACTGTCGGGCAACGGAACTAGCGATGGCCAATCTTACTTGTCCTCGGTCAACAAAAATTTCCGTAACTTGGTTGTTAGCAGAACTACCAGAGAGGATTTGAAGTCGGACTTTAGTATTTTCCGACAGTTCGATGCTGCCGATGTAGTCGTTTATCCGCAGGCGTACTTTCGAGTTGTTGCCAGTTTCGATTTCATCTCCAGGTTGTAGTAAGCGATCGCCCAACCTCGCTGGCCTTCCGTTTACAGTAACAGTACCCTTAATTTTTTGGACCTCCAGCGAGCGGACTTCTGGAGGGGGCATTTGAGCTTGGAGGCTCTCTAATGGCAGGTCATTGGAAATGCTATTAGAATTAGGTGGGACTCTTGTCTTCTCGGTCTCTGCATAAGTCGGTGCCGTTAGTGACAAAATAGTAAAAATAGATAAGCCTATTATTGAGATTGGGGACAAATCCATAAATTTCGGCATTTTGTTCGTTTTTAACTTTCCTACGATAAAACTTTATAGGTTTCTGCTAAAAATACTTAAAAACAGCATCTTGATATCAGTTAGTTGGCATCCATAACTTGCCCGCGTTCCCAACAGCAGCTATGATAATTTAAAAAACTCTGTTTGGCAATTCACTTTTTTTGAAAAAATCATCTTTTTAAAAAATTTTACTTTTGCCCTTTGCCTCTTGCCTTTTGCCTAGAATAAAAATGACTGCCACACAAAATATTAAATACAAATATCAGTTTCAAGGTGCGATCGACTTTAGAAATCCTACCTACCTCAACCGAAAAGCAGACCGAGAATTATTAGCAGCTTTAAAGGCGGGTAATTTTTGCTACGTCTTGGGTGGGCTGCATTCGGGCAAAACTAGCTTGATGCTAAAAACTATAAAATTACTAAAAGCCGAAAATTATATCTGCGTTGCCCTGGATTTTAATGAAGTCAAAAATAATCTTATTTCTGTAGAAGCATGGTACGACGGCGCAATTTTGGAGTTAGAAACAGTTGGGGATTTATCCAGACAATCTATAGATTTATGGTGGTCTCAAAAAGAAGTTCTCTCGGCAGTTGAAAGATTGATTGTCTTTATTGAAGAAGTTCTTTTGCCAAACGTCTCCCAAAAAATAGTAATATTTATAGATGGAATAGAAAGCGCTTCCAGCATCAATAACCCCCTAGAAGATATCTGGGCGTTAATCGAATATTGCTATCAAGAAAAAGCGAACAATAAAAAACTAGAGCGATTAAATTTTGCCCTATTTGGAGAAAGCATTCCCCAGGAACTTCAGCAGTTGGGGAAAAGTTTTGAATTAAATAATTTTGAGTGGAAACAAGTTAAGCCACTAATCGAAGGATTGAAAGGTAAAGTAAAAAACCCGGCAGCGGTTATGGGGGAGATTTTATATTGGACGGAAGGGCAACCTTTTCTCACCCAAAAAGTTTGTAAATTAATAGAAAATTATCTAGGAGATAGCTATTTAGGAAATGGCGATGGCTCTGATAACGATGACAGGGGTTTAGTAGAGGATTTAGTTAAGATTTGCATCATCGAAAATTGGGAATCTCAGGACGAACCGCCCCACTTAATAAGAATAGGCGATCGCCTTTTGAAAAACAACCAAAATTCCGAAACTTTACTAAAGCTATATCAAAAAATTTTGAACCCGCCGTTAGAATTTAAGCTGCAAAATTCTGACAGCAATCAAGTCGGAATTATCGCAGATAACAGCTCGGAACAAAAAGAATTAATCGCCGCAGGTTTGGTAAGTAATAAAGAAGAAATATTAAAGGTAAACAATCCAATTTATGAAGCAGTTTTTAACGAAGAGTGGGTCCAAAAAAAATTAGAAAAACTTGGAGTAAAAAAAGAGGAAACACCAAGAATAAAAAATCACGAAAAAGGGCGAGAAAAACCCCCAGAAAAAAAACCAGAGAAAAACAGTGTTAATGCAGAAACGGCAAAACTAGAAAAAGCCAAGGGAAAAATAAAAATAGCAGTGGCGGGATTAGTAGTAATATCCTTAGCAGCAGCAGGGGGACTGGCGTGGGCGATCGAAGTTTTTAGAAACACCCAAAAACAACTGCAAACAACAGAAACTCAACTTTATCGAGCTCAAAAAGAACTACAAGAAGCTCAAGAAGGAACGAAACTAGAACAGCAAGGAGTAAGCGCCTTGCGACAATTTGAGTTTGCAGAAATAGAAGCATTATTATCAGCAATGCAGGCAGGAAAAGAATTAAAAGAAATAGTAGAAAGAGACGATCGCCCCCTGGCACAATATCCAGCGATCGCCCCCATATTTGCCCTCCAACAAATTCTCCACAAGATCTACGAACGCAACCAAATTCAAAACATCAAATACATCAGCTTCAGTCCCACAAGCGAAATATTGGCAGCTATAGCCACCGACGGCACTGCCCGCCTCCTCAAACCATCGGGCCAAACAATCGCCCAACTCAAAGGACATGAAGGTCCCGTATCAGACATAACCTTCAGCGCCGACGGCAAATTCGTAGCTACCGCAGGAGAAGACGGAACCGTAAGAGTCTGGGATTTTTTCGGTAAAGAAATAGTCAAGCTCGAAGGCCACGAAGGTAACTTATGGGATGTAACCTTTAGCCAAGATGGTCAAAGGCTTGCCACCGCAGGAGAAGACGGAACCGCCCGCCTCTGGGAGCTCTCCGGCAAACAAATAGCTCTACTAAAAGGCCACGAAGGTCGCGTTTTAGACGTAGCCTTCAGCCCGGACGGTCAACGACTGGCTACCGCAGGTTGGGACGGAACTGCCCGGATCTGGAGTACGCGATCGGGCAAACAGTTAGCCCGCCTGCAAGGCCACGAAGGCAATGTCGAAACAGTTACCTTCAGCCCCGACAGCCAAAAATTGGCCACGGCGGGTTGGGATGGGACAGTTCGCATCTGGAGTAGAGCCACCGGTAAGCTATTAGCCAAACTCCAAGGGCACGAAGGGGGCGTCTGGAATGTCAGTTTTAGCCCCGACGGCAAACGGCTAGCTACCGGAGGCGAAGACGGAACGGCCTATATCTGGGATGCTTCGGGAGAGCAAATAGCTAAACTCCAAGGACATCAAGGTATCGTTAGCAGCATTAGTTTCAGTCGGGATGGAAAACTGCTGGCAACGGCGGGCAGCGATGGTACCGTTCGCTTGTGGGAATTAGATGGCAACTTGTTAGCAGAGTTGAAGGGGCATCGAGGTAGGGTTTGGGAAGTGAGTTTTTCTGTCGGAGAACTGTTGGCTACCACTGGCGAAGATGGTATTGCCAGAATATGGCAACTTTCCAGGGAGCCCGTGACGGAAGTAGAGGGTCCCTCCTCTATCTTCGCTAACGTCAGTTTCAGCCCCAACGGCAAGCTAATAGGAACTGCTGCCTTGGATGGCACCGCCCGGATCTGGGACGCATCGGGAAAACCTTTATCCAGGTTTCAAGGATATTTGGGGCTTTTCGGCGACATCACTTTTAGTCCCGACGGACAACGCATCGCTACCGCAGGCGACGATAGTCCCCCTCGTTTGTGGAAAATTTCCGGCGAAGAGTTGGTCAGCTTCGACGGACACGATGGCAGGGTTCAGCGAGTTAGTTTGAGCCCAGACGGACAGCGAGTGGCGACGGCGGGTAAAGATGGTACTGCCCGCTTATGGGAGCTTTCGGGTAAAGAGTTAGCAGTGTTAAAGGGGCATAATGGGCCTGTTTGGGACGTGACTTTTAGCCCAGACGGACAGCGAGTGGCGACGGCGGGGGAGGATGGAACTGCCAGGATCTGGAATATTTCGGGCCAGCAGTTGATGGAGTTGGAGGGACGGGATGGGCGTATTGAAAGCGTTAGTTTCAGCCCCGACGGGTTGATTTTGGCTGCTGGCGGCAGCAACGGTGTTGTGGGGTTTTGGGATACTCGGGGGGCGATCGCTCAGTCTATGGGCCAGTTGACAGCCCATCGCGGCAGCGTTGAGAAAGTTGCTTTTAGTTCCGACGGCCAAAGGCTGGCGACTCGGGCCGCCGACGGGACTATTCGGCTCTGGGAGCTGGCAGGACGTCCGATCGCTGAATTTGAGAAGGGTAAGAGTTTTAGCCCCGATGGGGAGTTGGTGGCTACTTGGGAAAATGGCGCGTTACAGTTATGGGAAGTAAAGCAATTAGATCAGTTATTGACCGCCGGCTGTCTCTGGCTTGAAGATTATTTTGTTACCCATCCCCACAAGTTACAAGAGTTTAAAGTTTGTCAAAATCGGGAATTAGGAATGGGGAATAGTCAATAGATCGATCCTATTTCTTATGCGTACAAAATTTTCACGAATAATGGATTTGTAGGGGTAAAGCATTCGGGCGTTAAATTTGGATAAAAAGCAGAATGCGTCCTTTCCGAATGCTTTAACCCCACCCCACCTCTAACCTTATGGATGGGCAATTAACAATTAAGAATTAACAATTAACAAAAAGGGAAAATTAAGATGCACCCAAAAAAACATTCTTTTGAAGATTAAGCGGTCAATTTTTCTCGGAATTATCTTCTGAATTTATTTCCGTGCTTTCCACTTGGGAATCATGAGGCAGCTCCGGTGTATCCGTTTCATCTATTTGTTTTTTGACAAATAAGCCCCCAATGACCACCAAAAGTAGGCCCATTATGGTCCCCGGTTCGGGAACTGTTTGGGGAGATTGCTGTTGGGTATTGGGAAGGGTTGCTGGCTCGGATTTAGCGGGTTTAACTTCGGTTAATATTCCTAAACTCAAGGCTGCAGCAGTTAAGAGAATGCTTGCTATTTTAATCGAGCTTTTCATAAGACAACGCTCCTGATTTTTGAGGTTGGTTAGTTCTATTATCAACTAAAAAGGATTTATTGTCAAGGATTTAGCTAGAGGAGGGGTCAAGAAACTCGGTTTTTTCATGCATACCGGGTTTCTGGGATACCGAGAAACCAAGAGGATTTATTGTCAAGGATTTAGTTCTAGATTTAATTTTAAAAATTAGTTAAGCTACACTTTTCCGAATTAACAATTAGCAGTTAACAATTAATTCTATGGAATACTTTTTCATGTTAGCGGGATTTATCATGGCATCTTATTCGTTAGTAGCTAACGATGCTATTCAAACCCTGGGAACTTTTTTAAGCTCTAATAAAGAACGTCCTTGGTGGATGCTTTGGCTGTTTGCTTGTTCGATTTTAACTGCAGTTTTTATTTTAGGATGGTTGGCAAATAATGGCGATATTTCCTACGGCAGACTGGAACAAATTCCCTTTCCAGAACGCTTTACCTGGATTTATTTAGTGCCGCCAATAGTTTTAACTGTTTTAACTCAATTGGGAATTCCAGTTAGCACTACTTTTCTGATTTTAACTGTTTTTGCCCCCCAAGCTTTAAACCAGATGTTAATTAAATCTCTGTTGGGATATGTTATGGCTTTCGTTGGAGCAATTGTTATTTATAAATTTGTTACTAGAGGTTTAGAAAGTAATTTTTTAGAGACGAAAAATGGAGAAATCCCTCGCTATTGGATAGTGTTGCAATGGTTATCGACAGCATTTTTGTGGAGTCAATGGCTGGTTCAAGACATGGCTAATATTTTTGCCTATTTACCCCGCCAGCTTAGTTTATCTTGGCTGTTGTTTTCTTTAGGAATAATGATAGCTTTGCATGGAATCATTTTCTACACTAGCGGCGGTGAAATCCAGAAAATCGTCACTAGCAAAACTAATACTCAGGAGATCCGTTCGGCAACTATAATTGATTTTATTTACGGTTTTATTTTGGTATTTTTTATTCGATTAAGCACCATTCCGATGAGTACCACTTGGGTTTTTATCGGACTATTAGCAGGACGAGAATTGGCAATGACTTGGAATTTTGAAATCAGACCTTTGAAAGAAACTGGTAAGATAATTTTAGGGGATAGTTTGAAAGCTTTAATAGGTTTAGCAGTTAGCGTTATCCTGGCTTTTGGACTGCCTTTAATCGAAAAAAGCCTCGGTTAGGGGAATTAATTGCCTTTATAATAGAAGCCGTTAACTTCGAGCTATTCTTTTTTTGTTAAAAACAGCACCGCTCGCCCCGAGCATACTTTAAATTATATGAAATTGCGCAACATTAGAGCCCTTGTTTTACCGGAAGTTCGCGAATGGGGCATAGAAGCCCGCTTATTGCGCTGGCTAACATTTCTTTGGCTGTTTATGGGATTGATAGTTTTATTTTCAGCTTCTTATGCTAGCGGTAGCGTCGAGCAGGGAGACGGTCTCTACTATTTCAAGCGACAATTGATTTGGGTTGTCGTCGGGATGATGGGATTCAATTTTGTTTTATATACTCCCATCACTAAAATGTTGCAGGTCGCAAAAGTCGGAGTGGCGATCGTCTTAGTATTGCTTTGCTTAACTTTAGTTCCAGGACTGGGAACGACTATCAACGGTGCAACTCGCTGGCTCTCTATCGGCGGCATTCTCATTCAGCCTTCGGAATTGATGAAACCTTTTCTCGTCCTCCAAAGCGCCCGCTTTTTCGGTCAATGGGACCGCCTGAATTGGACGGTTCGCGGAATTTGGCTGGGAATCTTTGTTTTAATCCTAGCAACAATTTTGCTGGAACCAAATCTCAGTACCACCGCCCTTTGCGGCATGACTTTATGGTTAATAGCGTTAGCTGCGGGTTTACCTTTTTCTTATCTGGGAGGAACGGCTTTTGCGGGTTTGTTAGTAGCTACTCTCAGTATCAGTATTAAAGAATATCAACGAAAGCGGATTTTGTCTTTTATGAATCCTTGGGCAGATCCCATCAACGATGGCTATCAATTAATCCAAAGTTTGCTGGCGGTAGGTTCTGGCGGCGTTTGGGGAACTGGTTTGGGTTTATCCCAGCAAAAGTTGTATTTTTTACCGATTCAATATAGCGATTTTATCTTTTCTGTATATGCCGAAGAGTTTGGTTTGATGGGCGGTTTGGTTTTGTTATTTTTGTTGGCAGCTTATGCTACTTTGGCTTTGAGAGTGGCGATTAAAGCCAGTCGCATAGAACATAAATTGGTAGCGATCGGGGTGATGGCGGTAATGGTGGGGCAGTCGCTTTTAAATATTGGCGTTGCTACTGGTGCTTTGCCGACTACGGGTTTGCCTCTGCCGCTGTTTAGTTATGGGGGAAGTTCGATGATCGGTAGTTTGTTGTTAGCGGGATTGTTGATTCGAGTGGCGAGGGAAAGCGGTCAAGCGCAGGTGGTGTTTATTAATCGCGATCGCCTCGATCGCAGTCGCCGACGAAAATGAGAACTAAAAAAAGCAGGGTGTGGGGAGTGTGGCGAGTGTGGGGAGTTGGGGAGTGTGGGGGGTGTGGGGAGTGTGGGGAGTGTGGGGAGTGTGGGGAGTTAGAGATACCAGTACTAGCCCAAAAAAAGGAGTTTTTTAGCTAAAATGGTTTTTGGAAGCCCTTTAAAGACTAATAGCCCAAGGGTTCATGTCCAGCTTGTGAAGTCAGTTTATAGAATTCTGTATTTAGCAGTTCCAGAAGATATTTATGAAGACTCTCCAGGATTAACGCCTTTTCTATTGTGGCACATACCCGCATAAATTAGAAGAGCTAACAAAAGCATCTTTGGCAATAATTAGATGGCGATGTTTGTCTCTGGTAACTAACCCCTGCTGCTGCATTTTTCCTAACAGTCGGGTAATAGTTACTCGCGTCGTATTAATAGCCCCAGCAATATCTTGATGGGTAAGGCGAATGCTTAAGCGAGTTCCCTCTTCTGTTGGTTGAGCAAATTCTTGTTTTAATAATACCAATAGTTGCTGCAAGCGTTCTTCCACTCTTCGCAAACCGGCGATCGCTAACAAAGCCTCCGTTTGTCTAAACCGACGTCCGAGTTGAGGCAATAACTCTTGCGCCAGTGTTGGAGATGTCTCAATTTCCCGGTTTGAATACCACATCAGGCAGGCATCAGAGATAGCTGTTGCTTGATAGCTTTGTAAGTGAGAAAAACAGGCGCTAAAACACATTGAAGGTCCAATCCAACCCAAAATTCCTTCTTCGCCGCTGGGATAAAACGTGCTTAATCTCACTAAACCTTGGCAAATTTGCCAAACACCGTCCGACATTAGAGGAATTGTTTCCCCTTTAGTATAAAAATGGACGTGACGTTGGGCTTCTGTAGTAGGCTGTTGAGTTTCTAAAATTGCTGTGGGAGTTAGAGCCATGCTGAAAAATGCCAGCTTGAAAATACTGGTTGAGAGTTACATGGCTCTTAGCTTATCCCGCAAAGGTAAAGCTTAGGTAATGAAAAGGTTAGGGATTATTTAAGTTTTGGAGAACTCCCCAATTTCCAATTCTCCATTCCCCATTCCCAATTTTCTATGCATTAACAGGGCAGCGATCCGCCGTCTATGGGCGAGTGGGGTGCTGACATTTGTTGATGATTTCAGAACGGAAATTTTGGCGAATTTCGGGATTGGAATAACGGCGCTGTAAAAGCTGCCATTTTTGCCAATTTTTAGAACGATTTTCGTTTAATTTTTCTGAGATAGTTGGCAAAACTTTACTGAGTTTATGACCGTAAATATTAGAGATAAATTCCTCTAAAACTACGCTATCCTGAAGCCGACCCAGATGCTCTTGGATAGCCTTCATATCTTCCAAATAAACATCGTAAGTTTGTCCGTAGAAATCAGCAAACAAACTCATTAAATAACGGACTCGCTTGACTTGCTTGCGAAGGTCGTGTAACTTCTCTTCTTCCCCATTTTCAAAAGTTAAATTAGTAGGTGTTTTAACTTCGGAACCGTTGTTAGTTTCCGATAGATTACTTTCAGCTTTTACCAGCCATCCTGGATGGAGAAGTAATTCGGAGATTTGAGGCAATAATAAATCGGGAATAACATCAGTAATTGGCCCGGTGGCGATCGCTTCATATTCTGGCATTTCTAACCAAACTTCTAACGCTTGTTTAAACTGAGAATATTTAGAACTTTCTAACATTTTTCGAACTTCTTTAAAAGCGCGACGGCGTTGTTTAGAAAGTTTGCCTAAAGCTTTCTCTAAAGTAGCTTGCTCTTTTGGGGGCAAAATTGGTTGATAGTCATTTTTCAGCCCTTCTGCCAGTACGTCTAAATCTCGTAACTCTCCCAAACAGCGAGAAAACTTACCAATATTTTTGTTATTGGCTTCCTTTGGCAACCTTACCCCAGGGGCAAACCCCGCCACAGCCGATCGCAACCGACGCATTCCCACTCGCATTTGATGGAGCTCCTCGGGCTCTTCGTCTTTGAGGACTTCTGGTTCGTGTTGTAAAACTTTTTTAAAGAACTGTTCGATCGCCTTTGATGCACCTTCAGAAAGAGTTGTTATTTGAGCTAATGCTTGTACTGTCATGGCAGATAAAACCCCTAAGTTATTCAGTAGTACGATTGGCTAAAATTTTGCCAAACCTAAATTGTAACATTTATTTTAATTTTAAATTGGTCTATAATAGCATTTAATAAAAAATATGTCAAGAAAAATAACAATTAAAAAAGCGATCGCTCGAATAAGAGAAATTTGCACAACAGTCAATTGTGGTATAGGATTCTTAAATATGGGGCAGCTTAACTGAAGCAAAAATTAGGTAACTAATGGACCAAGCCAAGCCATGTAACAAACAGAAGAGCAAAGCTTCCCCCGATGCCGAAAATTCGGTATGGGGCGCTCGGAAGGGCTTGGCCGAGAAGAAACGAGAAAAAAACTGGCATTGCTGCCATCCCATCCAGTACAGGGGGGGTGACACTAGCTGAACGGCCCGCAGCCACGTTAGGGTCGAATAAACTGCAAGGATGCTACCAGCAGTGTCCCCAAAATTTAGATTAAAAATCAAAAAATTGGTAAGAGGTCTTGGAAAAAAAAGCGACGATCCAAGATCTTAAATGCCATTAGAACTTGGAGCATCCCATAAGGGGCGGCACCTAACGGTCTGGGTTTAATAATCAATCGCCCAAACCCACATAGCTTTTAGTCAAGACTTAAATAACAACCAGATGCCACGAACTTTTTCTACTTTAAGTTCGTGGAAGATTTGCAATATCAACACAAAAACAAAAAAATCCACAAACTTATTTTATGAACGTCAGCGAGCTTTTAAGTGCTAACGAACTTTTAACCAGACACGCCAAAGGAGAACGAGACTTCCAAGGAGCTAGCTTAATCGCGATCGATTTAGGCAAGGCCAATTTGAATCGAACCAATTTAAGCAACGCTAATTTGAGAGACTCAAATCTCACCAAAGTCAAACTCATCGGAGCTAACCTAACAGCCACGGAACTAAGTGGAGCTAATCTCTCGGGAGCCAAACTGATAGAAGCCAACTTGAATGGTGCCAGCTTAACAGGCACGATCTTAGTTGGAACCGATCTGAGCGGAACGATTCTCAGCGGAGCTATTTTTTCTGGGGCAGACCTCAGCAAAAGCATTCTGATAGCAGCCAGTATGTTTGGGGCCTGTTTGCTCAACGGTTCCAAACTCCGAGAAGCCAACCTGACAGGTGCTACTTTGAGCAAGGCCGTTCTCAGCGGGGCAGATTTAACTCAAGCAACCTTAAATCGAGCAATTATGAGCGAAATCGACCTCAGCGGGGCAAATTTAACTGGAGCCAGTTTAGTTCGAGTTTACTTAAATCGAGCTTGTTTGAGCGGAGCTAATTTACTAGGAGCGGACTTGAGCGAAGCAATTATTACAGAAACAGAGCTCTGCGCTGCTTGTTTGAGGGAGGCGGACTTACAAGGAAGCGACTTGGCAAGGAGCAATTTAAGCGGAGCTAATCTGAGTGGAGCTAATCTGAGTGGAGCTAATTTAAGCGGTGCTAATCTGAGTGGAGCTAATCTGGATCGAGCAGATTTAACGGGGGTAACTTTGAGCAATGCTAATTTGCGAGGAGCCAATTTAAAAGGAGCCAATTTAAAAGGAGCGAGTTTGTTGGAGGCAGATTTGCGAGGAGCGGATCTGACCGATGCTAATATGTGCGGTGCCGGCTTGCTGTTGACTTCTATGAAAGGTGCGGAGTTAACAGGAGCCAATTTATCAGAGGCTAATCTGATTGGGGCCAATTTGAATTTGGCTAATATGGAACGGGCGTCTTTGAATGGCGCAATTATGCCCAACGGCTCGACTTATGTTTAGAAATTCAAAATCTTGGTTAGCGGGGCCTAGTTTTTCTGCCCCCTGGCCATGAGAGCGTTTATTTTAAGCCAGTAATTAGTGGACTTCTTTAATCTATTTTTCCTCAAAAAATCTCAACTTTTGCCAGACGATCTCTTGCCTCTTGTCTAAAATTTAATATTTCCACCCCCCCATAAAAGATATTCCGTGATAAACTAAAAAATTGGAAAACAACTGAGGCTGGAGGTAAAACCGCACAGAATGAAACTATTGGGAACCCATCTGGTCGTTGACGCTTGGCAGTCTCCTGGAGACCTCCTCAACGACCCCGAACGTATCCGTCGCGCTTTAATTGAAGCAATTGCCGCTGGGGAAGCAACCCTCATCGATTTATGCGTTCACCAGTTTAGTCCTCATGGAGTAACGGCAACGGCAACATTAGCGGAATCTCATATTGCCATTCATACCTGGCCAGAGCTGGGTTATTTTGCCGCAGATTTATTTTTCTGCGGTCGTGGCAACCCACACCGCGCTATCCAAATCCTGCAAAGCTCTCTCCAAGCTAAACAGGTGAAAATGAAGGAAATTAAACGCGGTTTCGATCCGGGGATGGGCATCCTAGAAACTGCCGAACCAGAGCAGTATGCTAATCGTTTGCTGGAAACCGTTTAGCTGCAGGAGCCCCGCCGAGCCAAGTCAAATAACTTTCTTTTTTTATGCTTGGTGTAAATTAGCAATCCCACGACCCCAGTCGTGGGATTATTGTTTTGGGGATAAATCGCGCTCTGCGATTACTACGAACTGGACCCTAGCGTTGCTGCTGCTGCAATAAAGGACGTACTACCCAATAACCGGCACCAAAGAAGGCCACTACAATCAGAAAAATGGCTACCATCAACCACACTCCGCCAATGTCTGGAGCTTGTCTGCTTTCGGTGGATAGCTGCCCGCGACTTTCGTCGGGTAGCTCTGTAAATAGGTGTTCGGGAAAGTCTGTTGGTGGTGCTTCGGGTTCGGTGGTGGGTAGGGAAGGTGATGTCCGAACTGCTTCGGGATAGGAGTCGGGGGCCGTGGCCACGGGAGAAGGGGGGGTTGGCACATAAGCTGGCGGTTCCCACTGGGGTTGGGTTTTTGGCTGGATGGAGGGCATCTGAGGCACGGTAACAAGACTGGCCGCCTGGGCGGAACTGGCTGTTTGTTGCAACTGCATGGCCGCTCTAATTAGTTTATTAATTTCTTGCCGCAAATTTTGGTTTTGCTGGGTTAATTGTTGGTTGTGGGCTTGGACTGATTCGAGTTGGGCTTTGGTCCCTTGCAATTCTGCGGTGACTTCTCTATATAGGCTTATGGGAATTGAGGGAGCATAGCCGTTGTTATTTGTATTTGGTATTGTTTGACTGGAGGTATTAGAATTTTGCATAGTTAATTTTTGGATAAGAAAATTGATTTTTGTTAATTGTCAACTATTAATTGTTAATTGTCAATCGTTAATTGCGCTTTTACCATTGACAGTTGACAACAATTTAGTAATCTTATGAAAAATCCTCAACAAGAGCATAATTTGTCTCCCAACTCAAGTCCCGAAGAGATGAAATATGGAGAACGGGCGATTTTGGAGGGGGAGTTATTTACTTTTCCCAATCCCAGAATCGGACGGCCCTACGAGATTAGCATTTCTTTGCCGGAGTTTACTTGTAAGTGTCCTTTTTCTGGCTATCCCGATTTTGCCACAATTCAGATTATTTATGTGCCAGATGAGAAGGTGGTGGAGTTGAAGGCTTTAAAGCTTTATATCAATGGCTATCGCGATCGCTACATTTCCCACGAAGAATCGGCCAATCAGATTTTGGACGATTTCGTGGCCGCCTGCGACCCCTTGGAGGTGACGGTTAAGGCCGATTTTTCTCCCCGGGGCAACGTCCACACCGTTATTGAGGTGCGCCATAAAAAGGAATAATCCTCCCCCCTGCCACCCGATATTTGGTTGGAGACTTCACAGAAACCCGGTTTCACGGGCTGGCTCTCTAGAGAGCAGGTCTTGAAACCGGGTAATTCCTGCAAAACTGGGTTTCACCAGATACCAAAAAGCGTGGTTTCTAACAATACAATAGCTGCTCTCTAACCTTTAACGCAAAGAACCTGCTTCAAAGTAGCCACTACTTCCACTAAATCAGTTTGCTGGTTCATCACCTCATCAATAGGTTTATAAGCCCCAGGAATTTCATCTAAAATTCCCCCATCTTTGCGACATTCTACCCCTTCCGTTTGCTTTAACAAATCGTCCAGAGAAAAGCTTTTTTTCGCCTTAGTTCGAGACATCAAACGCCCCGCCCCGTGGCTGCAACTGCAATAACTCGCATGGTTCCCTTTTCCCTTAACAATAAAAGATTTTGTACCCATAGAACCCGGAATAATACCGTAGTCTTCCTCCCGGGCTCTCACGGCACCTTTGCGAGTGACATAAACCGCCTCGCCAAAATGCACTTCTTTCTCCGCATAATTGTGGTGACAATTAACTTCTAAAAGCGGCTTTGTCTGCTTGCCTCCCGCTAAATGTGTCTCCACAATTCGCTTAAAACGATTCATCATTACATCCCGATTAAAACGAGCGTAATCTTGCGCCCATTGCAAGTCGCGCCAGTAAGCCTTAAACTCTTCGGTACCGGCTACAAAATAAGCTAAATCTTTATCTGGGAGTTTGGTTTCTGCCAGTCTGGCTAAATCTTTAGCGGTGTTAATATGACATTCCGCTAATTTATTTCCAATATGACGAGAACCGGAATGCAACATCAACCAAACCTTGTTTTCCGTATCCAAACAAAGCTCGATAAAATGGTTGCCTCCTCCCAGAGAACCCATTTGTTTTGAGGCTTTACCTTCGAGGTTTTTTACTCCTGGATGGAGTTCTTTAAAATCCTGCCACCGTTGCCAATTGGTGACGGATTTTTCAACCTCTTTATTCTGGTTAAAACCTACGGGAATTGCTGCTTCGATATCTTGGCGGATTTTCTTCAGTTTGCCTTCCAGTTGGTCGGCAACAAAGGGCGTTTGTATGGCGCACATACCGCAGTTATGAACGAATACTCCAGCAGTTAGAGCAAAGTTGTGATATTCGGGTACTGTTAAGCAGTAAACGTCTTGTTGTTCTGATAGGGAAATTACCTCGACGACTTTGTGGTTGTTTAAAACTAATGGTCTATTTTCTGTGGATTTCGGGATTGCATTTAAGCGATCGCTACCAGCAACAATTAAGTCCGCTTTTTCGTATATACCAGAATAATTCTGCTGAATTAAGGTATAGCCATCCTTATCCTTTTTGGAGTAAAAAGGCATTAAAGACGTACCATTTTTTAAGTCTTTTGCTTCTCGATAACTGCCATCGCGCAACATGAATTGATGGTCGGGAGTGCATTTAATTTCCTCACCGTTGTCGAGAACCACTTTTACTAATGGGGCGTTGCGACGAGTCAAGCGAGCGATCGCTTTAGCTGCTACAATTCGACCTGCGTCGGTGCAGGAGTAAACTGCAAACTCCCGCGCCCTGGAAGCTAACTCGACCAAAGGATAAGATTTACCGTCTGCTAGAGGAACTAATGTATCCCCAGTGAAGCAACCGATATCCACCCCCACGGCAGCAGGTATAATTGCCTCCTTAGTGGCAATAACAGAACCCACTAACGCCCCTTTGCCTAAATGGACGTCCGGCATCAAGGCAACGTGCTTGAACACGAAGGGCAAAGAGGCCACGTTACGGGCCATTTGCGCTTCTTTATGGTCTAAATCGTGGCTGGCCCAAGATAAAACGGGCTTTTCCTTTGATAATTCTAGTTCTTCGTAAGGCATGGCCTGTCTTTATTTCCTCTTGTAATCTGTTTGTATTACACCATAACACAAAACCCAAATTTTGCCAACCCCCTCTCCGGAGACAAGGGGGACAAGGGGGACAAGGAGGACAAGGGAGACAAGGGAGACAAGCTTCTTTTAACCTCTTCCTTGTCTTCCCACTCTTCCTTGTCCTCCTTGTCTCCTCGCAAGGGTTAATTGTAAAAAACCGACCCCTGTAAAGGGGGGGCTCCCATTCCCCATTCCCAATTCCCCATTCCCAATTGTGCTACAGTGATAAACAAGATTTTCCAACTCGCAAGTTTCGATTCTTAACCATGCTCTATAGTCTAGCAAACCTTCCCTATTGGATTATTCTCGGTCTCGGAGTCCTTCTTTTCCTCATCGCCATTAGCGCGGGTGGGGGAGATGACGATATCGGCGGCGACGACGACTTCCTCGATTTAGACGCCGATACCGAAACGGATATCGATAGCGGTATGGGTTTCGCTCAATTTTTGGGCTGGTTGGGTATCGGTAAAGTTCCTCTAATTCTCTTACTTGCTACGGACTTCTGTCTTTGGGGCCTCACTGGATGGATGCTGAACGCGATCGCCTCCCATTTCCTCGGCTACATCCCCGTAGCATTCCTGGGACTCGGCGGCGTAATCTTTATCGTTTCTCTCGGAGTTGCCTTACAAATAGGAGGTTTAATTGCCCGTCCCTTGGGTAAATTATTTGCTTCCTTCGGAGAAGATGCCAGTAGCGATCGCCTCATCGGTTGTATCGGTACCGTCTCCTCAAAAACCCTACCTCCCACCGACTCCGGCAAAATCGGTCAAGTTGACGTCTCCGATGCCAATAAAAACCTAGTCAGCATCGGCGCGACTATCCCTAAATGGGCGACAGTTATCCCCCACAGAGGACAGCGAGTGTTAATTATAGACCGTGGCGAAGATGGCTTTGTGGCGATCGCCAAAGACACCTCCGACGAAGACCGCTGGCTCTCCAATACGGAAAATCTCCCCAATTCTCGCAATCGTTAAGATAAAAGGATGCGATTATGAACGATGCCAAATTTGCGTTAGAGCTACTTCAAACCCTGCCAAATATAGCAGCAAAAGACACTCTCACGCCATCTACCAATACTCAACAAACCTGCCAAAAAGAAACCGAAAGTATCTTAATGGCCCAAGCCGTTCCCATGCAAACTCCCACCTCCATCGTCGAGGGTTTGGGCGGCGGCATTCTCGGAGCTGCCGCTTCTGTAGTCGGCATTTTGATTTTGCTGCTTTTAGGCTTATGGACCTATAAACTGGTCTATAACATCACTCCCAATAACGAAGCTTTCGTTCGCACTGGCGGACTTTTTACTAAGAAAAAAAGCGTCATTATTAACGGCGGTTGCGTCGTTTTACCCGGCTTTCACGAACTAACTCGCGTGCCTTTGCGGGAAATTTCCATCGACGTCGAACGTACTGGCGACCTAGCAGTTCGCACTCAAGACTACCTGCGGGCGAGTATGCGGGTAACATTTTATGTCTGTATTAATTCCGACGAACAGGATATTAGTATGGCCGCCGCCCGCCTTTCCAAACAAGGCAAAATTTCCGAAAACGACATTAAAGACGCTTTGGAAAAACGCGCCGACGATGCCATTCGCGCCGCCGCCAAACGCAAAAGTTTGGCAGAAATTGACTCCGATAAATTGGGCTTTGCCGACGAAGTTTTAAACCTGATTCAACAGGACTTAAAAAAAGTCGGTTTGACCTTAAATAATATCGCTATTTCTGAAATTGAAGAAAGCGATACTTACGACGAAAATAACTTTTTCGACGCTCAAGGAGTGAAGTTAAGAACGGAAACTATCCAACGGGCAATTCAACAAAAACGAGAAGTGGAATTAACCACCCAAGTTACTATCGAACAACAGGAGTTAGACGCCGAAAAACAAATTTTATCTATCGCCAGACAGAAAGAAGAAGCTAACTTAAACCAACAGCGAGAAATTGCTTCTTTGCAAATGACGCAAAACCAAGAAATCGAAGCCTTAAAAGCGCAACGAGCCCGGGAAGTTCAGGAAGCCCAGGATAAAGAAGCGGCTAAGATTCAGTTGAATAAAATCTTGCAAAACAAGTCAGTTGAAGAGGAAAATATTAACCAACAACTGTTAATTCAACAGCGGCAAATTGAGGCAGATATTGCTTTAGAAGAAGAGAACAAAAAACGCAAAATTGCTCGTGCCTTGCAACAACAAGAAGCAGAATTAGCAGAAATTACTCGCCAGCGGACTATTGAAGAGGGCAACATCAACAAACAACTGTCAATTCAACAGCGGCAAATTGAGGCAGATATTGCTTTAGAAGAAGAGAATAAAAAGCTCAAAATTGCTCGGGCCTTGCAACAGCAAGAGGCAGAAGTCGCCGAAATTACTCGCAAACAAACGGTGGATGCGTCGCGATCGCGGGCCGGCGTAGAAGTGGCATCGGCGGAACAGGAATTGAGGTTGGCCCAAGAGGCAGCGGCTATCGCGATCGCCAACAAAGAAAAAGAACGCCTGACCGCCGAAGCGGAACGGATCCAAGCCGAAACCGCAGTACAAACGGCAAAAGAAGTGGAAGAAGCCGAACGGGAAAGCCGCCTCTCCACCCTCGAAGCCGAGAAAAACGCCCAGAAACAAAAGATATCCGAGAACAACGTGGTAGAAATCGAAGTGTTCCGCCGCCGCCGTCAAGCGGAAATTGCCCGCGAGGCAGCGGAATTAGAAGCCGAATCTATTCGCACTCTCGCAGAAGCAAATAAGTATAAAGATTTGTCGGAAGCGGAAGGACAGCGGGCCCGCATCGAAGCCGAAAACGCTATCAGCAATGCCAACCGCACTGCCGAGATAGTCAAAGCGATATCGCCCCACATTGTCAAAGAATTACCGGATATTGCTAAAGCCCTCGCACCCCAGCCCGGCATTTTGGGAAATACTCAAATCTATGCTTTCCCAGGTGCTAACGGTAACGGCAACGGTAAAGGCGACTTGGGCGACATTAATAAATTGTTGCTTTCCACCAGCGGTTTTTCTCTGATTCAATCCTTATTGAAGGACGGAAAATTGACCGGTTTAGTAGGTCAAGTCAAGGATTTATTAAACTCGAAAGAAAAGACCGAAGAAAGTAAGGAACCAACTACCGTTCAAGAGGTATCGTCTCTGGCGGAAAGAGAATCGAGTTAAAGTTAGTAGCGATCGCTAATTGCGCTTCGGAGACCTAAGAAACCGGGTTTTGCAGAAATTACCCGGTTTCTGGCGGGTGAGTTATATCAATTAAACCGACTGGGAGACAACTGCTTCACAATCTCATCATCCTCTCCCGCCAAATAGTCGGCAAACCGTTTAGCTAAGGGCGGCACCAACACTAAAGGACTGGTAAAACCAGAAAAAATTTGTACCCCTTCTACATTAGGAATAGCCCCAATTAACGGCAACCCGTCGCTGCTAAACGCCACCAAACAACGATGCCAAGTTGCAGGCAGATTTCCCAGTGGGGGTAAAATCTGAGCGATCGCCCCCCGCATCGCCTCCTCGCTTTCTTTCGCGTTCGCCTCGGCGTTAGGGTTGCTCAAAGTTCGCGAAATTTGACCGATTCTGATGCTATTATCCAAAAACTGAATCGCGCCGGCATCCAGGGCGGGAGGTGCCAGCTCGCGATCGCCCCCATCCCAAAGTCGGTCTATCTCTGTTTGACTCGCCGCAGTCTCCGTTTTCCCCCGTTGCTGAACTGCCGGCATCACCAAAGTTCTTAATTTAACCTCCACTGGCGGAGTCTCCAGCATCTCCGCATGGGTGAAATATACGGGAACCGAAATTCCCGCAGACTTTAGCAAACTGCGGGAAAAACCGCCGGCACAGATAACCACGTTAACGGCGGGATAAATGGTAGTGCCGTCCGTAACGCCGGTGACGCGATCGCCCTCTCGGACCAATTCCGTAACCTTAGCAAATTCGATAGTGCCGCCGTTGCGAGTAAAAGCTTGACAGTAACCCGCCGCAGTTCCTTCTGGGGAAATGTGACCGTGACGAACCGTGAGGGCAGCAGCGATCGCCTCTACATTTAACAAAGGTTCCAACTCCTTCGCCTCTTCCTTACTTAAAAGGCGAGGAGGAATATCGAAGCGAGCATAACTCGCCGCCACCGTTTCCGGATCCTCCTCTGGGGCGATCGGCAGGAGTAAATCTAATTCCCGAAATTGGGTATCTGCCCCTAACTCCGAAGATAGATCCCGGTAGCGTTCTCTTCCTTCCCGGAACAATTGACGAGTTAACTCGGTCGTCCCCGCCCAGAAAGGCACGCCCCCGTAACTAAAGCGGGTGGCGTTTTGGAAGTTTGGGTCTCCTTCCAACAGGAGTACGGTAAAACCCTTTTTTGCCAGTTCGTAACTGAGGGCAGCGCCAGTAATGCCGCCGCCGACTATTATCCAATCGTAAATTTTCATTGGGGATTTTTTCTCAACTTGTAGTATAATAAGATATTTGATACCTTAAAAACCCGGTTTCTTGAAGAAACCGGGTTTTTAAGACGTAACCCGGTTCTTTTATAAAGTTAATTTATGAAAATGGTAAGACAAAAGAAACGAATTAAAAAAGCGATCGCCTTGTGCGGTTTTATCTGGTTAGGAGGCAGCTTGCCCGGCGTCGCCCAGTTGCCCCGTTTTGAGGACGCGCGATCGCCCGCCCCCAAACCGGTCAGCGAACCCGCGCCCCAACCCCGCGCCCAGCAACAACCTCCAGCGCCAAAACCTCCAGCGCCAAAACCGCCAGAACCGGTCTCCGATGCCGTTCCCATTCAAGTGCCAACCCCAGAACCGGTCTCACCGCCCTCCGATGCCATTCCCATCGAAGTGCCAGTCCCCCAACCCGTCT
>CAZSTZ010000059.1:0-29688 GCA_964609515.1 uncultured bacterium | reverse complement strand
AAAAGTAGGTGAAGTGAAACGAAACCCAACAAAAACGCAGCCTTAAAAAGTAGGTGAAGTGAAACGAAACCCAACAAAAACGCAGCCTTAAAAAGTAGGTTGGGTGAAGTGAAACCAACACGAAAATGTTGGGTTCGGTATGCATTAAAAAGAAAATGTTGGGTTCCGTTTCACTTCACCCAACCTACAAGAAATAAGGAATAGTAACGGTAAAGGTCGTTCCCCGTCCGAGTTCGCTGGTAAAGTTGATTTCTCCTTTGTGTAATTCTACGCATTTTTTGACGATAACTAAACCCAAACCGGTGCCTTGAATGGTTTCTACGTTGGTGGCCCGGTGGAAGGATTCAAATAGGTGTTTTTGGTCCTCCTCGGGAATGCCGATGCCGCTGTCTCGGACTTGGAAAATTAGTTTGTTTTCGACGGTGCTTAAATCAAATTTAATCTCTCCCCCATCGGGAGAATATTTAATGGCATTAGAAAGCAAATTAATTAGAATTTGTTGCAGCAGTTTGATATCTAATTCTGCCTCTGTTTCTGGGGGGCAATGGTTGGTAAAATTAATAACGTGGCTGTCCGTACTGGTCTGCATTTCTTGGGTTAAATTTTGGCAGTAGTTAACCGCATTAGTCCGCTGGGGATTAAAAGGAATATTTCCCGCTTCTGCCCGGTTTAATAAAAGAATGTCGTCTAACAATCTGGTGGTATGTTTGACGTAGGTTTCAATAGTATTTAAGTGGGTCAGTCTTTTCTCGTCGGTGAGCTTTTTATTAAAAGTTTTCATAATACCGGCGGAAGAAGAAATAACCGAAAGTGGCGTTCTAAATTCGTGGGAAGTCATGGAAATAAAACGGGATTTTAAATTGCTGAGTTCTTTTTCTCGGGCGAGGGCGTTGCGAATGTCTTCTTCGGCTTTTTTGCGATCGCTGATATCTTCTAAAACGGCAATAAAATAATCTCGCTCTTTCGACGAACCCCGAACCACGGACGCGGTAATTTTGCCCCAAAAAACAGAACTATCTTTGTGTAGATAGCGCTTTTCCTGGGAAAATGTTTCTATTTCTCCGTTTAAGATTTTCTCCAAAGAATCTATGTCAAGCTGCCACTCATCGGGGTGGGTAATTTCTGACATAGTTTTAGCTAGCATTTCCTCTTCGCTATAACCCAACATCTGACAGAGCCGCTGGTTGACTTGGAGGAAACCCCCGTCTAAAGCGACGCGGGCAATGCCCACGGCAGCTTGTTCGAAAATCGCTCGAAACTGTGCCTCGCGGCGGCGCATTTTTTCTTGAGTTTTGAGCTTTTCTGTGATATCCTGACAGACGCAAATTAGGCTTCCATCTTCTGTTAAGGTCAGAGAAAGTTCTTCGACAAAATTAGTATCGTTTTTACGCCGGGCGATCGCTTCTCCCCGCCAATATTTTTGCTGTGCCAGTACGGGAAATACTTCTTTTTCCAAGCGCTTAATTTCTGGGGCAGCATAAACTTCTCGCCAAGTTTTACCGATTAATTCGGCGGCATTTTTATAACCGAAGAGTTTCGCGTGAGCTTGGTTGAGATAGATATATTTATCGTCTTGGAGAATGGCGATGCCGTCTCCGCTGGCTTCGATCGCCGCTAGCTGTTGTTCCAGTTTTTCCTCGGCTTCTTTGCGTTCTGTAATATCGATTCTAATTGCCAAATATTGCTCCGGCTGTCCCCACTCGTCTAAAAAGGGAACGATAATGCTATCCACCCAATAAGAACTGCCATCCTTTCTTTTATTTTTAATTTCCCCCCGCCAAATTTTTCCTCCAGAAATAGTCCCCCACATTTCCTGAAAAAAGCTTGGAGGATGGTAGCCGGAGTTAACCAGGCGATGGGTTTTACCGATTAATTCTTCCGGTTGGTATTGGGAAATTTCGCATAATTTCTCGTTAACGTAAGTAATAATTCCCCTGGCATCGGTTATAGCAACTAAAGCGAATCGGTCTAAAGCTTGTTTGTGATAGCTTAATTCTTGCAATACCTTATTTAGGCGTTCTTCAGTTTGCTTGCGTTCTGTAATATTTCTAAAAATGCCCCTGGTTGCCGTTGGTTTTCCGTCTTGGTAGCGACAGTTGATATTTCCTTCTAAGATAATTTCCCTGCCATCTTTAGTTATAAAAGGAATTTCTAGCCTTTCTATTTTATTTAGCTTTCCTGTCTTGAATTGATTTAAAATTTCCCGAAAACCTACTCGATGTTTTGCCGCGATAATCTCGAAAATAGATAGGTGATAAATCTCGCTGTCTTCATAACCTAAAGTTTCGCACCAAGCCCGATTAGCGTAGATAAATTTCCCAGTTTCTAAGGAAACGCTTTGAACCACATCGTTAAGGTTTTCAAACAAATCGTGCAAGAATTCTTGACTTTCCACCAGGGCAATTTCGATTTGTTGGCGTTGGAGAATTTCTGCCTTGAGTTCTTGGTTGCTTTGCTGTAGCTCGGCGGTACGTTGTTCGACCCTGCATTCAAGTGAGGTGTTAACTTCTTGCAATGTTAGCTCTGCCTCTTTGCGCTGGGTGATATCCATAAGAGTCCCTACATAACCGGCAATCTGCCCGCGATCGTCAAATTGGGGAACGGACTGACCGAGAACCCAAACGCAGCTACCGTCGCCACGAAGAAAACGATACTCGGAACGAAAGATAGCTCCAGTTTGGAGGGTTTCGCCGAACTCTGCTAAGACGCGATCGCGGTCTTCTGGATGGAGCATCTGCGTCCACCCCCGACCCAGGAATTGATAGGGTAACAGTCCCGCCAACTGGCAGGCGAGGTCGTTAGCATAGTTGCAGTTGCCGGACAGGTCGTGGCGAAAGATACCCACCGGAGCGCTGTCGGCTAGGGTAGCGTAAGCGGTTTCGCTCCGAACCAGGGCCGTTTCTGCATAGCGGCGATCGCTGATGTCGATGCCGGTGCTGACGGTATACTCCACGTTGCCCCCAGCATCGGTTAAGGCGGTATTCGACCAAGCAATTAAGCGGCGACTGCCAGTTTTCGTCACCCAGTAATTTTCGTACTGGTTGGGAAATTCGCCCGCGAGCAACTGCCCCCAAACTCCTTTAACGGACTCCGCTTCCTCCGGCAGCAAGAGAAAATCCCAGAAGCAGCGCCCGAAAACCTCGTCAAAGCTGTAACCGGTAATTTGCTCGCAGGCTTTGTTAAAGCGGATAATGCGCCCTTCCTTATCTAAGACCACGATGAGGGCCCCGGCAACGTTCAAGATTGCCGAGACCAAGTTTCGCTCTTGGGTGAGGGTGCTTTCTGCCCGTTGGCGTTCCAACACCCGATCGCGAGACTGCTGGTACAGGTTTGATTGCTGGATGGCAATGGCAATTTGGGTTGCTAATTTTTGCAGCAATCGAACTTCCACCGACTGCCATTCGCGAGCTGTCGTCGTTTGGCTGGCATTCATCAACCCCCAGAGGTAATTTGACCGAGTGCCGTCTTCCGCTTCTGTCGTCAGGAGAATGGGAACGAGGATTTTGGCCCGAATGCCCAGGGTTTCCAATAGCTCGACGTGACAGGGAGCCATATCGCTGGCGTAGATATCGTTAGCTACCCGCAGGCGACCGTTTTGGTAAGCATCGACCCAGGTGGGGGCAAAACAGGGGTCGTGGATCCTTTCTCCGATGAGAGGTTTGCTGCCCTCTTTGACATCTTCGGCAACGACCACGCCGCTCCAGTCGGGGTCGAAGCGGTAAATAAGGACCCGATCGCATCCTAAAAACTCCCGCACTTGGCCGACTGCAGTTTCCAGAATTTCTTCTAGCTCCAGGGAGGAGCGCATCTGGGAGGAAATTTCTAGCAGGAGGCGATCGCTTCTTGCTTGTCGTTCCAGTTCCCGAGTCCGCTCTTGCACCTGGGATTCTAATTGGATTTTCTGTCTTTCCAAAACGTGCATTTTTTCTGTTTCTAATTCGGAGACTTTACCCTGCAACAAGCGAATAGTCCGATACATGGCGATGGGGTTAATGGTTTTTAAAATATGTTGGCGTGCGATAGTTCCCACGATTTCTCCTCCATCGGTAATAACTGTCAAACAGGGAGTTCTGTTTGTCAATAAAAGTTGGTTGGCTTCCCACAAGCTAGCTTGCGGGGAAACGATAACCGGGGCGATCGCTACTTCCCCTACCGCCACTTCCGCTAAATCGAGTCCCGATGCCATACAGCGCAACAGTTCCCGTTCGGTGAAAATTCCCGTTGCTGAATTTGTCTCTGGGACGACGGCGCAACTGACTCCCCGTTGTGACATGAGGCGAACGGTCTCCTGCACCGACCCTGCGGGGGAAACTTGGAGAGTTTGGCGCTCCATCGCTTCGGCTACAGTAGTAAGCTGGAGGAAGTTGGCCGGTTGCAGGGCTTCGTGGATAAAGGCAGGGGTAACTAAACCGAGGCTGCGGTTGAATTCGTCGACCGCGGGGAAGTGGCAGATGCCTTCACGGCGGCAAAGGTTTAAAATAGTAAAAATATCTTCCAGTTGGGATTTATTGAGGGTTACGGGCTCTCGGGTCATTACCTCGCCCACGGCAGTTGTTTCCAGTTGCAGTTCTCGAACCGCAACTCCCACTAGCTCCGTGGCGGCGAAAGTTCCGACTAACTGCCCTCCCTCGACGATTAAGAGGCAACTTGCCCGTTCTTGGTTTTTTGCCGTTTGCCAAAGGAAGCGATCGCCCTCCTCGGGCGGAGGAGCGGTCTGGTCAGAAGCATTCATTAACGAAAGTGCCTCCGCCAGAGGCGTCTCTGGGGAGACGGTGAGAGGCACCGCTAGGAGTTCTTCCAGTTCTGTTGTAGATAGCATGGTTTGAGTTTAATAGTGATGGATTATTGTAGAACAGGCATCCTGCCTGTTCCGCAAGATGCCTGTTCCGCAAGATGTCTGGGAACAGGCAAGATGTCTGGGAACAGGCAAGATGCCTGTTCTACCAACCTACAAGATGCTAGAGAACCGGTCAAGTATTGTCATAAACCACGGTATCTCAGAAACCAGGTTTTTTCAAAAAACCTGGTTTCTTGGCTCTCTAGAACTCGCTCAGACAGCTAGGGAAAGTTACCGAGACAATAGTTTCTTCTCCTTGTCTGTCAACTTCGAGAGCCCCCCCATAGACTTTTACCATAGTTTGGCAGATAGCCAATCCCAGGCCGGAGCCCTGTTGTTCGTACAGTTTCCGCTCGAATTGCATTAAAGCTCCCACTTTAGCAAATTGTTCCGCGCTCATGCCCCGACCGCGATCGATAACCTTAAGGTGGAAGGTACGTTCTTTGACCTTACTGATAATTTTTATTGGGGTTCCGGGCTCGGAAAATTTGATAGCGTTATCCGTTAATTCCTCAATTAATTTGCAGATATGCTTCTGGGAAATTACCAGTAAGGCATCTTCTAAATCTAGGTGTAAATCTTCTTCCCGGTTGGCCCTTTTTACTTGATTAAAAGCAGTGGCCCTGATGAGGTCTTTGACAAAACATTTATCCGCATCTTCGAGGAAAGATTTGTGTTTTACCGGGTCCGTGGCCGCGGTCTCTAAATAAGCGTAAAACAAGAAATTCTTGGTCATGCGAAAGAGGCGTTCCCCAGAGGTTCTAATATTCTCTGCCATTTCCCGAATTTCATCTGGAGTGAGGCAGTCTGCAAATTCTTCCAGAAAAGCACCGCCGCTAATAATACCGTTTAAAGGAGTATTTAACTCGTGGGGCAGATGGTAGGTAATATTGGTACGGAGTTCCTCCATTTGTCCTTTAGTTTTCCGTTCCACCACGAGTTTTTTCTCCAACCTAGCGGCGATCGCGTTTAACACTTCTTCCGGCGTAAACGGCTTGCTTAAATAGTCATCGGCACCCAGGTCCATGCTGTGACGATAATCAGTTTTTTCTGCCTTGGCCGTGAGAAAAATTAAGGGAATATTTTCCGTTAAAGGATTTTCTTTCAAAGCCTTTAAAACGCCATAACCATCCAGCTTTGGCATCATAATATCCGATATTATCAGGTCCGGCAAATTGGCTGTTGCCAGTCCCAAACCTTCCTCTCCATCCTTAGCGACTATCGCTTCGTAGTCGGAAAGTTCGAGAATTTGTTGAATGTTACTGCGAACCATCGGTTCGTCTTCTATTACTAAAATTTTAGTCATATTTTTTATTTAGGGAATAGGGAATAGGGAATTGGGAATTGGGAATTGGGAATTGGGAATTGGGAATTGGGAATTGGGAATTGGGAATAGGGAATAGGTAATAGGGAATTGGGAATAGGTAATAGGGAATAGGGAATAGCCATTACCCATTACCCATTACCCATTCCCAAAGATTTTGGTATAGAATTTAACTTTATTTCAGGTAAATTGTTAAGAAAAATTGAAGTCTCGTAGAGCTACTGAGAATATTTTCCAGAAAAATTGTTAAGTTTTAGCAATAATCTGATAAAGTAGCTAATCACAAAACATTAAGATTTGTAAAATTAGAGGGGAGGGAAGATGAAGATTTTGGTACTGAGTTGGGAATTTCCGCCAAGAATAGTGGGAGGAATTGCTCGCCATGTGGCAGAATTATATCCAGAATTGGCAAAATTTGGCCATGAAATTAACCTAATTACGGTAAAATTTGGCCAAGCGCCCATGTATGAAGTTGTGGAAGGGGTAAAAGTACATCGAGTGCCAGTGGGAGATAGCGACAATTTTTTCCATTGGGTTGTCAATATGAACGAGAGTATGGGCAGTCATGGAGGCAAGTTAATTGCGGAGGAGGGCCCCTTTGACATCATTCACGCCCACGATTGGTTGGTGGCAGATGCGGCGATCGCCCTCAAACACACCTTTAAAATACCCCTCATCGCTACCATCCACGCTACAGAATGCGGTCGTCATAACGGCATTCACAACCATCAACAACAATACATCCATCAAAAAGAAAACGACCTGGCATATAACGCTTGGCGCATCATTGTCTGTTCTAACTACATGAGATACAATATTGAAATATCTCTAGCAAGTCCCAGAGATAAAATAGACGTAATTTATAACGGCATCCGTTGGGAGAAAAAACCTAGCAAGCAGGATTTCGATTGGCAAAATTTCCGACGCCACTTTGCCAAAGACGAGGAAAAAATCGTTTATTATGTAGGTAGAATGACTCCAGAAAAAGGGATTTCTGTTTTAATTCATGCCGCGCCAAAGATAGCTTACGAGATGGGAGGAAACGTAAAATTTGTAGCTGTCGGCGGGGGGAAAACTGACTATTGGAAACAGGAAGCGTGGGATTGTAATATTTCCGATAAGTTTTATTTTACAGGCTTTTTATCTGATGAAAAGTTAGATAAGTTTCAAGCTATAGCCGATTGTGCTGTCTTTCCCAGTTTATACGAACCTTTCGGCATCGTTGCCCTGGAAAGTTTTGCTGCTAGAGTGCCGGTGGTAGTTTCTAATACTGGGGGTTTGCCGGAAGTCGTCCAACACGGTAAAACGGGTATCGTCACGGAAGTGGGAAACCCCGAATCTCTGGCAGTGGGGATTTTAAAAGTATTGAAGGCTCCCGATTATGCGACATCTTTAGTTAAGAATGCTTATCAAGATTTAAAAAGTAGATTTGGTTGGCCGGAGTTGGGCAGACAGACTGAGAAGGTTTACTTGCAAGTGGTGGAAGAGCGATCGCGCGTTCGTTGGGAATAATATAGCATTTTCTTATGAGTTGTGCAAAATAACTTAGTCGCTTTAGGCAAGAGGCAAGAGGCAAGAGGCAACAGTTCAGAAGGTAGCAGTCATTTTTTTGTCAATTATTAATGGCAAAGAATCAACAATTAACCATTAACAATTGACAATTGACTACTTTAACGATAAAACTCGTAAACTGCGAGCAAGCTGTGACCTGCCCCCAAACCGGGTTGGATGTTCCATTCGAGATCTCGCAATAAATAAGCTAATTGAGGTTCGACTAGGTTAGCGAGAGGATCCTCAAATTGGAAGGTTGGAGCCTGACGCACCAGATGACGGATAGTACGAACTGCATCCAGAACCACTGGAGGATGTTCGATTTCCGGTTCTTTGAGCAACTCTTCCGGGTTGCGCCACTGATTCAACGCTTCCATGCAACTATAAACGATCGCGTTCCAAGCAGTTTGTAGGTTGTTGAAAAAGCGATTCAAATAGGGATGGTTGGGATGGGGATGGTAGTTAAAAATCAGTTGTTTTAAGTCCGTGCGACTGTTGGGCTCGATTAAAGAGTTGACCGCTACTCGCAAAGCGGGGGATTTGGGGTTGTACTCGTGGGTGTCCATGTGACGGCCTACCATCAGGGAGCGATCGCACAGTTTGCTATCTCCTATTTTTACTCCCTTGGCTTCGGCGATCGCTTTGATAAAGCGATAGTTTTCATCCGCCCCCCAGTAACGCATGGGAAAATGCTCTATCTGTGCTGTCGTCCGAGCTCCTGGAGGATAAATATAAGACATGGAGTAATCCTGCATTCCTATGTCTTGGGAGTCCGACTCGCCCCAATAGCACTGCCACTCGTAAGAATAGCGTCCCAACAGATCCGCTACGAAAATTGCGCGATCGCCCATGTGCTGGCAAATATTCTCTACCAATCGCTTGAGACAATCGTCGTTCAGGTGAGATAAAGCGGCGTAGGAGGAAAAATAGACATCGTAGGGCGCTTCTCCCGGACTTATGGGCAATCCGTCGTTCAAGTCGGCCACGACAAATTCTGTTTGGGGGTGTTGGGTATGGAGGGCTTTAGCCTTGGCAATCATTGCCGGGCTAATATCCGCTCCTTTGTAGTGTTCGATGTCCTCATAACCCAATACCCTGTTGACTTTTACATCTAAAGTTGGTATGCGCAGGGGCAGAGTGGTCATTATATCTAAACCTTCGCCGGCACCGCAGCCCATGTCCAGGACTCGAATGCCTTTAGCGGTTCCCTGTTTGCGTTCCATCAATCCCCTGATAATGGGGCTCAATAGCCGGCGAATGTACCTGTCTTCCCAATGACGACGGACGCGATCGTGTTTGCCAAAGAGGTTCGGCGAATGGCGATCGTAAGCACCGGCTTCTACGGCCTTGGCGTAATTGCTTAAGACTTGTTGCTTCATTTAATACCTCTTTTTTTTCATCAAAAACTGGTGCATCTAATATCAATTAACAATTGCCAATTAACAATTGCCAATTAACAAATGCACTTTCAAAAACTAAATCTGGGGCAAAAAAGGTTTGCTAGCAAGCACGAAGAATGCCGAAACATGGCCTTTAAGCACTGTTCGTGCTGGCTGCAAAACCAAAATGGACTTTTTTTTTGCCACAAAGATCCTACTCGCACCGGGCATAAGGAGCCTTCAACTTTAATAAGTCTGAGTACAAGATTTGGACTCCTTATTTAGACTACCACGTTATCTCCTCGCAAGTCTGCCCTTGTCTCCCTTGTCTTTAGACCGGGGAGTACGTCAAAGAGGTCGGTCTGCCCAGCGGGCGACGTTGCTTAAAATTCCTTGGGCGTCCTCGAAAACGTCCATAAAAATTTGATGGTAATAACATTCTTCGGGCGATCGCAACTTAACCGATGGATGTTGTTGGCGATAAACTTCGGCTTCTTTTTCGTTCATAATACTGGCCAACATCTCTTCCATCAGCTCCACGGTACCGCTACCCTCATCAAACTGTTCTTTCTTGCGCCAGACAATTTCTGAAGGCAATAAATCCTCAAAAGCTTTGCGCAGAATCCATTTTTCCACCAAAGGACTGCCCGTCAATTTATATTTGGCCGGGATTATTTGACCCAGTTCAATGGCCTTCAAATCTAAAAACGGCACTCGTCCTTCTAACGAATGCGCCATCGTCATCCGATCCACCCGCTGCAAATTAATATTATGCAAGCTGGCCACGGAACGACGCAACTCTCGATGGAGAACGTCTTCGTCTGGGATGTCTTTGTAATAGGTGTAACCGGCAAACAGTTCGTCGGCCCCCTCCCCGGTGAGAATGACCTTAACGTATTCGGCGGCCAAACGAGAAGTAAAATAACAAGGAATGGCGCTGCGGACTAAATCTTGGTCGAAGGACTCCAGATAGTAAATAATTTCGGGTAATTTTTCCTTGACTTCCTCTGGGGTAATGACATATTGGTGGTGAATGCTGCCAATATGGTTGGAAACCAGACGGGCCGCTTCTAAATCTCTGCTGTCGCCAATGCCTACCGAGAAGGTGTGCAATTCTTTTTGATGTTGTTTGGCAACTGCGGCGATAATGCTGCTATCCAACCCGCCGGATAAAAAGGCACCCAAAGGCACGTCGCTCATCAAACGTTTGATTACCGACTCTTCTACGGTTTGGCGGACTTGTTTTATTAAGTCTTCGAGCTCGGCGTTGACTTGCGGTTGCAGATCTGGTACCGTGTAGAAAGTCGAAAAGCCCGTGTCGGAATGGTAGCTGCTTCCGGGGGGAAATTCGCGTATATTTTGACAGCCGGTGGGAAATGCTTTTAGTTCTGAGGCGAAAATCAACGCATTGTTTCTTTCGGCGTAGTAAAGAGGTTTAATGCCTATGGCATCCCGAGCTACTAACAATTTTTCCTCATCGGCGATCGCGAAAGCAAACATTCCATCTAGTTCTTCGACTGCTTTCACTCCCCGTTCTTCGTACAGTCGCAAGATTGCTTCGGTATCGCTGCTGGTAGTGAAGCTTTGTTCGTCGCCTAATTCGGAACGAAGGTCTCGAAAATTATAGATTTCTCCATTAGCAACGATCGCCCTATTTTTATGTTCTCCATAAATCGGCTGATCGCCTCCTTTGGGATCCATAATACTCAGTCGTCGATGTCCTAATTCTCCTGCCTGCGTTGGGGAAAGAAACATCCCTTCTGCATCTGGACCTCGATGGATGGTTTTGTCCATCATGGTTTTGAGCGTGGGGGTGTCTATATTGCCCCAAATTGCTGCTATGCCGCACATTTTTTGAGTTTCTCCTTTGGATATTCAGTTGTACTATTTGATTATAACAGGTTTGGGGAATTGGGAATAACGAACACTAGAGAGCAGGTCTTGTATTGTCATAAACCACGTTTTTTGGAACCACCTGGTTTTGCAGGAATTACCTGGTTTCAAGACTTGTTCTCTAACAACTCTCGTTCGACTCGCCGAAACACGCCCTCCCAGTCTCCCGGTTGGTACTGGCGGAACAAGCGCATAGTTGGATACCAAGGCGTATCCTCTCTCTCCAACATCCACCGCCAGTCCGGGTTGTAACAAAGTAGCGTCCAAATCGGTTTAGCCAAAGCGCCCGCTAAATCTGCCACCGAGGTATCGACACTAATAATTAGGGCTTGCCGAACTCACCAAAAATCTGACGCTCTGGGTAGTGGGGAACGCGGTAATGGGTAATAAATTACAGGCATTTTTGATGTTTTCAACAAGTTGAGCCAGCTTACTGTTATCCCATTACCCATTACCCATTACCTATTACCTGCCTTATTACAACTTTAATCTTTCTTCAGCAGACCCTAATTAAATCGAGTTGAGAAACTATTGCGGCAGTATCGCTATAGTTTTTAATTGGCGGCATCCCGCTAAAAACAGCCGTTTCGCGAACTTGCGACAGACCGATAAATGCTAAATCTCCCCTCCAGCTCGATTTTACTTTGAGCTAATCGGCACTACATTACCAATCTACCCCAATTCTTAAATTAATCGAACAACAACAACCAACTTTGATAAAAAGCAAAACTCGCCATCCAGGCAAGCAATAAAGAAAACACCAAAGAAAACAAACTAAACTTCCAAGATTTCGCCTCGTTAAATAAAGTCGCCAAAGTGGTCAAACAAGGAGTATAAAGCAGACAAAAAATGCAAAAACTGTAACCCTGGGCAAAAGTCACCGTTTCCCCAATATAACCGCTAATGGCAGCAGAATTTAAACCATAAATAACCGCCAAAGAACCAATCACAACTTCCTTAGCGATAAAACCAAAAATTAAAGCCAAAGTCAGATAAGGATCGATGCCGATGGGTGCCATTATCGGACTGAGAAATTCGCCAACTTGACCGCCAACAGTATCTAAACCGGTCGCCCCCGGAGGTAAATTAGTTAAAAACCAAACCGCCACGCAACCAATAACAATAAAACCCGACGCCCGACGTAAAAATTCCCTCACTTCTCCCCATCCTCGGACTAAAACTTGTTTGGCGGTGGGGAGTCGGTAGGGAGGTAATTCTAAAACGAAAGGTTCGTCGTTTTTAAATACTCCTTGAAAAGCGGCGGCGGTGGCGATCGCTGCGATAAAACTCAACAGGTATAAAGAGAATAAAACCAAGGCCCCGTTACCGTTAGGAAAAACTGCCGCGATGATAAAGACAAATACTTGCAACCGGGCCGAACATAAAGCAAAAGGAATAATCAACATCGTGAGGAGTCGTAAATTGCGCGATCGCATCACCCGAGTCCCCATCAAGGCCGGAACGTTACAACCAAAACCCATCATTTGCATCACAAAACTGCGACCGTCCAACCCCAACCTCGCCATTAAAGCATCCATTAAATAAGCGGAACGGGACAAATAACCGCTATCTTCCAACACCGCCATTAACATAAAAAATAGTACGATTAAAGGCACAAAAGAAGCAACCGTCGCCAGTCCGTTCCAGATACCGTTAATAACAAAATCTCCTACTACTTCTGGGAAAGGTTGGAGGGCCGGTTCGAGTATAGTTTCTTGCAACCAACCGGTTAAATTATCCATCAAATCTTGGGAAGGCAAACCGAGATTCCAAACCGCAAAAAAGACGAGAAACATTCCCAAGAAAAACAGAGGCAAACCGAATACTGGATGCAGCATTACCCCATCGATTTTTTCCGTTAAAGTTTTTGCCGTTTCGCTTGGCATCGTCACCGCCCCATTTAAAATTTCCTCCATCGTTTCAGAGGAAATATTGCCCTTTTCTTCTAAAATAGTTTCGATGTTATTGACTTTAACCGCAGGGTTTTTTTCCTTTAACTTATCGGAGATTGCCAAATAAGCTTTCGTGTAACCTTGACCGTATTTAGCGCTAATAGAAAAAACCGACATTTCTAATCGTTGGGATAATTCTGTGGTATTAATTTCGATGCCGTAGGTTTTCGCTTCGTCCGCCATATTTAACATTACGACTGCGGGCAAACCGAGGGCTTTTATTTGCAAAGGCAGTCGAATTTGGCGGTCGATTTGGGAAGAGTTAATAACGACAATTGCTAAATTGATGGGGAAGGTTTCTAAAAAAGTTTTGACAATTTTTTCGTCATCGGAAAAACCGTTAAGGTCGTAAATTCCCGGTAAGTCGATAAATTCGGTATTTTGCCCGTTAATTTTAAGATTTGCCTGCAATAAATCCACCGTAATTCCCGGCCAATTTCCTACAGAAGCATTAGCACCGGTGATGCGATTAAAAAAAGTAGATTTGCCAGTATTCGGCATTCCCAGTAAAGCTACTCTGGGAGTTTCCGTTTCTGTTGTTATTAAAGTTGGATTATTTGGTGAATGACAGGTCATATTTTACCTCTAATTTCTATTGTCATTGCGAGGCTGCCAGAAAACGAGTTAAGCTTTTTCCCTTTTGCCTCTTGCCTCCTGACTTTTGCCTTTTACTTGTCATTGCGAGGCGGCTGGAAAACAAGTTAACTTATGGGAAAACCAGTTAAATCAGCCGTAGGCGAAGCCTTCTCGCAGAGTAGCAATCTCATAAACACAAACCTTTCTCTTGTCATTGCGAGGCTGCCAGAAAACGAGTTAAGCTTTTCCCTTTTGCCTCTTGCCTCCTGCCTTTTGCCTTTTACTTGTCATTGCGAGGCGGCTGGAAAACCAGTTAACTTATGGGAAAAACAGTTAAGTTAGCCGAAGCAATCTCATAAGTTCGGGACTTACGCATTAGGAAGGAAATTTCGACGCATGAGATTGCTTCGCACCTCGCGAGCAATGACAGAAATGCGTTATGCTTTACCCCTAGATAAATTTGGCAATTCCCCATTCCCTATTCCCTATTTTCAATTTTAACTAAAACCAATTCTGCTTCTTGTTTTCTAATAGCAACTTCGGTAGTGGAACCTATTCTAATATGTAACGGTCCCCCAAACCAAGCTTTGCGCAAAATTTTTACGACTTTATTAGGGGCTATTCCCATTGCTTCTAAGCGGCGGGCGAGGTCTTTTTGGGTGGCATTTACTACCACTTGTTCGATAATAGCTAATTGTTGGGGTTCTAGTTGGGCGAGGGTCATTTTAGGAAAGATGAATTTTTGACTATTATAGACGATTGGGGGAAGATTAAGAAGGGAAAAACTGTTTTTTTTGACACTCTGGCCGGTTTTTAGTCTATATTAGTAGGAGGGCTAGCCAAGGGCCAAAGGGCAAAAGGGGCAGATTTCCGGAAAGCCTGGAGCCACTGGGGCGATCGCTCCTACCTCCGGCAAATGGACGCCAGGGACTTATTTGGCTTTTGGCACCATTAGCCACGACCCATTACCAAGTTATTAAACTTCTCATTTAACTGTTTATTTTATAATAAAAAAAATCATGCTAGAAACCGGAAAAACTTTAAACAATCGCTATCGTTTAAAAGAAAGTCTTAATCATAATGCCCTGCGGCAAAGTTGGCTGGCAGAGGATATTACAAAGGGCGATCTCGTCGTTATCAAAGTCTTAAATCTCAGCGCTTCTTCCAAGTGGGAAGATTTAAAACTATTGGAAAGAGAAGCTAAAATTATTCAAGAATTAGACCGTCCCCAATTCTTAAAATATCGAGATTATTTTGCTCTGGATGACAATAACCTTTTATTTGCCTTAGTAACGGAGTACGTTCCCGGAATCTCTCTCAAAGATAAGTTAAAAAAGCGACATAAATTTACTGGAGAAGAAATAGAGTGGATAGCCACCGAAGTGTTAGAAAGTCTCAATTATTTGCACGAATTAAACCCCCCAATTTTGCATCGAGATATTAAGCCTAGTAACCTCATTTGGGGCGAAGATAATCGCATTCATTTAATCGATTTTGGTTCCGTTCAAATACAACCTCCCACTGCGGGAACCACTTTTACCGTAGTAGGAAGTTACGGTTATACGCCCTTAGAACAATTTGGCGGCCAAGCGACACCGGCATCAGATTTATATGCTTTGGGGGCAAGTTTAATCCATTTATTAACTGGAGTATTTCCCGCAGAATTGCCCCAGAAAAACTTCCGCATTTCGTTTCGCGATCGCCTCAATGCCGACATCCAACCGAAATTAATTCGCTGGTTAGAAAAAGTCACCGAACCGAGTTTAGAAAACCGCTTTACCAGCGCCAAAGAAGCATTAAAAGTTCTGAAAACTGAGGAACCAAAACCGCCAAAAATGGAAGTTTTCTCTCCGAGAAAGGCATTTGCTACTTCTAAAACCGACCTCCAATTAAAAATAGAAATTCCTTCTAAATTTACGATTAAATTTATCCACCCTATTATCAATTTTTTGGGGATAATTCCCGTGAAGGTTAAAAATTGGCTAAAAGCTTTACCAGAAGAGAAGAAACAAAAAATCATAGCTGGCGCTGTTGTAGCAGGAATAGTCTTGTTGTTATTACCACAAGAAATATTGGTATTTTTCTTTCAATTTATCCTGGGAATTGTTTTCTTTCCCTTACAAATTTTCTTCGCTTTTTTGCCCTTTGGGTTTATTTTATGGATAATACTTTCGGGTTCTGGTACGGATTATTTCCAGAGTGCAAGTCTCTATTTTGATAATAAACACTTTGAGATTACCTGGCATTCTTCTAATTCCCCCGAAAGCAAACAGGGAGAAATAGCCCAAATTAAAAATATCAATTTAGGCTGCTGTCGAGACAAATATGGCAACTATCACAGTTGTTTGGAATTGATTATCCAAGAACGGGTTATGTTATTAATTCCCAAGCTAACGAGTTATTATGTCGGACAGCAGTTACCAGATGCAGAATTGGAGTTATTAAAAAAGGAAATTTCCGATTGGATTTCTACTAAATTGTTGGGTAAGTGGTAATTATGATTGGGGTTTATTTTTTGAGAAAAAACTAAATATAGGGGCAAATAATTCGGGGAATAAATGTTAATGAAAATCCTTGATTTTTATGTCAGAATGCTTTGCCCCGCTTTCCTTTTTTACAAATCCCTTGCTAGACCGGGAGCATCTCATATTTGCAAAAATAGAAAAATTTTTCCGGAACGCTTATTGATTGCTTTACCATTAACAATTGACAATTGACAATTGACAAAAGCGGGATTGCTTCGTTCCTCGCAACGCTTCGCGATTCTTGGTTTTCTTCAAAATTGAGATGCACCCGCTAGACCTCTCTAATTTTCATCGATTGTACCTCGCCGGTTTCTGAATCAATTTTAAAAATTTTGTACTCTCTGGAAGATTGAGATGCAGCTAAAATTTCTCCTAATTTATTTGCTGCTTTTTCCGTGGGTCGGATAAAACCTAAAGTGACAAACCAATGTTTTTCATCCTCAGAAACTTCTACCTCTTCCAGTCTCAAATCTTCGAGATTTCCTCCCATCGCATCTTGTAAAGATTGTAAATAGTTTTGTGCTGCCAAAACGGCTTTTCTGACATCTATTTTCATTGGTTAATCTCCTACAAAATTTGGTTGTTAATAATGTTGGGTTCCGCTGTCGCGGAGCCCGACCTACTTTTCCCTAAACTCTTATTCAACAGTTGAATAATTATGCTTAACGAACTCATCGAATAACTCAAAAAACTGCCTTAAAGCATCCCTTTCATCCTCAGAATAAAATAAAATAATATTAGCCCAAGATTGAGACGAATCAATCTTAAACTTTTCTTGAATCCATTCTTGAAAGCCATCAAAACAGTCAGGCTCGTTTAGAGGTTCGCCTAATTGGTATTGAGCGACATTATAGCCAGACAAAAAAGCTTGCAAGCACATAATAGACGGCCTGCCCAAATAAACGTTTGGTTTGTCTTTTACCTTTTGCACGATATCGTAAACCCGGTCCATTTTTACCTCCTTTTATTGACTAAAAAACAATTAACAATCGGTTTCCGTAACTAGAAAGTCCTCGCCAAAATCTTCAAGCAGAGGCCCGCCAAAACTATTCAACCAGTCCTCTTTAGAAATTCCCTCTGGATAAATATTATCAAAAACCGTATCAACTGCCCCCCATTCCGTCTCAATAGAAATAACTACGCCTTGGTGAAAACCATTAGTAGCTATGGGGCGATCGCTTTCCCTGGGATTAGTAATAATAGAAAAGGGCAGTCTATTGATTTTGGTACTAATTTTTATCGACTTACCCTGGATTCTCTCTGCTCTTAAATATCCTCTAATTTCCTCAGCACAAGGTACGCACTGAAAGTTGCCATATTTAGAGGCAATTTGTCGGAGGCGATTGAGTTGCTCCTCAGTCATTTTATCTAATTTAATACCTCCCCAACGATGAACTTGCGCCTCAGCAATTGATGTTAATAATGTTGGGTTCCGCTGTCGCTTCACCCAACCTACATTTTACTCGGAAACTTACTCGGAGATGAAAATCTGAGTACCTTTAGCAGCATCCAAACTGTCGCCCGCTTCGATGCCATTGTGGAACGCCGATAAGATCGCATCGCAGGTTTTGCCCCAGGCGATCGCGCCACCGGCATCTATAGCGATCGCCCCTAAATCCCTTTTACGTTCGTCCGCCTCGGCAAAAGACCGTTCCATCGCCTTCTTCAAAGTAAAACCGTCCGTAACCCGAATCACGATCCGCGCCGCCAAACATTCGTCGAGAATATCCTCCCCTATTCCGGTACAACTCACCCCCGCGCTGCCAGTGGCATAATTTCCCGCAGGCGTCGCCGAGTCGCTGACTCGCCCGATTTTTTCAAAACCTTTCCCGCCAGTGGAGGTGCCCGCCGCTAACCTTCCCTCGCTGTCGAGGGCGACGACGCCGATAGTGCCGCGCCCCGCTTCGTCTTCCGCCACCACCGTTGCCATCGTTTTCTCAAAGTTTTCTTTCCGTTCTTCCATCCACTCCTTTAAGCGCTTGTCGGTCAAGGGATTATAGATCGGTAACTGCAACTCCCGCAAAAATTCGGCGGCACCGTAGTCCGATAAAACGCGATCGTCCGATAACTGCAACGCTTTCGCTAAATCTATCGGATTTTTCACCCGGGAAACATTGATAACGCCGCTGAACCTTTGTACCAGTCCGTCCATCAACGACGAGCTCATGCGAATTTGTCCGTCCGACTGCAATACCGAACCGGTGCCGGCGTTAAACAGGGGATCGTCTTCTAGCAGTTGGCATCCCCTCACTACTATATCGGTTGCGCTAGCCCCTTCTTTCAGTTGTGGGTAGAGTTTATCGATAACTTCCCGCAAAGATTTGCGAACTATTTCTTTACCGCCCTTGCCAGAAAGAGAACTGCCGGCACCGCCGTGGATAATTAATTTTGGTTGCATTTGTTTTTTTGGTAATGGATAATTGTAGAACAGGCATCTTGCCTGTTATTCTGCGGTAGAACAGGCATCTTGCCTGTTAATCTCCCTTTTGAGACTGTTGGTTGCGTCGCCGCCGACATCTATCGGAACAATATTTAACTTCGCCCCAACAGTCGGCCCACTTCTTGCGCCAGGTAAAAGGGCGATCGCAAACCGGGCAAATTTTTGTCGGCAAATCGGATTTTGATTTTGTCCGTCCCATGATAAGATCTCAATCTCAGTTCAACTTGTTATTTTAGCTCTAAAGATGACGCCTATTTCTAAATTTTCCCAATTTCCTAAAAATCTATTTATCTGTTCGCTGCTTCTGGCAATTATGGCGATCGCTCTTTTTTTAACTCGCCCTTCTTCTTTCCAAATTCGCTGGAACGATGAAACTCTCTATTACACGGTCGCCCAAAATATCGCCCGCCATTTCGACTTTAATAGCAATCATTATTTAACTAGCAGCATTATCGCCAAAGGTTATCCCACTAAAGACACTCACCTTCCCGGTTATCCCTTACTTTTAGCTTTAGGATTTTCTCTGGGAGGTATTAACGAAACGACACCATTTTTTGTTAACTATTTCCTGTTAGCGATAACTTTAATTATGCTGTTCTTTTTAGGCAATAAAATCGCCAATCCTTGGGTTGGTTTTGGCGCGGGCATCGTTTATCTAATTTCTCCTTACACCCTAATTTTAACTCATTCGGTAATGACCGAAATTGCCGCCTCTGCCGCAGTTATAACTGTCGTTGCTATTCTCTTTTTATTAAAAGAAAATTGGTTAAAAGGTTTTTGCCTAGCTTTAGCTATTTCAATGGCATATTTAATCAAACCTTTTCTCTTAACTTTATTACCCGCCACTTTATTAGTGTTGTTATTCTGGAAACAACGCCGTTATTTACAAACTTTATTTAGTCTATTTTTAACCCTAAGTTTTCTTACCGTCGTCGTGCTTTTGCCTTTGGGAGAAAACCAAGAAATTTATCCCTATTCGGCAACCTTTATTTTAGGTCAACCCACTTTAACCGCCAAGTTGCAATTAATGGCGCAACAATTCTGGTTAAATTGTCGTTTAATCGTCAATTTTTGGCAATTTCCGGTTTATGCATCTATTACTTTATCGATGTTAATTTTATGGTCTGTTTCTGGGGCAGCTTTTGTTAGTAAAAGACCTTGGAAAAAGTTAAAGTTAATAGGGGCGAAATACATTGACGATCCCCCCCCCGCCCCCCTTAAAAAGGGGGGAGCTAGAGGAAAAGTTTTTCTCGAACTGCGAACTTTGAGAGCTTTCAAGGTTCCCCCCTTGCTAAGGGGGGTTAGGGGGGATCTAAATACTTCCTATTTCTCCGCTTTAATGCTGTTCGGCTTAACCAGTTTTATACCCGTATTATTAGCAATATTTCTACTTTACCGTAACATCGATATGGGCATTCGCGGACTGGCATCCTTTTCTGCTTTATTATCCCTTTTAGGAGTTGTTGGATTATTTGAATTGAAGAAAACAAAATTGACATGGCGCGGCGTAATTGCTTTAGGATTAATAATTAGTATTTGTCTGAACAGTTCGAGTCTGGCAACTTTTCAGAAATTAAAAAATCTACAACGGCGACAGTCGGCGAGACTTTATAATAAGAGCAATCGCCTCCAACAAGTTATTTCCCAATATCAAATAGAACCGCGAGTGGTAATTTCTGAGAAGAATTTCTATTTAGCGATCGCCCGCTATCCCACCCGGGTAATTTGGCAGTTACCCAACAATTTAAACGAACTCCGAAAAGTAGAAAAAAAGGTCAATGTCGATTTAATCGAATTAGCAGAAAATCAACCCCTTTTCCCAGAAAACTTACAAATTTATGGTACCATCGATTTCTTAAACAAACGTTACTCTTTAAAACATCAACAAAATGGTTTTTATTATTATTTAAAAAACTAATTGGCGGGCAAGAAACCTGGTTTCTTTAAGAAACCAGGTTTCTTAGATATCGCGAATCAAATAGGATTGTTAATTGTTAATGATTAAATGACCTCATCCTTAGAAAACATCAAAATCGTATTAGTGGAACCTGCCGGACCTTTAAACGTCGGTTCCGTAGCGCGGGTAATGAAAAATATGGGCCTAAAACAGTTAGTATTGGTCAATCCCCAATGCGATCGTTTAGGCAGAGAAGCTAAATTAATGGCCGTTCGGGCCGCCGAGATTTTAGAAACGGCCACCGTGGTTAATAACTTACCCGAGGCCCTCCGTGGGTGTCAGAGAGCGATCGCCACCACCGGGGGAAATACCTCTCTCCCCACAGAACTCGAAACCCCCAAAGCAGCGCTACCCTGGTTATTAAACGCGCCCTCCGCTTTAATCTTGGGTCGGGAAGATCGGGGTTTGACCAACACTGAGTTAAACTACGCCCAAAGATTAGTCCGCATTCCGACCTCGGACGCTTATAACTCCCTTAATTTGGCCCAAGCGGCGGCAGTTTGCTGTTACGAACTCTATCAGGCGTCTTTGGAAAATCCTTCCTTAGAAAGGGGGGAGAATGTCGATCCCCCCCGGCCCCCCTTGAAAAGGGGGGAGAATGTCGATCCCCCCCGGCCCCCCTTAGAAAGGGGGGAGAATGTCGATCCCCCCCGGCCCCCCTTAGAAAGGGGGGAGGTTTTGGAAACCTCCACCCCCGCAGCAACTCTGGATGCTTTGGAAGGGTATTACCAGCAGTTAGAAGATTTGTTATTAAAAATTGGCTACCTTTACCCCCATACGGCAGCGAGTCGCATGGAGAAATTTCGGCGCTTATTCAACCGGGCCGAACTTTCTACCTCAGAAGTTGCCATGTTGCGCGGTATTCTCTCTCAGGTAGAATGGGCGCTAAAATCTCGCGAGAAAAATAATTAAATTGGAGGTTGATTATGGCAAACCAACCCATTCAAGAAAGTATTTCAATTGAAGGACATTTAGGACCAATAAAAACTGGAAAATCTCCACTCACCCTCAAAATATCTCCCTTGACAGTTTTTATTGGACCGCAGGGAACTGGCAAATCTTTAGTTAGCCAGTTATTATATTTTTTTCGCGACGCTCAATATTTGATTTCTACTCATTCCAAACAGGATGGACCCGATATTAGTGTTAGAAAAGTTATAGACGGGCTTCGTTCTGGAGAAAATAGTTCCAGAGCATTCTCCTCTTTTGTGATGAGTAACAGCGTTAATCTTCAATATTTTAGACAAAGCCCTACAAAACAAGATTTAGATTTGGCAATCACCTGTTATGAAGTTAACCGAGCTATTAGACCGAAAAGGAATTTTAAAAAGCAGATTGAATCGTTGTTAACGAACATAGCAAATAATCCGTTATTATTAGAAAATATTCAAGCAAATGCTGTATTCGTTCCAGCAGAGAGGTCGTTTTTTTCGCGTCTAATCAACTCCGATCCCCAATCTCTAGGAAGTCAAGACTTGCCGATAACAATGCGGGAATTTACCCGGGTTTTATTTAAAGCAGCAGATACTCATCAAAGATGGCAAGAAAAAGATGGAGATAAGCCATTAGAAGCGAGTGAAATTGACGATATTATTACCCACGAATTACGGGGAAGAGCAGTTTTTTCTCGAAAGGGCCCTTATGCTCGTAGATGGCAATGGATGCCGGAACAAAGCGATGTTGCATCCGCAACGCTACGCGATCGCCCTATCGAAATAGAGATGGCATCTTCGGGGCAGATGGAAACCTGGCCGATGGTATCAATTGCTCAAGCAATGTTTGCCTGGAAACCCTTGCAAAGACCTCTATTTATCCATATCGAGGAACCAGAAACCCACTTGCATCCTTCTGCTCAGGTGGCGATCGCCAAACTTTTAGCCTATTTATGCAACAAAGGATTTCGACTTGTTATTACAACCCACTCCTTATTTATTTTATATGTTTTGAATAATTTGGTTTTAGCTTCTCAAAATTTGCCGAATAAAGAGTTTGAAAATCTGCCTGATTCTTCGCAAAGATTACATCCTAATCTACTTTCTGCCTATTTATTTGCAGAGGGCACTGCTATTTCAATTCGGGATGAAGAATCGGGAGAATTAGATGAAAGTAAACTTTCGAGCATACTGGGTAATCTTGAAATTCAGTATAACCAGATTCAATCTTATAACATTTTGTGGAGCTAGATATGCCATTGGATTGTACGGGGGATAATTTACCTCAAGAAATCCCTGTAATTAAAATAGAAAAAACGCCCAGTAGCTTCGATGACTTTTGTCAAATCGTTAATTCTGGGGATGAGGTTTTACTCCATCAAGCTATAGAAAAAAATCGCGGTTATTATTATTGGTTTATCCTTGAGGCTGACGATTTCCCCCTGGCGGTTTGCGAGTTAGAAAAATATGCTAATTATGCCGCAGAGAAAGAGCAGTGGTTTGGCAGACGTGCCGATTATTTAATAATTGGTTATTATGAGGGGGATTGTTATCTGATTGTCGTGGAGTTGCGTCATGTATTAGTAAAGGAAAAACAAGAAGATGATAAATTTAAGGGGAGCATCTCAATGCAAGAATAAACCCAAAATTTGAACGCTTTTAGGGAACGGGGAACGGGGAACGGGGAACGGGAAAAGAGGGAACGGGAAAAGAGGGAACGGGAAAAGAGGGAACTCTTAGCAGAAAAAAAGTATTTTTGGAAATATGAGATGCTCCCAATTTAAGCAGTTACTCGAATCTATAGAACAGATTCTTAAATGTTTGCCAATTATTAGCAATTCTCAAACACTAGAAAAGGTTTATAGTAGTCCAGATGATTACAAAATTATGGGAGCGATCGTTGCTCCTGGCAATACCAGAAACTTTAATCGTAGAAAGCTTAATCCTATACGTTCTGTTAATTCTCATAAAGTCTTAATCAGAACTTTGCCCAAAGATGCTTTGTCGGATTGCAAAATAACTTGGACTGATTTTATCAAAAGAATGGGCGGGGTTCCCGATCGGAAGAAAGGCCAAAAAAATGTTTAATATTCCTACCAATCTTAAGGAAGTACGGCAGCAATAGAACCGACAGCTCTGAGCTAGGTTCGACCGTTATGGCCATCCCCTGAGATTTACCAACAAATTACCCATATTTTCCTACTGGATAAAAACTGAGGAAGTTAAGTTAAGCTTAAGGGCGAGGCAAATTGGCAAAAATGTGGTTTAATGTGCCTACGATTTCCCATGCTTTGACTTTCCAGCCAACCAGCTAGGAGGTTAATCATGGCAAAGTCTATTTTTTAATTGGTATCTGAGCATCTCAGAAACCGGGTAATTTCGGCAAAACCGGGTTTCTTGACCGGTCCTCTAGAACCCTTAGATCGCTCTAATTATTGTTAAAGTCTAAATCCCTACCGGGAAGCAAATAATACTAATAAATAAATGTATTCAGTGCCACCGTCTAATCCATCAGCTCCCTGGTCCCACCAGAACCAAAATAACGGCCAGTCCGGCCAATTTAATAACGACGATAACTGGCCGAATTTTTCCCAAGCTACTTTTGAAGGTAGGCCCCAGGGGTTCGATCGCCCCCCGCAAAATGTAGCTCAGTTTCCCCCCCGCCATTTAAGAGGGACGGGCCCCCAACCCCTACCCCGAGAAAGAGATAACTCAATGGTTAGAGGCAAAAAAAGAAGACACTTAAGAAGCGTTCAGTCAAAAAGGGATAGTAATAAATTAGAAGAACTGAGGAGACTTAGGGCGATCGCTACAGAAAAATCTACTGTTTCGACGAGCGATCGAGAAGCGCAAAAAAATTCCCAACAACGCCCCCCTCTCCGTACTCGGCCCAAAACTAAAGCAGCAAAACGGCGGAAAACTAAACCGGTTTCTCCTCTTTTATATGCTGCCCGAATTTTAATTACGGGAGTAGGTTTGGCGGTGCTTTTGGGCACCGGACTTTCGATTTTAAGTGCCAAACAAAAAGCGGATGTATTAGCTTCTCAAACTACTGAAAATTCTGTAGAAGAAACGGAAAAAGCGTCAAATTCTCGTTATGTCGTTCCTCTTTATTTACGCCAAAGTCGAGAACTTACAGAGTTAAAAAATAAGTTGCAAAGTCTGGCAGCTTCCTCCCCGGAATTGATGCCAGGAATCTTTATGGTAGATTTGGATACTGGCGGTTACATCGATATTAATGCAGGGATACCTTTTGCGGCGGCAAGTACGATTAAATTACCGGTTTTAGTTGCTTTTTTCCAAGCTTTAGATGAGGGGAAGGTGCGCTTGGATGAAACTTTGACGATGGAAGCAAGTCAAGTTGCCGAAGGTTCGGGGGATATGCAGTACCAAAAACCGGGTACTAAATACACGGTTTTGGAAACGATTACTAAGATGATTGTTATTAGCGATAATACGGCAACTAATATGATAATTGGCCGTTTGGGAGGTGCGGAAATTTTAAACCGACAGTTTAGGAATTGGGGGTTGAAAAATACTGCTATACGCAATCCTTTACCGGATTTGGGAGGAACTAATACTACCAGTCCTCACGATTTAACTAATCTGGTTTCTCAGATAGAACAGGGCGGTTTGCTGTCGATGAAATCTCGCGATCGCCTCTTTTATATTATGGAACAAACCGAAAACGATTCTCTCATACCAAAGGGTTTGGGCAGGGGGGCAATTATCGCTCATAAAACCGGTAACATTAATTCCGTTTTGGCCGATGCGGGGGCGATCGATATGCCTAACGGCAAGCGCTATCTTTTGGCGGTTATTGTCAAGCGACCCGCCGAAGGTTATAACGATGCTGCTAATTTGATTCGCGATGTCTCGGAGACGGTTTATCAATATTTTGAGTAGGGAATAGGGAATGGGGAATAGGGAATGGGGAACAGGCAGGATGCCTGTTCTACGAATTTGATTTACTTTTCCCTTTTTCCTATTGCCTACTCTTGCCTTTTGCCTCTTGCCTTTTGCCTAAAATGACAGCAACTCCAGAAACCCTCCACAAATTTGTCACCTTCTGCCAGCAGCATATTACTGGCGACGAAAAAGGAGAAGCTCAAATATTCTTAGACCGCTTTTTTCAAGCATTCGGTCACGATGGCGCTTTAGAAGCGGGGGCGACTTACGAACAAAGAATTAAAAAAGGTAGCAAAAAAGGTAGCAAAAAAGGTAAGACTGGATTTGCCGATTTAGTCTGGAAACCGCGAGTTTTAATTGAGATGAAAAAGCGGGGAGAAACTCTCGCCAAACACTACTCCCAAGCATTCGATTATTGGGTGAGATTAGTGAGCGATCGCCCCCGTTACGTCATCCTTTGCAACTTTGATGAATTTTGGATTTTTGACTTCAATCTTCAAGTCGATACTCCTGTAGATAAGGTAACTTTAGAACAACTCCCAGAAAGAATTAGTGCCTTTACTTTTATGGAGTTAACCGACAGAAAACCTGTCTTTAATAACAACCAAATTGAAGTAACGGAAACAGCAGGTCGGCGGATGGGGGAACTATTCCAAGAATTGAGAAATCGAGGTAAGAATAAAAACCTCTTCGACGAAAAAATCGCCCAAAGATTTGTCTTGCAATGCGTTTTAGCTATGTTTGCTGAAGACCGGGGAATGCTGCCTCGGGATTTATTTGTTTCCTGCGTTCGAGACTGTTTGGATGGCGCTAATTATTACGACATTTTAGGGGGTTTGCTTCGAGAAATGAACCAACCGGGAAGAACTCCTGCAGGACGCTTTCAAGGAGTAGATTATTTTAACGGCGGTTTATTTTCTGTAATTGACCCTATCGAGTTAGAAAAAGAAGAATTAAAAATCCTCGAAGTTTGCGCTTTGCAAGACTGGAGTAAGGTACGCCCGGCAATTTTTGGTAATATTTTTGAGTCCGCTATAGACAAACAACAACGCCACGCCCGAGGCATTCATTACACTTCAGAAATTGATATTATGAAAATAGTTAGCCCGACTATTAATCGCTATTGGCGAGAAAAAATTGAGGCTGCTAATACTCTTAAAGAACTGAATCAATTACAATTAGAACTGCAAAGTTATCGCGTTCTCGACCCCGCTTGCGGTTCGGGTAATTTCCTTTATTTAGCTTACCAACAGCTTAAAGTTATCGAACAAGAGTTATTAGAAAAAATTGCCTCTCTTCGTCGTTCTAACACGGAACAAATGCAAATTAGTTTCGTAACGCCCCAACAGTTTTTTGGCATGGATATTAATCCTTTTGCCGTAGAATTAGCGCGGGTGACTTTGACAATTGCGCGGAAGATTGCCATCGACAATTTAGGTTTAAACGAACCGGCTTTGCCCCTAGATAGTTTGGATAAAAATATCGTTTGTCGGGATGCTTTATTTGAACCTTGGCCCCGAGTTAATGCGATTATTGGCAACCCTCCTTTTTTGGGCGGCAAACATACCAGAATAGCTTTAGGCGACGAATATATGGATAAGGTTTTTGCCCGGTTTGGGGATGTTAAAGATTCCGTGGATTTTTGCTGTTATTGGTTTAGAATTGCCCACGATAATTTAGGAGAAAACGACCGGGCGGGTTTGGTCGGTACTAATTCTATTAGTCAGAATAAAAGTCGCTTGGCATCTCTGGAATATATCTGCAAAAATGGCGGTTATATTGGCGATGCCATTTCGACTCAACCTTGGTCTGGGGAGGCAAAGGTTCATGTCAGTATTGTTAATTGGAGCTTGCAAAAACCAGAGAATTATTATTTAGATAAAAAAGAGGTTGCGCGGATTAATTCTTCTTTGACGGACGCTGTTGACGTGACTTCGGCGGTGAAATTGAAGGTCAATAAAAATATGTGTTTTCAAGGAGTTATTCCCGTGGGCAAAGGGTTTATTGTTACTGAGGAGGAGGTTAATAAGTGGATAGAATTAGAACCAAAAAATCGCGATGTTTTGAAGTTATTTTCAATGGGTGCAAATTTAGCTAAAAATCCTCATGGGAAACCAGATCGCTGGATTATCGATCTTAACGATATGAGTTTGGAAGATGCCAGTAATTACCCCTTGCCTCTGGAACGTATTAAAGCTACTGTGAAACCGGAAAGAGATAATAATCGTAGAGAAGTCACCAGAGTTAATTGGTGGAAGTTTGGGGAAAAAAGACCTGCCATGAGAAAAGCGATCGCCCCTTTATCTTATTATTTTACTGTACCGCGAGTCTCTAAATGGGCAATATTTATACCCGCACCTATTAACTGGCTGCCGGGGGATAAATCGGTAGTAGTTGCCTCGGAAGATTTCTATATTCTCGGTCTTCTTTTATCAAAAGTTCATCGCTTGTGGATGCACGCTCAAAAATCTACTCTGGGAACTACACCAGCTTACACTCACAACACCTGTTTTGAAACCTTCCCTTTTCCCCAAACTCCCACCGAGGAAACAGTCGCGCAAATTAGAACCGCTGCGGAGGAATTGCACCAATATCGCACCGAACAAATGGAAGCGAAACAGTGGGGCATTACTAAATTATATAATCAGTTTTTCAACGAACCCGCCAGCAAACTATATCGACTCCATTCTCGACTGGATGAATTAGCGATGGAAGCTTACGGGTTTGCGCCCAAAGACGACATCTTGGAGAAATTGTTGGAATTAAACCGAGAGTTGGCGCGACGGGAAAGTTGAGCGTTAGCTTGTCTCTATGCTATCATTTACTACAGCAATCCTAAATGGATGAAGATATGGGCGCGGGCCAGAAACCGGGTTTTGCAGAAATTACCCGGTTTCTCAGATATCGCGAATGATTTAGGATTGCTATAAACCCATTTTAAAATAATCTTAAACCGTGGCACAAATTACGTTAGAAATTCCAGACGAATTGTGGGAAAAGTTGGAACCGATGAGCGATCGCCTTCCCGAACTTTTAGCGTTGAGTTTAGAGCAACCCCCACTCCCAGCTCGTATTTATCAATACATTCTGGATTTTATTGTCAGCAAACCCACCCCAGAAGAAATTATTGCTTTTCGTCCTACTCCCGAAATGGAGGAACGTTTAAAAAGTTTGTTAGAACGCAGTAAAGTAGGAAAAATTACGGCTGCGGAAAGCAAAGAACTTGACGAATACGAGCGCATTCAACATTTAATGATAATGCTTAAAGCAGGAGTTTTTTCTCAGTTAGCGAGTTAATTATGAGTACCAGTTATATTTCAACTGCACTGCGTCGCATGGTGGAAGAGCGAGCGAAATATCGATGTGAATATTGTTTGCTTCCCAATAATATTTCTTTCTTTTCCCACGAAATTGACCATGTTATTGCCGAAAAACATGGAGGTCAGACAGAAGAGAATAATTTAGCATATTCCTGCCTGTATTGTAATCGATATAAAGGAAGCGATTTAGGTTCTTTCGACCCTCTAACAGGAGATTTTAGCTTTCTGTTTAATCCTCGCTTGCAGGAATGGTCCGAACATTTTGCTTTAGAAAATTTCCAGATTATAGGATTAACTCCTGAAGGAAGAACGACCGCCCAATTGCTTCAGTTCAACACAAAAGCTAGAATAGCAGAAAGACAACAATTAGAGGGTAGTTAAGGGTGCGTCTCAATAGGCCGGAAATTAAAAATCTAACAAAGGGTTTGCGCCCCAGAATGACAGGGAGCATCTCATATTTCCAAAAATACTTTTTTTCTGCTAAGAGTTCCCTCTTTTCCCGTTCCCTCTTTTCCCGTTCCCTCTTTTCCCGTTCCCCGTTCCCCGTTCCCCGTTCCCTAAAAGCGTTCAAATTTTGGGTTTATTCTTGCATTGAGATGCTCCCGAATGACATCTTGGAGAAATTGTTAGAATTAAACCAAGAAAATGGCTAACTCGCCCGCGTGAAACCGGGAATATTGAAAAAACCCGGTTTGTTTAAGGTCGATGGAGGGTATTATCCCTCGCACCTCCTCTTCAAAACCGGACAAGCGACTTTCACCGCATCCGGCTCCTAGCAGTCTGTGGTAACGTCTCGGAGTGAGACCAAACCCATTGATTAGGGTCAAACTGGGTCAGAGCTTGGTTGTCCTAATCTTTCACTGTCTCTGTCAGGGAGTGCCTAATAAAAGGAAGCTTCACTCTTATAAATAAGGTGTCTAAGCATCATCACCCATTATGAGCAGTTTCTCGACTGCCGGGGGCAATTTAGTTCCCCCATCCTACCCGATAGCAAGATTTCCGAGCTTCCCTCCTACTGACCAGCTAACCTTTACTGGTCAGACTTGCTTACCGTTTTTCCTCGTTCCAAGTTACAGATTATTATGACGGTTTA
>CAZSTZ010000058.1:22559-29763 GCA_964609515.1 uncultured bacterium | reverse complement strand
TAGGGAATGGGGAATGGGAAATGGGAGCAAGTCACCTTTGAAACGAACCAAAAATCGCGGAGCGTTGCGAGGCAACGTTGCCAATCCCGCTTTTTGTTAGTTGTCAGTTGTTAGTTGTTAGTTGCATGCATACAGATTTTTGCAAAACTGACGTGCTCTCATGGGGAATGGAGTACAAAAATCAAAGAAAAGTACCTGTTAACTGCAGCAGTAATGCTTGTTGTCTATTCCCCATTCCCTATTCCCTATTCCCCAAAAATTTTTAATTTTTAATTATGACTGAAAAATACACTCCGGGCTATTCTTTTAGTGCCACAAATTTCATGGCACATCGCAAGGCAAATAGCCATGCTGCTTTTTTTAAACCTTATCTAAAACCGGGAATTAAATTATTAGATTGCGGTTGCGGGCCGGGTACGATTACTTTTGGTTTGGCAGATTGGGTCAATCCTGGTTGGGTAACGGCTCTGGATTTAGAAAAGTCTCAGGTAGAAATTGCTGCTAAAACTGCGAAAGAATTGGAAATTAATAATATCGAATTTCTGCGCGGCAGTATTTATGAAATACCTCTGCCAGAAAATACTTTTGATGCCGCTTTTTCCCATGCAGTTTTAGAACATTTGCAAGAACCAGTTTTGGCTTTAAAAGAGGTTTTGCGCGTGTTAAAACCGGGGGGAATTGCGGGGATAAGAACTCCAGATTGGGGCGGTTTTTTGATAAAGCCTTCCAATCCAGAATTAGTAAGGGCAATTGAATATTATAAAATGCTCCAAGAAAGGAATGGAGGCAATCCTTATATCGGGGGAGATTTACGCGGTTTATTGAGGATGGCGGGATTTTCAAATATTAGGTTTTATGCTACTTACGAATGTTACGAAAAACTCAGTTCTATCGCCGAATATTTAGCCCAAAGAATTGAGGTTTCGGGAGAGAGCGATCGCGCCATCGAAAAAAGATTAGTCGATTCTGAAGAATCCCTAAAAACAATGGCAAATGCTATTAGAGAATGGAGCAAACATTCAGATAGCATTTTTGCTCAAAGTTGGTGCGAAGCTGTAGGAGAAAAACCGGGTTAATCTCAGTTTTGAAGAAAACCCAGAATTTAACGATTTTTGCTAATTGCTAATGGCTAATTGCATTTTTTAGAGAACACAATTAGCCATTAGCGATTAGCCATTACCCATTAACAACTGACAATTGACAATTAACAGGTTTAAAAATATGAAACTTCCTAATTATCTATTAAGCGACCCGATTTTACCAACAGAATCAGAAGCTAAAACCGCAGCTATAGCCAGCAAGATTTTAGCATCTTATTTAGAAGAAAAACAGCCAAAATACAAATTACAATTAATCGAAGATGAGACCAAAGGTAAAACGATAGAATTGCCAGCGATCGCCCTCTATATCCTTTTAGAATTTCTAAGACATACCGCCCGCCGAAAAGCAGTAGAACTAAATCCGATAAACGAAGAAATAACTATTTCGCAAGCTGCCAATATTCTTGGCGTTTCTCGGTCTTATTTAGTCGAAAAAATGAACTCGGGAGAAATTCCTTTAAATACCGAAAAAAGTAAATATGGTCTATTTTATCAAGATGTAATAGATTACAAAAATAACCGCGACTCTCAGAGAATGAAAGCTCTTGAAGAATTAGCTGCTGAAGCTTGGATTTAGGCAAAAGGCAAGAGGCAAGAGGCAAAATTAGGGAATAAGAAAGCCATTTTTTTGTAGGTAGGGCGCGCGTGAAACGCAACCCAACATCTTCTTGCAAGTCATTTTTTTGTAGGTAGGGCGCGCGTGAAACGCAACCCAACATCTTCTGAAAACCAGGAATTGGATGGAGCTAACCAGAATCAACGGTGTTGGGTTCCACGGAGGTCCGCACAACCTACAAAGAACTATGTTATCAAAATTAGACTTGTTAAAATTTTTGAGCTAAAATAACAAACAACCTACTGTCACTGTAGCCGAGAATGGTTAAGAAAAATAAAAACAAATCCTTACTGGTAACTGTAGCTGCCGCCGCCCTGCTAATAGGTGGGGGTGTCGGTGCTTACTTAGTATTAACTACCCAACAAACCTTCAGAAGAGTATCTGGGGGGGCAAACGTCGTACCCCAAGATGCGATGATGGCGATCGAACTCTCCACCGACGCCCGACAATGGGAAAAACTGCACGCATTGGGAACTATGGAATCTCGGGCGGCCTTTGAGAGAAACTTAGCCCAATTGCGCGATCGCTTCCTCACCGCCTACGGTTACAGCTACCAACGAGACATCCAACCGTGGGTAGGGGATACCATTACCATCGCCTTTTTGCGCAACCAAACTCTCGCCCCCGCCACTGCGCCAGCTCCAGACTCCATACCCTATCCTCCCGCCCAACAGTCAATGGCGATCGTCTTGCCTATCGCCGACACGGAAGCGGCAAGAGAAATCTTCGAGCAAATTAGACCCCAACCCCAAGGAGAAGTCGCCCAACGACAATATAAAGGTATCAAAGTCTTGGAAAGCCAAGGTGCGGGAGAGTTAAATTATTCCCTGGCAGTGCTTGATGCCCGTTACCTAGTCGTGACTACTTCCGCCGAAGCGATGGATCGCGCCCTCGATACCTATAGAGGGGAACCTTCCCTCGCGACTATTCCCGGTTATGCGGGGGCGGTGGCAGAAATTAAAACGGAGACTCCTGCTTTTGCCCAATTTTATCTCAACGTACCCAGGGCGACAGCCTTCGCTTCGGCAAATTCAACCCGCCCCATTTCCGATGAGAAAGTAACAGGCGAGACGCCTGTTCTACAAGATAACCAGGGCATCGCCACCACGGCGGTTTTAACTTCAGAAGGGTTAGAATTTAAGACCGTTTCTTGGTTGAACCCCAATAGCGAGAAAAGGTTCGCCGTGGAAAATAACGCCACGGGAATGTTAGAGCGGGTTCCCAGGGACGCCCTGATGATGCTCTCTGGAAGCAATTTGCTGCGGGTATGGCAGGATTATCTCAGCGGGGCGGAGGCTAATCCCGTGGCCCCCTTTGCCCCAGAAGCTTTGCGCAAGCTTTTTCAAGAGGGTACCGGCCTGGAGCTGGAAGATGATTTTTTGAACTGGATGGAAGGAGAGTTCGCCCTGTCTTTGATACCGGTTCCCGTCAGCGAGGGAGAGTCGCAGTTGGCAGCGGGGTTCGTGTTGATGGTTAAAGCAAGCGATCGCCGCGCAGCCGACAGAGCTTTTGAATTGCTCGACCAGAACATGGCCGCTAAGGATTTCCAAGTCGGGGAGGCCGTTGCCAGCGGCGAACCGGTGGTTAAGTGGACTTCCCCATATGGCGGCTATGTGGTTATTCGGGGTTGGTTGGGGGGCAACGTAGCCTTTATGACTGTGGGTGCGCCCCAGGTGGCTAATTTGATTCTGCCGGCGCCGACAACTCCGATAACGGAAAATCCGGCGATCGCTCGGAGTTTGGGGCAGGACGATGAAACTCAAGCTAGCATCAGTCTTAGCGGTAATTTTTTCATGGATACCGATGGAGCTTTCAACCGGGAAAATCTTTCCCTGCCCCAGTTGCCTCCCAGTCAAAGAGTCTGGGTGGATGCTATTGATTCTATTAGCATGACTTCTGTTGTTAGTAGCGATCGACGTATCCGTTACGATACTTTGGTTAAGTTTAAACAGGGAATGGGGAATGGGGAATAGGGAATGGGGAATGGGAACTTCTGGTAATAGGTAAGGTGCGCTGCGGCGCACCCTACTAGCACAGTAATAGGTAAGGTGCGCTGCGGCGCACCCTACTAACTACTAACAATTGACAACTAACAACTAACAAAAATGAAATTTGTTTCCGAATATAGAGACGCATCTACCGCCCAAGAATATGCTAAAGCGATCGCTCAAATTACTACCCAACCTTGGACGATTATGGAAATTTGCGGCGGTCAAACTCATTCTATCGTTAAATTTGGCATCGATGAATTATTGCCTAAAGAAATCGAATTAATTCACGGTCCCGGTTGTCCCGTTTGCGTTACTCCTATAGAATTAATCGACAAAGCCATTTTCCTTGCCAGTCGCCCCGACGTTATTTTCTGTTCTTTTGGGGATATGTTGCGAGTTCCGGGAACGGAAAAAGATTTACTTTTTGTTAAGGCAAATGGAGGCGATATTCGCATCGTTTATTCTCCTTTGGATGCTCTTAAAATTGCTAAAGAAAATCCGACCAAAGAAGTAGTTTTCTTTGCCGTCGGTTTTGAAACTACCACTCCGGCAACGGCAATGGTAGCTTATCAAGGAAAGCAAGAAAAGATTAAAAACTTCTCGATGTTAGTTTCCCACGTTTTAGTTCCGCCGGCAATTCAAGCTCTTTTATCTGCCCCAAATACTCGGGTACAAGGCTTTTTAGCAGCCGGTCACGTTTGCACTGTAATGGGATATAAGGAATACGAACCTTTGGCGGCAAAATATGGAGTTCCTATGGTTGTAACCGGTTTTGAACCGGTGGATATTTTGCAAGGAATTTATCTGTGTATCAAGCAACTGGAAAATGGAGAAACTAAATGCGAAAATCAATATGCCCGTTCGGTTAAACGAGAAGGAAATCAACAAGCCCAAGAGTTAATTCAAGAAGTATTTGAAGTAGTAAATCGCCGCTGGCGGGGCATCGGAGAAATATCCCAAAGCGGGTTGGGTTTGCGAGAAGCTTATGCCGAATTTGATGCCTTGCGTCGCTTTGAATTTGTTTCTTTAAATGAGTTAAATTGCTCGGAAGAAACCGAATGTATTAGCGGCGAAATTATGCAAGGAATTAAAAAACCCTCCCAATGCGAAGCTTTTGGTACTCGCTGCACCCCCGAACGCCCTCTAGGTGCCCCAATGGTCTCCTCAGAAGGCGCTTGCGCCGCTTATTATCGCTATCGTTCGAGCAGGCAATAGGCAAGAGGCAAGAGGCAATAGGCAATAGGCAATAGGCAAGAGTAGGTAATTAGCAATTAACAATTGACAATTAACAATTGACAATTCCCTATTCCCCATTCCCCATTCCCCATTCTCTATTCCCCATTCCCCATTCCCCATTCCCCAAAAATGAGAATTTTATTAACAGAAGACGACCACCGACTGAGCAAAAGACTTGTTAGGGTGCTAACAAGAGAAAATTACATTGTCGATGGGGCGATGGACAGCGAAGAAGCCTTGCAATTAATAGAGACATTTCCTTACGATTTATTAATACTAGATATTATTTTGCCTGGAATAGATGGAATTACTCTTTGCCGAAAGCTGCGCGATCGCAACTTCAAAATTCCCATTCTTTTACTCACAGCTAAAAACAGCAACGAAGACAAAGTAAAAGCCTTCGATGCCGGTGCCGATGACTATCTAGTAAAACCCTTTAACCTAGCAGAATTATTAGCCAGAATTCGCGCTTTACTCAGGAGAAACTCTTCTGAATTTATTACGGTTTTAGAATGGGGAGATTTATGTCTGGTTCCTAGCAATCGGAAAGTGACCTACAAAAATCAAAAAATACATTTAACCCTAACCGAATATCAAATTTTAGAATTATTTTTGCGCCACCCAAAACGATTATTTAGCTGTGGAGATATTATCGAAAATCTCTATTTTTTCGACAATCCTCCTACGGAAAATACGATTAGGTCTCATATTCGAGGGCTGCGGAAAAAGCTAAAAAATGTCGGCTGTATTAATTTAATCGATACAGTTCACGGCTTTGGTTATCGCCTCAAGCTCGATAAAAGTAGGGGAGATTCAGAAGAAAAACCCGTGGCATACCTGAAGAAAAAAATCGAAGCAGCCTTGGTTAAAAGTTGGCACGAATTTAAAAAAAGTATTTTTTTAGATGTTGCGTTCTTAGACCGGGTAGCGAGAGAATTTGAAAAAAAATCAATTAATAATTTGCCAGAAGCTATTAGAGTAGCTCATAATTTAGTAGGAATCTTAGGCAGTTTGGGTTGCTACGAAGCAGCTTTAATTTCTCGGGACATAGAAAATTTATTAGAAGAAGGGAATTGGGAAATCGATGAGAAATTAACGGAGTTGCGTCGGTTGTTAGAAGAGCGATCGCCCCAAGAAATTACTAACAAAAACTCAATAATTTCCGACGGCGAATCATTCTTGGAGGGTAAAATACTCGTAGCAGATGACGACCCCAATTTTTTATCCGAATTGCAAAAAACCTTAAACTCAACCAAACTAAAAATTTACACCATGACAACTTCTTTCAACTTTTGGCAAACTTTAGAAAAAGTTTCCCCAGATTTGCTAATTTTAGATTTAAAAATGCCCCATAGCATACAACTGTGCCAGTTACTACGGAAAAAACCCCGTTACCAGACCCTACCCATTTTATTTGTTAGCGACAATTTTAACGAAGATAACCTCCAGGAATTAGTTGTTGCTGGTGCCGATGATTTTACGAGCAAGTCTGCCTTAAAGGGACAACTAAAATATCGCGTTGGATGCCTTATGCAAAGAGGGAAACGTTTAAAATTGATTGACAATTGACAATTAGCATAATATAGACAAATCGCGCTCCGCGATTACTACAAACCATCATGTTACGAACAAACTCGCCTGCCTTAGAAGAAATTCTAGATCGCTCTCCCGCCAAGGTTTCCCCAGAAACCCCGCTGATAGAAGCCCTAACTCAAATGCACCGGTTAACGGGCAGTTATTGCGACCTATCGAGCGTAACTTCCCCAGAGACTCCCTATTGGCCGCCGGGGAAATCTAGCTATATCCTCGTTACCGAAGGGCAAACCGAAGGAGAAAAACTAACGGGAGTCTTGACAGAACGAGATATAGTCTGTCTGACTGCTTTTGAGACTAACCTCGCCGGGTTGACTGTGGCCGATGCGATGACGCGAAACCCCATCGTTCTCAAAGACACGGACTACCAAGACATTTTCGGCGTCATCTCCCACCTCCAACAACATCGCATCCGCCATCTGCCAACAGTCAACGCAACGGGGCAACTGCTGGGAGTCATAACTCAGGAAACCCTACAGCGATCGCTCCAACCGGCCCAACTGCTGAGAATGCGAACCGTGGCAGAAGTAATGACTGCGGAAGTAGTTCGCGCCTCCCCCACAACGACGGTGTTGGAGCTAGCGCGGATGATGGCGCGACATCGGGTCAGTTGCGTTGTTATAACTGAGGAATCTCAAAAACCCGGTTTCTTTGAGAAACCGGGTTTC
>CAZSTZ010000058.1:10070-22459 GCA_964609515.1 uncultured bacterium | reverse complement strand
TTGGGGGAGGAGGAGAAACCGGGTTTCTTGGGGGAGGAGGAGAAACCGGGTTTCTTGGGGGAGGAGGAGAAACCGGGTTTCTCGACTGACTCTCTAGTTCCGGTAGGTATAGTCACCGAACGGGACATCGTTCAATATCAACTCCTGGAATTAAATCTGGCAGAGCTGCCGGCAAGCAAAGTAATGAGCGCCCCCCTATATTGCGTCAGTGCCGAAGATAGCCTCTATACAGCCCAACAACAAATGGCACGACTGCGGGTGCGGCGCTTGGTGGTAAGGGAAAACAATGGCTCTTTGGCGGGGATCGTCACTCAAACCAGTTTGCTACAAACCCTAAGTCCCATCGAGCTTTACGCTACAGTTCGTGTCTTGGAACAACAAGTCTCTCAACTAGAGGGCGAAAAACTCGAAGTCTTAAAAAAAAGCAACTCCGAATTAAGCGAACTCAACCGACAGCTCCAGTTTACTCAATTCGCCGTCGATAACGCCGTAGTTCCCATCTACTGGGTTGACTCTGAGGGTAGGTTTTTATATGTCAACGAAGCTGCTGGTACTTCTTTGGGTTATTCCAAAGAAGAATTGCTGTCGATGCGGGTTGTAGATATAGACCCCAATTTATCCGCCGATGGGTGGGGAGCTATTTGGCGGGAACTCAAGAAACAAAAGAGCTTCCAGGTAGAAGTCTTTCACCAGCGCAAAGATGGTAGTATTTTCCCCGTAGAAATATCTTGCAATTACTTGGAGTTTCAGGGTCGAGAATATTCCTGCTCCGTCGGACGCGACCTCAGCGATCGCTACCAGGCAGAGGCGGCCCTGCGAGATAGCGAAGAAAAATTTCGCCAGCTAGCAGATAATATAGATAGCGTCTTCTGGATGAGCGATCCTCAAATGGAGGAGTTGTTTTACATCAGTCCGGCCTACGAGAGGATCTGGGGTCGTTCCCAGGCTAGCTTGTATGCTTCGCCCCGCGCTTGGCTCGATGCCATCCATCCAGAAGATTTAGAAACAGCGATCGCCCAACTTTCCGAACGAGCCCGTCTGGGATCTCCTCCAGGTTTCGTTAACGAATATCGCATCCTGCGACCCGATGGGGAAGTTCGCTACATTAGCGATCGCAGTTTTGCCGCCCGCAACTCCCAAGGAGAAGTCTATCGCCTCTTGGGCATTGCCGAAGATATCACGGAACGCAAGCTGGCGGAAGCAGAGTTACACCGCAGTCAGGCGCTTTTACGCGCTGCAGTTACCAACGCGCCGATTATTTTATATGGGGCGGATGCCGAAGGGGTGCAAACTCTCTGCGAGGGTAAAGGACTGGAGGCTATCGGCTTGGATCCCGGGGAGACGGTGGGGCGATCGATTTTTGATGTCTGCGCCGGCTATCCTTACATCTTGGAAAACCTGCGCGAAGTATTAAGGGGATCCCGAAAGCACTGGCAGGCAGAGTTTAAGGACCGAATCTTTGAAAATCGCGCCACGCCCATGCTCGATGAAAGCGGTCGAGTTACGGGCCTCATCGGCGTCGCCATCGATATTAGCGATCGCTACCGGGCAGAACGGGAACTGGTGCAACTCAATCAAGAATTGGAATTGAGAGTGCAAGAGCGAACCCAGGAGTTACAAGCGGAAATTCGGGAACGGCAGCAGGTGGAAGTTGCTTTGAGGGAGAGCGAGGAGAGGTTTCGAACTGTTTTCGAGCAAGCTGCAGTGGGTATCGATATTTGCGATTTGCAAGGTCGCTTTGTTCGAGTCAACCAGAAGCTTTGCGATATTTTTGGTTATACGACAGAAGAGTTGCAGGAATTGACGTTTATAGATTTAACTCATCCAGACGATCGCTCCTCCAATACAGTTCGGTTGCAGTCGCTGTTGGCGGGAGAAATTTCTACTTTTTCTATAGAAAAGCGCTATCTTCACAAGGGCGGTTATCTTATCTGGGCTAACGTTACGGTATCTTTGTTGCGCGATGGAACGGGGCAGGCTCAGTATTATATTGGGGTAATTCAAGATATCGGCGATCGCAAACAAGCAGAACTCGGTTTAAAGCAAAGCGAAGAAATGTTTCGAGCTATTTTCGAGCAAGCGGCGGTGGGCATTGCCTGTTGCGATGCCTCCCACAAATTGATAAAGGTCAATCAAAAGTTTTGCGAAATAGTCGGCTATTCCCAGGAGGAATTAAAACAACTAAGTTATGCAGATATTACTTATCCCGAAGATTTGGAAGTCGAAAGGAAATTAGCAGCTTGTATCGAGCCAACCGCTCCTGTAAGTTTGTCTTTGGAAAAACGTTATATTTGTAAAAATGGCGAGCTGGTTTGGGTCAATCTTACTGCTTCTTTGTTGCCAAATTTGAAACAATCTATTTTTGGCATTGCCGTAGTACAAGATATTAACGATCGCAAGCTAATGGAAGAAGAATTGCGGGGGAGCAGGGAAAAATATAAAACCCTCTTTGAAATCTTACCCATCGGGGTTGCCATAGCCGATAAAGACGGTAATATTCTCCAAGCAAATCCTGCCTCCGAAAAGATTTTAGGCAAGTCTATTGTTGAAGAAAAACCGCTAAATATTCGGAATTTAGAATGGGAAATTATTCGCCCCAATGGTTCCAAAATGCCAGCAACAGAATGGGCTTGTCTTCAAGCTTTAAGAAAAAATATAGTAGTAAAAAATCAAGAAGCGGGCATCGTCAAAGCAGATGGAAATATTGCTTGGATGAGTATTACAGCGGCCCCAATTCCTCTAGTAGGTTATGGAGTGGCGATCGCTTATGTTGATATTACCGAACGCAAACAAATAGAACAAATGAAAGAGGAATTTTTAGCAGTTGCCAGTCACGAACTACGCACCCCTCTTACTTCTTTACGGGGCTCTTTGGGATTGTTAGCAACGGGCAAATTGGGAAGTTTATCGGACTCGGGCAAGCGTTTGTTAGAATTTGCTTTATTAGATACGGAAAGGTTGGTGCGTTTGGTTAAAGATATTCTCGATTTGCAGCATCTTAAATCTGGGAAAAAAATTCTAAATTTTCAAACTTGCCAGGCAGATTTATTGTTAGAAAGAGCAGCGAAAATCGTTAGACCGATAGCAGAAAAAGCCGAAGTAAATTTATCGGTAAATGCCGTTTCAATACCCGTGGTGGCAGATGGGGATGCTTTAATTCAAGTATTGACAAATTTGCTGGATAATGCTATTAAGTTTTCCGAGAAGGGTAGTACGGTATGGGCGATCGCCAGGCAACATCCAGAAGGCGTGTTGTTTGTTGTTAAAGACTCCGGTCGCGGCATTCCAGCAGACAAGTTAGAAACTATTTTTCAACCCTTCGGACAAGCAGACGCTTCCGACTCTCGCGATCGCGGGGGCACCGGTTTGGGTTTGCCCATCTGTCGCACGATCGTTCAACAGCATGGAGGCCGCATCTGGGTCGAAAGTACCCCCGGTGTCGGCAGCAGTTTTTACGTCTTGCTAACAGATAACAGATAGTTTGTAGTAATCGATGAGCGCGATTCCCCATTCCCCATTCCCCATTCCCCATTCCCATGAAAACCATTTTGATAATAGACGACGAATACCGCATCCGAGAGGTGACAAAAATGACCTTGGAAATGATGGCCGGGTGGCAAGTATTAACTGCGAGTTCCGGCCAAGAAGGGGTAACTTTGGCCTTGTACGAAAAGCCCGATGCTATTTTGTTAGATATGATGATGCCCGATCTCGATGGAAAACAAACTTTGGCCCGACTCCAAGATAATCCGGCCACTCGGCACATTCCAGTATTTTTGCTGACGGCCAAAGTTCAAACTCTCGACTTGAAGCAGTATGGCGGCATGGTACGGGCCACTATTGAGAAACCCTTCGACCCCCTCTCCTTGGCCCAGGCCATCGCAGATGCTTTGGACTGGAACCCCAGAACTCGGTTATCAAGCAGTTGACAATTAACAATTGACAATTGACAATCATTTTTGAAGTAAAATTCTGGTAAAGCTAGCCCTTCTGCACAAATTCTGCATAATAGTCAATTAAACTTCCAGATACTCCAGGTTTGAGATTAATAGGGCTTTTCCTCAAGGGGTGAAACCCGTCGCAGAAGGGAGAAGCGGCGTAATTTGGGGGCGATGGCCGTTCCTAAAAAATTGCCAAGAACCCAATGGGCCATTAGCAATTAGCAATTAGCAATTAGCAATTAGCAATTAGCAATTAGCAATTACCTATTAACGATTTATGGTAAATTTTCCTACCATTCAGGTATTATTAAAAAGTCAAAATTAAGAGGTGATATAGATGAATAGCGAGCAACCTCAAAAGCCAGTGGCAGACATTCTTATTGTTGATGATACTCCCATTAACCTTCGTCTTTTATCCTCTATACTGACTAGAGCTGGGTATGAAGTTCGTAAGGCTTTAAATGGCGAAACGGCATTAAGAGCTGCCCAAAGTTCTCTCCCAGATTTAATATTGCTAGACATTATGATGCCAGATATGGATGGCTATCAAGTCTGCCAACAGTTAAAAAGCGATACTCAAACTCGCGAAGTCCCAGTGATTTTTATTAGCGCTCTCAACACTGATTGGTATAAAGAAAAAGCTTATGATGTAGGAGGAGTTGGCTATATCACTAAACCTTTTAAGGTTGAGGAAATTTTAAGTTGCGTGGAAGAAATACTTAATAATAGTTTGCCCAAAACATCGACCTAGCATTTTTGTCAATTGTTAATTGCTAATTGTCAATTGCTAATTGTTAGCCATTAGCCATTAGCAATTTTAGAGTATTTTTACCGATTAGGAGGCGATCCCTAACCAGGGAAGGCGAGATTTTGAGAATTTAACATTGCTTAACTAAACTCTATAAAACTTAAACTTCCTTCACTAAATCTGCACGCTATCTTCACATTGGCAAATTAAACTTAAAAAATAATAAAAAAGACATCCAAAATTTCGGAAGGAAATTTTTCCAGCCCCTAACTAGAGCGGGCGGGCCTCGACTGTCAAGCACGAATACATAATTAGTTGGGTTGGACATTTTTGCGTCCCTCCTGCTATAAATGCGTAAAGTTGGCCTCGCCCGGTTATTTTGGCTTGTTAAGTCCGACACACTAGCTTTTCAAATCTCTTTGCGCGGTTTTTTGCCGAACAATAGAGGGTATTGCGAGAAGCTTGTCGGCAGTTAGTTATCTGGCAAAAACAATTCCCAGAATTTAGACAACTCGGCGTTAGTATTAACCTTTCTGCCCGCCAGTTTGCCAGCCAAAACTTAGTAGAAAAAATCGACCAAATTCTCGAAGAAACTAAGGTCGATCGCCGCCAAATAAACCTAGAAATTACCGAAAGCACCATCATGGAAAACCCGGAATTAGCAACAGAGATTTTCTGGGAGTTGAAAAAAGAAATATTAAAATGTCCATAGACGATTTCGGTACTGGCTATTCCTGTTTGATCTGCCTGGATAAGTTTCCTTTAGACGTTTTAAAAATCGATCGCTCTTTTATGGCCAAGCTCTCATTGGAAGGCAAAAAATCGCAAATAGTCCGAACAGTTGTCGCCCTGGCCCATAAATTAAGGATGAAGGTAACAGCGGAAGCAGTAGAAACTTCAGAACAGCTAAGAATTGTGCAGAGTTGGGGGTTGCGAATTCGCTCAAGGATATTTATTTGCTAAACTGCTAAACAGCGAAAAAGCCAGCAAATTCTTGCAAGAAACAACTCAAAAAAAAGCAGTTTTAGTTGCTTAATAATTAATGAGGATGGTTGGCAGCGGATGAAAGTAACGGATGTAGCGGATGAGTTATTGGTAGGAAATGGGGAATATAGCGCTTTCAAATCAAATTTAAACGAAGAAAAGGCTTTTTACTAATAGCAAAAAATCCTGGAAACATTCTTCCCCATTACCCATTACCTATTACCAAAAAGCGTCAGGCTTTTGGACGCGACTCAAATAAAACTGCTATATTGTTAATTATTAATTGTTAATTCCGGAGGGGGTAAAAGCAATGAAAAACGTTCGAGATAGTAAAATAACCAAAACAACTTTAGCAGATAACCTGCTAAACGCTAGTAAAAAACAATTTACCGGGAAACTCGATGTAGGGGGAAAAGCTCAAAAATGGAGTTTCTTTTTTTGCCTGGGGCGCTTAGTTTGGGCGACGGGGGGCATTCATTCTAACCGCCGCTTTTACCGACTTTGGAATCAGTTTTGTCCCGGGGTTTCCCTGAGGGGTATCAAGCTCAGAGAAGAGGATTTTGTCGCCTGTTACAACTATCAAATAATGGCAGTTTTGTCAATTCGTCAAAAACTGACTCCCCAACAAAAATCGGATATGGTTTTGGAAACTCTCAGGGAAGTAATCTTCGATATTTTCCAAGTCCAACAAACAGAAGATTTAACTTACACCTACGATGCTAATGGGGCCATGGATACTTCTTTAACTTTGATGTCTGCTCTAGTGCGCTCGGAACAAGTATTGCCCCAGGTGGAGCTTTTGTGGTCTGACTGGCAAAAATCGGGTTTGGTTGCTTATTCTCCTAATTTAGTACCAGTTTTAAAAAAATTAGAGGATTTAAAAAAGGTAACTTCTCCGAAAGTTTATCAGACTTTAGTAAAGGCGATGGACGGTCAAAAAACTTTTCGAGATTTGGCAATTTTAATCAAACAAGACTTGCGCAAATTGACTTTATATTTGATTCCCTACGCTCGTAAAGGAATCATGGATATCAAGTGGCTTCCCGATAGGAAACAACCAGATTTAGCCAGAGGAGTTCCTCCTAGTTCTAGTTCAAAAACCAGTAGGAATCTTCCTAAAGAAAAAGCCGTAAATTCTTCGGGAAAAGCTACCATAGTTTGCGTAGACGATAGCCTCCAAATTTGCCAGCAGATGCAAAAGATTCTAGAAGAAGCTGGCTATCAGTTTATCGGCATTCAAGATTCCATAAAAGCCCTGCCTACTCTAATAGAAACCAAACCGGATTTAATCTTTTTAGATTTAATCATGCCCATCGCTAACGGCTACGAAATTTGCACTCAAATTCGGCGAGTTTCTTGGTTAAAAGAAACCCCGGTAATTATTCTAACTGGCAACGATGGCATAGTGGATCGCGTCCGGGCCAAAATGGTAGGTTCCTCAGATTTTCTCTCCAAACCGGTTAATGCCGAAAAAGTATTGGCGGCTGTCAAGAAACATTTAGAACCATCATCCTCCGAACCCCAAAATTTAGCAGTTCAAACTTTAGCGGTGGGGAATGGGTAATAGGTAATGGGTAATGGCTAATTCCCCATTCCTTAAAAAAATCTTAAACCTTAAAAGATTATTAATGTGACTCAGGATACAACTAGCCCCTAGGCAAAAATACTATAATAGGAAGTAGAAAGTAGTAGCGCGTCTAGAGAGCCGGCCAAGAAACCCGGTTTTTTGTATCTCAGAAACCAGGTAATTTCTGCTTGCGCCGGGTTTCTCAAGACCTGCTCTCTAGGTGAAAAATGTGAATTCATTTCAGATTTGACGAGTATTCATGCTCAAAAAATGTCTTTTTTTGAGTAAGAGTACTCGTCAAGAGTACTCGTTATGAAGAGTAGCGCGCGCGCCGCGCGCCGCAGTAGAAACTTGGAGAAAATAATGACTGTTACCAACCAGGAACAACTAGAACAATTAATCCAAAAAGTAAAAGAAGCGCAAAAAAAATACGCAACCTACACCCAAGAACAAGTAGATTACATCTTTAAAAAAGCAGCCCTCGCCGCCAATACCGCCAGAATACCCCTCGCCAAAATGGCAGCCACCGAAACCGGCATGGGAGTAATAGAAGATAAAGTAATCAAAAACCACTTTGCCTCAGAAATCATCTACAACAAATACAAACACGAAAAAACCTGCGGCGTTGTCGAAGAAGACAAATCCTTCGGGTTCCAAAAAATCGCCGAACCGGTGGGCATTCTCGCGGGTATAGTTCCCACCACCAACCCCACCTCGACGGCAATTTTTAAAGCCCTAATAAGCCTCAAAACCCGCAACGGCATTATCTTCTCGCCCCACCCGAGGGCGAAAAAATGCACCTGCGAAGCTGCCAGAGTGGTTCTGGAGGCTGCAGTGGCGGCGGGGGCACCGGCAAACCTCATGGGTTGGATCGACGAACCGACGGTGGCCCTGTCCCAACAACTGATGCAACACCCGGACATTAAATTAATCCTCGCCACCGGGGGCCCGGGCATGGTGAGGGCGGCCTATTCCTCGGGGAATCCTTCTTTGGGAGTAGGGGCGGGGAATACGCCGGCTTTAATTGACGAAACGGCTCATATTAAAATGGCGGTGTCTTCGATTATTTTGAGCAAAACTTTCGATAACGGCATGATTTGTGCCAGCGAACAGTCGGTGGTGGTTGTGGATGAAGTTTACGATACGGTTAGACAAGAGTTTATCGATCGCGGTGCCTATTTCCTCAACCCGGAAGAATTAGAAAAAATGCGCCGCCACATCCTGACGGACGGACGTTTAAACCCGAATATCGTCGGTCAACCGGTCAAAAAAATAGCGGAAGAAGCGGGTTTTTCCATACCCGAAGATACCAGGGTAATTATTGGGGAAGTGGAGGCGATCGCTGCCGACGAGCCCTTCGCCTACGAGAAACTCTCTCCCATTCTGGCAATGTATCGCGCCACAGACTTCGAGGAGGCGGTGCAAAAAGCGGAAGCGTTAGTACAATTTGGCGGTCGCGGTCATACGGCGGCGCTTTATACTTCCCCCGCCAACGTCGAACATATCAAGCGTTTTGAAAATACGGTGGAAACGGCGCGGGTTTTGATTAACACTCCTTCTTCCCAAGGGGCGATCGGGGATATCTATAACTTCCGTCTGGACCCTTCCCTAACTCTCGGTTGCGGTACCTGGGGCGGCAACTCCATCAGCGAAAATGTGGAACCTCACCACTTGTTGAATATTAAAACCGTGGCCGAACGTCGGGAGAATATGCTCTGGTTCCGGGTGCCGCCGAAAGTTTACTTTAAATATGGTTCCCTGCCGGTAGCGATGCGGGAGTTGGCGGGTAAAGAGCGAGCGTTTATTGTCACCGATAAACCGATTTACGAATTGGGGATGACTGCGGCCCTGGAAGAGGTTCTCGCCGAAGTCGGGGTTAAGTACGATATTTTCTACGACGTGGAACCGGATCCGTCTCTGGATACGGTCAATCGCGGTTTGGAGATGATGAACAGGTTTAATCCAGATGCGATTATTGCGATCGGCGGCGGTTCGCCGATGGACGCGGCGAAGATTATGTGGTTGATGTACGAGCATCCAGAAATCGAGTTCGAGGGTTTGGCGATGCGGTTTATGGATATCCGCAAGCGGGTTTACGAGTTGCCGCCCTTGGGTCATAAGGCGATTATGGTAGCGATACCTACGACTTCGGGTACGGGTTCGGAGGTGACGCCGTTTGCGGTGGTGACAGACCGTCGCAATAATATTAAGTATCCTCTGGCGGATTATGCTTTGACTCCGACGATGGCAATTGTGGATCCGCAGTTGGTTCTCAATATGCCCAAGAGTCTGACTGCTTTTGGCGGTATCGATGCTTTAACTCACGCAGTAGAAGCTTATGTTTCAGTCTTGGCATCTGAATATACGAACGGTATGGCTTTGGAGGCGATTCGGTTGATTTTTAAATACCTGCCTTCTGCGTATAATAACGGCGCGAAGGATCCCAAGGCGCGGGAGAAGATGCACTACGCGGCGACGATGGCGGGGATGGCTTTTGCGAACAGTTTCTTGGGGATTTGTCACTCCATCGCTCACCAACTGGGAGCTACTTTTCACATTCCCCACGGTTTGGCAAATGCGCTGATGATTTCTCACGTCATCCGCTATAATGCCACGGACGCGCCGTTTAAGCAGGCGACTTTTTCTCAGTATAAGTATCCTAACGCGAAGTGGCGTTACGCTCGTATTGCCGATTATTTGGATTTGGGGGGCGATAACGAACAGGAGAAGGTCGATTTGTTGATTGCTGCCATTGAGGATCTCAAGCAGCAAGTTGGCATTCCCGGTGCGATTAAGGATGCCACCGCCGTCACCGAGGGCGAGTTTATGGCGAAGGTTGAGGATGTGGCGGAACAGGCGTTCGACGACCAGTGTACGGGTTCTAATCCCCGCTATCCTTTGATTAAGGATTTACGGCAGTTGTTAATTGATGCTTATCGCGGCGATTTGGTGATGTCGGTTAGCGCCAGCGGTAACGGTAATGGGGCCGTTAAAGAAGGGGCGATGGAGGAACCGGCGATGGTTGAGAAGGTATAGGAGAGGATCCCCCTAAATCCCCCTTGGAAAGGGGGACTTTGAGTTTAATCAAGAAACCGGGTTTTGCAGGAATTACCGGGTTTCTGGGATACCGAGAGGTTAAACCGTAGAACAGGCATCTTGCCTGTTCTTTCTATTAAATTATAGGAGATAGCATGACTGGAGCTAACGGTATTATTCGGACGGAACGGGGTTTGGCGATCGCGGGTACGCGGATTACGCTTTATCAGTTGATGGATTATATCCACGCTGGTTATCCACCGAAGTTAATTCGTCACAAATTTCTGGTAACGGACGAACAATTCGAGGCAGCGATGTCTTATATCGAAGCAAACCGCGCTGAGGTGGAGACGGAATATCAAATTGTATTGAGAGAAGCGGAGGAAATTCGGCAATATTGGGAAGAAAGAAATCGGGAAAAGTTTGCTCAAATTGCGGCGATACCACCGAAACCGGGTTATGAGGCGGCGCGGGCAAAACTTAAGAAGGAAAAGGCTAAGTTGGAGTCGCAATTATGATTTTTTTAATCGATCGTAACATTGAAGGACAAGCGCTAATTTTGTTGGGTCTTATTACTAAAAACGGTTGGCTCGATTTATTACAAAAGAAGAATAGGAAGGACTGTATGTTTAAACACAATTTATTTTCTAAATCGCAACAAAAAACACTTAACATCCTCTATTGCTTCATAACCAGGGGAAGCAGAATATTATTTCCCACGGCAATGGCGATCGCTCTCTTCGGAGCTGTAAGTTGTACGACCAAAGTTCAAATTGAATCTCCCACCGTTGCTCAAACTCAAAGCAAATCTACTGAAAATATCGCCTCTAGTTCGGGCTACCAGAAAATAACTGTAGTAGAAAACCTAGAACATCCCTGGAGTCTTGACTGGTTGCCAGATGGAACCATGCTAATTACCGAAAGACCGGGGCGGTTGAGAATTGTTCGCGATGGAAATTTAGACCCAACTCCTGTTGCCGGAGTGCCACCAGTCCTTGCTCTTAACCAAGGGGGTTTAATGGATGTCTCAGTTCACCCCCGCTTTGCAGAAAATCGTTGGATTTATTTAACCTATTCCCACGGCGATCGCTCGGCAAACGGCACTCGTATTGCTCGCGCTCGACTTGAGAATAATACTCTAATTGAGCTAAAAGTAATCTTTGAGGTTTCCCAAACTAAGACGGGGGGACAACATTTTGGGTCGCGCATTATGTGGTTGCCTGATGGAACTCTATTGGCAACCATTGGTGATGGTGGCAACCCACCGGTTGAGTTAAATGGTGAATTTATTCGACAACAAGCTCAAAACCGCAATAGTCATTTAGGCAAAGTAATCAGATTAAATGACGACGGTTCCATACCTGCCAATAATCCTTTTGCTGCCTCTACAGATGCCGAACCTGCCATCTGGAGTTACGGGCATCGGAACATTCAGGGAATCGTATTAGACCGGACAAAAAATCGCGTCTGGGCAACCGAACATGGTTCTAGAGGTGGTGACGAACTGAATTTAATCGAGCAAGGGGAAAACTATGGTTGGCCTGTAGTTACTCACAGTCGGGAATATTCGGGAGGACTCATTTCTCCTGAAAAATCTCGCCCCGGTCTGATAGACCCTAAAGTAGTATGGACTCCTGCTATAGCTCCCTCTGGTTTAGCTTTTTATAACGGCGATCGCTTTCCCCAGTGGCAAGGAGATTTGTTTGCAGGCGGGTTAGTTTCCCAAGATGTTCGTCGCATCGAATTAGATGAAGCGGGTAATGTTATCGCTCAACATTCTATTCCTGTAGGTCAGAGGGTGCGGGACGTGCGACAAGGACCTGATGGACTATTGTACGTTCTCACCGACCAATTAAACGGACAATTAATTCGATTGGAACCTGTTGGAGGATAGTAGGAATGGGGATTGAATAATTTTTGACAAATTATTCAATCTTCATTCCTAAACGATCGATTGTAATAAACCATCAACGAAAACCCGAAAACTCTTGGAAAAGTTGCGATTTGGTTCCATATATTGAGAAATGTCCCGCGCCACCATTAGCTTATTAAGACCTCCTGGATAATAGCCCCGCCGCTTTATTTGGGAACTGGCAAATTATCTTCTTTTAAA
>CAZSTZ010000058.1:0-9970 GCA_964609515.1 uncultured bacterium | reverse complement strand
CTGGATAATAGCCCCGCCGCTTTATTTGGGAACTGGCAAATTATCTTCTTTTAAAGCAGCAATATATCCAGCGATCGCCTCCTTAATATTAGCAATAGCTTCTTCTTTAGTTTTTCCTTGACTAAGACAACCGGGCAAACTCGGACATTCCGATATCCAATATCCCTCTTCGTCTTGGTAAATTACTACTTGTCTCATTGCTTGACTTACCCTCTTTTAAATTTATTGACTTTCTAAGCAATAGTTCTATTTTACCTTTTCCCAGTCTATTATTTAACAAGCTTAATATTTTCTTTATTATCTACAAGATTTTGGGTGGCGATCGCGAATCGGTCAAGCATTCTTAGAAAACTTGGTTTTTCGGTATCTCAGAAACCAGGTTTTTTCAAAAAACCTGGTTTCTTGACCTGTATTTTCCACATCTCGAAAAAGTCAATTTAGAACCACCAGAATTAATCAAAGGATTGCCGACATCAAAATAATCTTCCATCCAAAGTTCCCCCAATAACGCCCCCTCTTCCATAAATTCTGGAACCCCTTGCATATCGGCAGTCCGTTTAGCTTGAGTGTAACCGTTTTCGTCGCGATAAAGCACCCATAATTCTTCTGGTTTGAGACCATTTACAAAGAAAGGAGAATGAGTCGTTACCATTAATTGAGTATTAGCAGAAGCGTTGCGACATTCTTCGGTTAACTCTGGCAACAACCGGGGATGTAAATGATTTTCTGGTTCTTCAATGCCGACGAGTTTGGGCGGTTCTGGGTCGTAAAGAACTGTTAAATATGCCAACATTTTCAAAGTACCATCGGAGGCAAATTTAGCCATAATTGGTTCGGCAAAAGGAGCATCTTTAATCTGCAATAATAACCGACCATCTCGCATCATTTCTGCTTCGACTTTTTCCAATCTCGGCACCCTTCGAGATAGGGTTTCGAGAATATTTTCTAATCTGTCTGAATGTTGTTCTTTGAGGTACTGAATTACATTAGGCAAATTGTCGCCAGTGGCAGATAATCTTTCTTGCGGTCCCGCTTCGGGAATGCCTCTAGTATTATCCGCGCTGAGGTAGGATAAATACCAACCAGTAATAAATTGACGCAGGGCGCTAACCCGAGGGTGTTTTGCAAACTGACCCAAGGTATTAACTGCTAACATTTCTGGAGAGGCTAATTGCTCGTAAGTTTCCTCGTTTTTTTCCTCTGGCATTTCCCCCACAACCACTCGCCCGCTACCTTCTTTGAAATCAAGAAATCGAAAGGTTTTATTTGTTTCTTCTTCTCTCCACTGCAACCATTCTTCTGCGACGTAAGGGCCTTTAGATTTTTCGTCAATAGCGAGATGGTAAGTAATAATTGGCTGACGAATTTTTTCTCGATATTTGAGTTCGATAACAATTGGTCCTTCTGCTTCTCGACTGCGCAATTCTCGAAATCTACCTCGTTTGTCCCAAGCTTTTCGCAGGTCTAAAGAAAAACATTCCGAGAGGAAAGCGAAGACATCAAAAATCGTTGATTTGCCGCTGCCGTTAGGGCCGAGAAATACGGTTAGGGGCGTAATGTTTTTTAGTTCTATGTCTTTGAGCGAACGGTAATTTTTGATGCCGAGATATTCTATTCTGAGTATGGATTTTTTGGTTGATTTTCTTTGAGTCATTGGCGGTGTTTTTTTGGTTGTCGATTGAGAAGTAAAATAAAGGTTGTTAAGGAGGCGATCGCCATTTCTCATTTTAACACATTAATTGCCAAATGCCGTTAACCAGTCTAGCCCCACAAGTCGAGAAACCCGGTAATTTCGGCAAAACCGGGTTTCTGGGGTACGGAAAAACCGAGTAGCGCGTCGTTCATCTTACACTTATCAAACCGCCAAAAACCGCTGTATAACCTCGTTACTCAATTCGCGAGTGGCGCCGGAAGCTACCATAGTTCCTTTCTGCATGGCATAATACCAATCGGCCTGGCGCACAAAATGTAAATGCTGTTCCACCAACAACACCGAAATGCCAGTCGTCTCCACAATGCGACGGACTGCCGCCTCAATTTCCAAAATAATCGAAGGTTGAATGCCTTCGGTGGGCTCGTCTAATACCAATAACCTCGGTCGCCCCATCAAAGCGCGGGCGATCGCTAACTGTTGTTGTTGCCCGCCGCTTAAATCTCCCCCACGGCGATCGTACATCGATTTCAAAACCGGAAATAACTCGACAATATCCTCGGGAACTTCTCGATTTTTAATTCGTTCTCGTCGCGCTTCTAAACCCAATAATAAATTTTCCTTAACCGTCAAACGAGGTATAATTTCCCGACCTTGGGGAACGTATCCAATACCCAAGCGGGCGCGTTTATCGGAAGACAAATGGGCGATGGTTTTGCCATCAACATAAATCTGACCGCTGCGAGGTTTTAATAACCCCATAATTGTTTTTAACATAGTAGTTTTACCGACACCGTTACGCCCGATTAAACAAACCATTTTTCCCGGAAAAACGCTCAAGTCAACGTTACGCAAAATATGGCTTTCTCCATAGTAAACGTTTAAACCAGAAACCTGTAACATTGGCAGGAATTGATTGGATTCATTATTTACCATTTTTGTTAGTTGTTAGTTGTTAATTGTTGGTTGTTAATTGTTAATTGTTAGTTGTTAATTGTCAATTGTTAGTTGTCAATTGTTAATTGTTAGTTGTCGAATCTTCTCCCAGATAAACCTCGATAACCCGAGGATTATTTTGTACTTCATCCATAGTACCTTCGCACAACACCGTACCTTGATGTAAAACCGTCACAGTTCGGGCAATTTGGCGGACAAAATCCATATCGTGTTCTACCACTAAAATAGAATGACTTTCCGCCAAAGAAATCAATAACTCCCCCGTTAATATCGTCTCTTCATCAGTCAAACCCGCCACCGGTTCGTCAACTAATAATAAATCGGGAGATTGGGCGACCAACATACCTATTTCCAACCATTGTTTTTCCCCGTGGGAAAGCAAACCCGCTTTAAAATCTGCCTTATGAGTTAAACCCACGGTTTCTAACAAATTAACCACCGTTCGTTTTTCTCCAGACTTAGCAGGTTTAAAAAGAGTAGAAAAGACATTTTTATTCTGGTTGCAAGAAAGCTCTAAATTTTCTTTAACCGTCAAATTGAGATAAACTCGCGGCGTTTGAAATTTGCGACCGATACCCTGCCGAACGATTTGATATTCAGAAAATTTCTGCAAATTGCGACCTTTAAATAAAACCCGTCCTTCCGTCGGTTTTACCTTACCAGTAATCGCATCCTGAAAAGTAGTTTTACCCGCGCCGTTGGGGCCGATGACTACTCGCAATTCCCCCGCTTCCATGCTGAAGTTGAGGTTATTAAGCGCTTTAAATCCGTCGAAGCTAACTGTTAAGTTTTCTATTTCTAATATTTTCATAATGGGGAATTGGGAATTGGGAATTGGGAATGGGGAATTGGGAATTGTTATAGCAACATATCGCCCGTTAACAAATCGCTGAAGCGATTACTACAAACGGGGTTGTTTCCTAGCAATAACTCATCCGCTACATCCGCTACAAAATCCGCTGCTAACCAAACTTTATCGCAAGCTAACCAACCAATTGTTAATTGTTAATTATTAATTCTTTTCAAATTGTTTTTGTTCCTCCAAAACTTCTGGGTTTTCTTCCAAACTGGGATAAGTAGTAACGTACTTACCTCTACCCAATAATCGCATCAATTTATCCCAACCATCATCGCGCAACCAACCGACAATTCCATTAGGCAAAACCATGACCACAATTAAAAATAAAGCGCCTTGGAAAAATAACCAAACTTGGGGGAATTGTTCGCTCAAAATACTCTTAGCATAATTAACAACAAGTGCCCCTAAAACTGCCCCGACTAAAGTAGCGCGTCCCCCCACCGCCACCCAAATTACCATCTCAATAGAGAAGGCAATATCCATTGCTTTTGGGGAAATTATACCAGTTTGGAGGGCGTACATTGCCCCCGCTATTCCTGCCAAACCGCCGGAAACTGCAAATACTAAAACTTTATATCCAGTGGGGTTGTAACCGGAAAATCTGACCCGACTTTCGTCGTCGCGAATTGCTACTAATAATCTGCCAAAACGCCCGCTAGTTAACCACCGACAGAGGGCGTAACTGGCAGCAAGAAATAAGACGGTTAGACTGTAAAAAATCCATTGAGTTTTAGGGTCGTTAAAATTCGCACCGAAGATAGTTTGAAAGTTAGTTAAACCGTTGGTGCCGTTAATTAATTTTTGCTGCCCGTTAAAGAAGTTAAAAAAGACAATAGTTGTTGCTTGGGTGATGATGGAAAAATAAACTCCCCGGATGCGGTTGCGGAAGATTAAATAACCCAAAAGTCCGGCAACAATTGCGGGAATTGTTACTATTGCGATGACGGTAAAGGGAAAAGAATGGAATGGCTGCCAAAACCAGGGCAATTCTTTTACGCCGTAAAGGGGCATAAAATCTGGCAATTGAGAGCTAGCATCCGGGGGAATTTGTAGTTTTAAATACATGGCGATCGCGTAACCGCCCAAAGCAAAAAATACCCCATGACCCAGACTTAACATTCCCGTGTAACCCCAGATTAAATCGATACCCAAAGCTACTATTGCTAATGCTAAAAATCGCCCCAGTAAATTCTGACGAAAATCCGATAATAATAGAGGCATTATTATTATCAAAAATAAGGCAATGCCAGCAACAACCGCTAATTCTATTAAGAATTTGTTGTTTTTAATTTTGTTGCTTTTAAAAAGGCGATTAAAAAAGCCAACGCCTTTTTCCAATTGTTTTTTAAAATCCATAACTTTCTCAACCTTTAGCTATTTATAGCGTTTTTATGTGTGGTAAATTACACCTGCGATCCCCCTAAATCCCCCTTGCAAAGGGGGACTTTGAAAGGGGAGCATCTCAATTTTGTAGAAACCCAAGAATTAGATGCTTTTTGTTAGTGGTTAGTTGTTAGTGGTTAGTTGAGCAACTGACTCCAAGAACAAACTAACACAGATAGTTAATTTTTTGGTTTTTTTACAAATATGGGATGCTCCCTTTGAAAGCTCCTCTTGCTCCCCCCTTTTTAAGGGGGGCTGGGGGGGATCGAATTGCTATAATTGTTAATTATTAACCATCAACAGAACGTCCTTTCTCTGGAAAAATGCCCCCAGGTTTTACTTGCAAAAAAGCAATAATCAAAGCAAAAACCATCACCTTTGCCATGCTGCTAGTGGAGAAGAAATCAAAGAAATTTGCTAAAGGCTCTATCGGAGTTAAAATTAATGCCAAAGTGCCCGAACCTATTAAATAATTAACAGTACCAATTGCCATTGCCGCCACCACGCTACCGACGATTTTACCAACGCCCCCAACTACTACCACCATAAAAGTATCGACGATGTAATTTTGCCCCGTATTCGGACCTACTGCCCCTAACAAACTAATGGCACATCCGGCAACTCCCGCTAACCCGGAACCCACGGCAAAAGTTAGGGCATCTACGGTCTCGGTGGGAATGCCCAAACAAGAACTCATGCTGCGATTTTGGGTAACTGCCCTAATGCGCAAACCCCAAATAGAACGCTGTAAAAAAAAGTAAATTCCCAACAAACAAATCGCCGTTAAAGTAATAATAAAAATCCTGGTATAGGGAAGTTGAAAATTATCGGCTAACGGCAAACCGCCGCGCAACCAACTGGGGGCAGTAACGTCAACATTTTGGGCGCCAAACCAGGGTTTAGTTACGGCTAATTTAAAGATTTGCCCGATAACTGCGCCAGTAGCGATCGCTATCCCCGCAGACAGGGGGAAAATAACAGCTAAAACCCATTTTTTAATCCTCTTAAAATCTGGACGACGACCTACAAACCACATACCCCCAAAAAACAGCAGACAAAACAGGGCAATACCTATTACTAAAACCCAACTAACGCTGCGCACGAATTGTTGTAAAATGAGACTAACGCCCCAAGTGGCTAATAAAGTTTCCAACGGTCGCCCGTAGAGATATCTAATAACTCCTCTTTCCAGGATTATGCCAATTAAAGCTGTTACTAAAAAGGCGATGGGCAGGGCAAATAAAATATAAACTTCCTGCCCAAAATCTCCAAACAAAAACTTAAAGCAATTTTGCACCAGAAAAGTAGTATATGCTCCCAGCATCATAATTTCGCCGTGAGCCATATTAATAACGCCCATCAGTCCGAAAATAATCGCCAATCCCAAAGCAGAAAGCAACAAAACCGAACCGATACTAATCCCGTTAAACAAACCATCTAATAATTGAAGCATTTTTTTTTTGGGGAATGGGGAATAGGGAATAGGGAATGGGGAATAGCTTTAATTAACAATTATCCATTCCCCATTCCCAAAAAGAAATTACATCTTATATTTACCACCTTTGCTAGGATCTGACCAGTCGCAGGCATAGCCTTTAGTTTCAGCTACATATTGATTCCAAGGCACCGGTTCTACTGCGGAAGAAGTCTCCGAAACAATTTCAAATAAACCGTCATTCCTCACCTCACCGATGCGCACAAATTTCGCTAAATGATGGTTTTTATCCATCGTTACCTGCCCTTCTGGCGCGTCAAAAGTTTGCCCGATCGCTGCCTGGCGGACTTTTTCTAAATCGTAAGCATCACCCGCTTTTTCTACAGCTTGTTTCCACAAATACACCATAATATATGCCGCTTCCATCGGGTCGTTTGTCACCCGGTCTTGACCGTATTTTGCTTTAAAAGCATCCACAAACTTTTTATTAGCTGGAGTATCTACGGTCATAAAATAATTCCAAGCGGCATAATGACCTTCCAAATATTCAACGCCGATGGCCTTTACTTCTTCCTCAGCAATACTGACCGACATTACTGGATATCGATCCGGAGTCAAACCCGCCCCTTGAAGTTGTTTGAAAAAGGCAACGTTACTATCGCCATTTAAAGAATTAAAAATCACCCCGCCATTAGGCAAAGCAGCTCTGATTTTTGTAATAATTGGCGTCACTTCCGTACCGCCCAAGGGGATATAATCTTCTCCTACAGTTTGACCGCCAATTGCTTCTAATTGTGCTTTAATTATGTTATTAGCAGTGCGCGGAAAAACATAGTCGGAACCTACTAAAAAGAAGTTTTGACCTTTATTTTCAAACAACCATTGAACCGCAGGTTCTATTTGTTGGTTTGGTGCCGCGCCGGTGTAAAAAATGTTTTTAGAACACTCTTGGCCCTCGTATTGTACGGGATACCAGAGAATATGATTTTTTGACTCGAAAACTGGTAAAACTGCTTTGCGACTGGCAGAAGTCCAGCAACCAAAAACAGTCGCCACTTTATCTTGGTCGATTAATTTCGTAGCTTTTTCGGCAAAAGTCGGCCAAGTGGAGGCACCATCTTCTACGATAGGTTTAATTTGTTTGCCTAAAACTCCTCCAGCTTGATTGATTTCTTCTATTGCTAAAAGTTCGGCATCAACGACGCTTTGTTCGCTGATGGCCATCGTCCCGCTGAGGGAATGAAGGATGCCAACTTTAATGGAATTTTCATCAGCAACATCGGTGGAGCCTGTTTGTTCTGATGAAGTTCCGCCGCATCCTTTTAGCAGTAGAGTGCTTGCCAGGGCGGCAGAACTATAAATGAGAAATTTTCGTCGATTGAATTCCGCTGTCATTTCGCTATTTTTTTATTGTTTAATTAAACTCTGGCAGTTGTAAGCTGGCATCTTACAACCGACTTGTTAGCCTGTTTGTAGCCTTAAATACAAAAAGTCAACTTTTTTAAAAGATATATTGGAAGGTTTAGGAATTTTTACCCCCACGGCTTAATTTGGACATCCTCGATGGGCTATTTCTAAAGAAAATATAAAGAAAACAGGCATAATAACTAAAATGTGGTAAAAGCCGATTTAATTTAAGAAACCAGGTTTTTTAGAAAAACCTGGTTTCTGGACTCCAAGGCATTTAAGAAACCAGGTTTTTTAGAAAAACCTGGTTTCTGGGCTCCAAGGCATTTAAGAAACCAGGTTTTTTAGAAAAACCTGGTTTCTGGGCTCCTTCACTACTTTTCTACTATAATTGTTAACTGTTAATTATTAATTGTTAAACTATGGGATTAGGAATATTAGCGGATGGGAAATGGATACCCCGGCGCGAACAAGAAGACTCAAAAGGTAGATTTGTCCGTCCATCTACTACTTTTAGAAACCAAATTACCGCCGACGGTTCCAGCGATTTTAAACCAGAAGCGGGACGCTATCATCTTTATATTTCATGGGCCTGTCCTTGGGCGCACCGAACTGCAATTATGCGGCGCTTAAAAGGATTAGAAAATGCCGTTGGTTTGTCGGTTGTGGCGGCAGTAATAGACCAAAATAGTTGGGAATTTTCCGAGACGGAACCGGGCGCTATTCCCGATAACGTTAACGGCAAAAATTATCTCTGGGAGGTTTATCTCAAGGCAGATTCTAATTATAGCGGGCGAGTAACAGTTCCGGTACTTTGGGATAAGGAAAAAGAGACAATTGTTAATAACGAATCCCGCGAAATTATTCGGATGTTCGATACCGAGTTTAATGCTTTGGCGGAATCGAATTTTAATTTATTGCCCCCAGATTTAAAGGCAAAAGTTGACGAAACCATAGACGCTATTTACCAACCAATTAATAACGGGGTTTATCGGGCGGGTTTTGCTACTACTCAATCTGCTTATGAAGAGGGAGTAAAAGATTTATTTGCAGCGTTAGATTATTGGGAAGGAGTGTTGTCACAGCAGCGTTATTTGTGCGGCGATCGCCTGACGGAAGCAGATATTTGTATGTTTACAACTTTGCTGCGTTTTGATGTGGTTTATTACGTTCATTTTAAGTGCAATTTACGCCACCTTTGGGATTATCCGAATCTCTGGAATTATCTTAAAGATATTTATCAGCATCCAGGAGTAAAAGAAACTTGCAATTTCGACCACATCAAGAGGCATTATTATCAGAGTCACCCCAACGTTAATCCTGCGGGAATTGTACCTATAGGACCGGAGTTAGATTTAGATTCTCCTCATAATCGGTAGTTTCGTAGTAACAACGTAGAACAGGCATCTTGCCTGTTCAATAGATTTAGTAGGGGATTCCGAGAGCTTCGGAACGCAGGGGAGTTCGATCCCCCCCGCCCCCCGCTGAGTTGGGGGGAGCCAGAGGAAAAAACTGCGGATTGGCTGTTGGGGGGGCGTTGGCGAAGCGCAAGCGGCATGCAACATCGCTTGAAAATTTACCCAGGAGAAAACAGCAACAACCCGAACGAAGCCTGCTAAACTAGAGAAATAAAAATCAATTGAACTATAAGAATATGAAGCAAACCAAACAACTAACAGCGATTATCTCGCTAGAGGGTGATGGATATGTATCTTTATGTCCGGAACTGGATCTTGCCAGTCAAGGAGACACGGCAGAAGAAGCGCGATTGAATTTGATTGAAGCGTTAGAACTTTTTTTTGAGACTGCCGATGCTTCAGAAGTTGAGCGTCGCTTAAATAACGAAGTTTTTGTAGAGCGGGTGGAGGTAAAAGTTGGGTAAGTTAAGGGTTTTATCGGCAAAAGAAGTTTGTAGAATTTTGGAGGAATGGGGTTTTGTGGAAGTGAGAGTTCGCGGTAGCCATATTATGATGCAATTGCGAACAGAGGACTCAACTGTTACCGTTCCGGTTCCTAACTATAAAGAAGTAAGGATTGGTACTTTGCAATCTATTATTCGTCAGTCAGGCTTACCTCGCTCCTTGTTTGAGGTTGATGAATGAAGTGGCGATGTTGCATCCGCTAGGAATTTTTCACAAAAGTTATTAAGGAGTCAAGATGGTTTCAGCTAAATTATTAGAACTGGAAAACTCCATTCAGAACTTATCTTTAGAAGAGAAGCTCTGGTTGTTGGAAAAAATCGTGGTACAAGTGCGAGCAATTACTGAAGATGCTAAGG
>CAZSTZ010000057.1:0-29765 GCA_964609515.1 uncultured bacterium | reverse complement strand
ACTTCGGTCCCCAAAAAGTGCGCAATTGCGCACAAAAAATGGACTTCTTTAATTTCGGTCCCCAAAAAGTGCGCAATTGCGCACAAATCTAACTTCTACCCAAAATGTGCGCAATTGCGCACAAAAAATGGACTTCTTTTACTTCGGATCCTAACTAACCATCCGTTGCCAAAATGCAATTCAGAAACCGGGTAATTTCTGCAAAACCCGGTTTCTGGGCTCTCCATAAGCCAACTGCCAACCAACCAAATTCACCCACCACAAACCAATTATTAATTATTAATTATCAATTGTTAATTATTAATTAAATCCTCAATTCTGCCCGCAGCAATATCGCAATAATCCTCCCTAATTTCAAACCCGATAACCTGCCTATTTAAACTCAAAGCAGCCACCGCCGTAGTTCCAGAACCCATAAAAGGGTCAAAAACAATTTCATTTTGGTTCGACGCCGCCTTAATAATTCTCTCGATAACCGCCAGTGGAAATTGCGCTGGATGGGAAGTTCGCTCTTTTGAAGCCCGATTTTTACCTGAAGTCACTTTAGGAAAACTCCAAACATCAGTAGGATTTTTTCCCAGAGGATTTACTTTAATTTTACCGTTCTTTTTTTGATTGGGATACTTAACGTTTTTATCCCGCACTTCATCCAGATTAAACGTATATAAATCTGGATTCTTAACATACCACAAAAACTTTTCATTCCTGGGAGAAAAGAATTTTTTACCCGCCACTCCAGCCCCATAATTCCAGACAACTTCTTGAATTAAATAAAAAGGTATTTTATCCCAAAGCAGGTAGGGAATAGGAATCGCTTTAGCCCGATTTGGAATCGATAAATATCCTAAATTGAGCCAAAAAGCACCGTTATTATTTGTTATTCTATAAATTTCTTTTATCCACAAACTACACCAACTCAAATAATCCTCTAATGGCATAGTCTTTTCGTAATCTTTGCCGATATTATAAGGAGGACTGGTAACGGTTAAATTAATGTAATTTTCTGGTAATCCTAGCATTGCTTCCAAGCAATCCTGCCGATAAATCAGACAATTTTCGGTTTGAAAATATGGTTTTCCTAACAGTTTAATAATCTCATTTACAAGCATAATCTTGCGGGCGAAAATGCAAATTACTTGATAATTATAAACTAATTGAAGTCAGCAATAAAAAACAGTAAAACTAAAAGTAAAACTAAAAGTAATAAAAACGTCAAAAAACAACTCGGGATAAAGAAGCTACAATCAAATGCAAGTGTCCCTCAAGAAAAATACGGTTATTTAGAGACTTTCTGTGAACGAGAGCCACCAGAACCCACCAAACCAATCTTTTCAATTCGACTCCATCGATGCCGCCCTGGCAGACCTCAAAGCTGGCCGCTGTATTGTAGTTGTCGATGACGAACATCGAGAAAACGAGGGCGATGTCATTTGTGCGGCCCAGTTCGCCACCCCCGATATGGTGAACTTTATGGCAGTCCACGCCAGAGGCTTAATCTGTTTGGCCTTAACCGGCGATCGCCTAGACCGCCTGGACCTCCCCCTCATGGTCAGCAAAAACACCGACAGCAACCAAACAGCCTTCACCGTCAGCATCGATGCCGCCCCCCATCTGGGAGTCACCACCGGCATCTCCGCCGAAGACCGGGCCCTAACCATCCAAGCTGCCATCAATCCGGCCACCAAACCCGACGACCTGCGCCGTCCGGGCCACATTTTTCCGTTGCGGGCCAGAGAAGGAGGGGTTTTGAAACGAGCGGGCCATACAGAGGCAGCCGTTGACTTGGCCAGATTTGCTGGTTTATATCCGGCGGGAGTCATCTGCGAAATCCAAAACCCCGACGGTTCGATGGCCCGCTTGCCGGAACTCATAGAGTATGCCAAAACCTTCAACCTCAAACTGATAACCATTGCCGACTTAATTAGCTACCGACTGCGACACGATCGCTTCGTCTATCGAGAAACCGTAGCTCAACTACCCACCCAATTCGGCAACTTCCAAATTTACGCCTACCGCAACACCCAAGACAACTCGGAACACCTGGCCCTAGTAAAAGGAGACCCGGCCAAATTCAAAGATAAACCGGTCATGGTGCGAGTACACTCGGAATGTCTGACCGGCGATGCCTTCGGTTCCATGCGTTGCGACTGTCGGATGCAACTGCAAGCTGCCATGAAAACCATCGAAAATGCCGGGGCCGGAGTTATCGTCTATTTGCGCCAAGAAGGTCGCGGTATCGGCCTGATCAATAAATTAAAAGCTTACTCCCTGCAAGACATGGGACTGGATACCGTTGAAGCTAACGAAAAATTGGGATTTCCTGCGGATCTGCGCAACTACGGCATGGGTGCCCAAATATTAAACGATTTGGGGGTCAAACAAATACGGCTGATTACCAACAATCCTCGCAAAATAGCGGGATTAAAGGGTTATGGTATTGAAATAGTCGATCGCGTACCTTTATTAATAGAAGCCACCGATTATAATTCTCTTTATTTAGCCACCAAAGCCCAAAAACTCGGTCATCTACTATTACAAAGTTATTTAATAACTGTGGCCGTAGATTGGGAACCGGGAATCCCCGAAGAATGCACCTGGTCCAACTCTCCCGAAGTGATGGCCTTACCTGGAGGCGCAAAGGAATTTTGCCCCATTCAAAACCGCTACGAACGCTTAGAACAATTGCGGGAATGGGCGAGAAACTACGATTTGTTGTTGCAGGAAGAAACGAGACCAGTAGCGATCGCAGTATTTGGCAAAGCATCCTTAATCGTTCACCTGGGTTTCGACCAACCCTCCCAAACAACCGCAGATTGGTATCGAGAACCGACTCATCCCTATCTGGAGGCGATCGCTGCCATCCTAGAACGCATCGTTAAATGGCCCCACCTTTCCAAGCTGGAATTCTTAATTGCTTCAGGTTCGGAGCCCCTAACCAACTTGCAAATACAACTGAAGCGCGAAACCTTCGCCGCAGAGGAGCTATTAAAAACGTGCCAGGAACTCCAGCCCCAAACCATCTATCAAGCAATTAATAATTGATAATTGTTAATCGTTAATTGGGAACTTGTTAATTGTTAATTATTAATTATTAATGAACGTCGGTGACTTTCTTAATCGCCTCGACCTCAGAGACAAACAACTTAGAGGAGCAGACCTAGCAGGTGCAGAACTCAAAGGAGCCAATCTGAGGGGAAGCGATCTCAAAGGAGCCGACCTCCGGGGAGCCATTCTCTGTTACGCAGACCTCATCGAAGCAGATTTAAGCGAGGCAAATCTCGCCGGTGCCGACTTATCCGAGTCTTTTCTCAACCTTGCCAATCTCCAAAACGCCAACGTCGTAGGAGCAAGTCTCAGAGAATGTAGTTTAGTCGGAGCAGAATTTACTGGAGCAGACCTCAGACAAGCGAGTTTTATCGGTGCCAACTTCGTCGGAGCCAATCTCGACGAAGCAAATTTAGCCGGAGCCAACCTCAGTGGAGCGGATTTGAGGGGAGCCCTGCTTTTCGGAGCCAAGTTGACCGGAGCTTTGTACAGCCACAGGACGCTTTTGGCTCCAGATATGGATCTGACTGGAGCCTATTTGCTCGCTCCTCAAGTATCCCTCCCAGGAGCAGAGCTGGCAGGAGCAGACTTGTCAGGAGCAGATTTAAAAGGCGCTGACCTGAGAAAAGCAAATCTCATGGGAGCTAAACTCGTCCGCGCTGCTCTGGATCGAGCTAATTTAAAGGGGGTTAATCTCAGGGATGCCGATTTAAGGGAAGCGAGTTTGGTTGGAGCTAGTTTAGAAAACGCTATTTATAGCAACAAAACTCGTTTATCCGATGGTATCGACCTCAGCGCTTATGGAGCTTACCGAGTAGCTCCCAATATTTCCCTCCACCACATCAACCTCAGCGGACTTGACCTCCAGGGCGCCGATTTAAGCGGGGCCGATTTGAGGGAGGCTAATTTGAGCGGTGCCGACCTCAGAAATGTCGATTTAAGCGGCACTAATTTGAGGAGAGCCAATCTTAAGGGTGCTAATTTTGAAGGTACCGACCTGCGGGGTGCCAATTTGACCGATGCTATCTTAACTCAAGCTAATTTGAAAGCCAGCGATTTGAGGGGCGTGGATTTAACCAGGGCAGATTTGACTGAGGCAGATTTGAGAGATGCAGATCTCAGGGATACCGATGTTACTGGAGCTTGTTTGGTGAGGGCAAATCTGGGGGATGCGGATCTTAGGGGCACAGATCTGAGTAGAGCCGATTTACGAGAAGCGGACCTTAAGGGCGCTACCCTAAAAAAAACGGAGTTGACGAGGGTTAATTTTGAGGGGGCAAATCTCAGCGAGGTTGATTTGAGCGATGCGGTTCTGGTTCGAGTTAATATGACCGGAGCTAATCTGGTGGGGGCCAATCTTGATGGTATCGACCTGAAGGGGGTTTTATTGACTGAAGCAGCTTTGAGCCCCGCTCAGATGGAACAGATTAAAATTAATCGGGAATAGGAAGGGGAAAGACAAGGGAGAGGGGGAAGACAAGGGAGAGGGGGGAGTGGTTAAAAATCGAACGAAGCTTGTCCCCCTTGTCCTCCTTGTCCTCGCAAGTCTGCCGCAAGTCTGCCGCAAGTCCGCGCAAGTCTGCCGCAAGTCTGCCCTTGTCTCCCAATTAGGCCTGCAAGCTTTTAAAGACTCTATCGGCTAAACTGCCAATAGATTTACCTACTTGTTTCTTTAAACGCCAGCGCTGAAATTCTTTTTCGTATTCTTCCCCGTCGTTTTGATAAGTTATCCACGCTTTTAGGGCTAACCACGCTCCCCATAATAGTAAAATTGGTAAGCTCCAAGATAGGGTATGAGCGGTTGCTAGGTTGAGCAAAACTAAGAAGGTATTAACAATACCATATTTTATTAGACTTTGCTTTAGTTTTTGCTTGCGGATGGAGTCAAATACTTGTTTTTCTTGAAATTCTTCCTTACGCAATAACCATTCTTTTTCAGCAACTTCGAGCTCTTCTGGGGTTATCCCCATTTCTGTCGCTATTTCCATAACTTGTGCTTTGGTTAATTCTCCTCCTTCTTCTCTTTTGGCGATCGCTAAATGAAGAATTTGTTGTAGGTCTTCTGTTTGATAGGTAGTAGTAATTTGAGTTTGAGTATTTGTCATAAGTATTTTTTTTGGGTAATTGGTAATCGGTAAGGTGCGCGGTGCGCACCCTACGAGCTCTATGGTACAGGCGATCGCCCCCAGATGCCAATACTAGAATATTCTGGATTCCCCTACTACAAAATTTGCTGAATAACCTAATTATTAATTGTTAATCGGTAAGGTGCGCACTGCGCACCCTACTCGCCTCTTAACTCTTGCCTTTTAACCTTTGCTTTGCCATATTTTTCCAGGTATTGACTTCCGGGTTTTGAGGGGGAGTAGAATAATCGAGGCATTTTTGCCATTGCCCCAGTGCTTCGGTTTCTTTTTCCCGCGCTTCTAATACTTGCGCCAACAAACAATAGGCCGGGGTGTTAGTTTCATCGGTGGCGATCGCTTCGAGCAAATTTTCCTCTGCCTCCCCATAGCGATTTTCCACAAAATGCGCCCACCCCAAATTTTTATATAAATCCGATTTAACTTTAGCTTCTATGGCCGGACTTTCTGCTTGTTTCAAAGCTACCGATGCTAAAACAATCGCTGTCTGATAATCTCGTTCTTGAAAAATGTACAAGCGAGCTAAATTATTAGTGGCGCGAGCTGCTAATCGGATATTTTTATCCTGCATCGCTAATTCGTATTGTTTTTTAGCACAATCAAAATCTTCCCGCTGTTCGCAAACTGCACCCAATCCATAGCGAGATTTATTAAAGTCCGAATCTGCCATTAGCGCCATTCTATAAAATATTTCTGCGGTCTCGTATTTGCGCTCTTTATAATTTTTCGTCCCCGTTTTATTCAGAATATTGGCAATATTGGTTGCTGCGAATTCTTGCCAAAAATTTTCGATATTTGGCAGCAGCAATCTGGCACTAATTATTGCTAATAACACTGCGAATAACAGGCAGGATGCCTGTTCTACAGATAATTTTTGACTATCGAACCAGATGTGTTCTCTTCTTTGGTTATTAACAATTCTTTCGAGACGTCGGAGAATTTTTCTCGTATTTTGCGGGCGCTTTTTTGGGGATTTTGCCATCAAATCGTCTATTAAATCTGCCAAAGGTTTTGATACCTGGGGCGCTTTATCTCGCCAGATTAATTGACCTGTTTTTGGCTCTTGGGAAAAATCCATTGGCGATCGCCCGGTAATTAAATGCACGAAAGTCCTACCCAAGGCAAAAAAATCCGATTGCACTACAGTTTTACCTTCTATTTGTTCTGGGGCAGCATATCCGGTTGTTCCTACTTGAGTTTTACCGCCGTTACCTACAGCGATCGTCCCGAAGTCTATTAAAGCTAATTGGCCGTTTGCTCTTAAGATAATATTAGATGGTTTAATATCCCGATGAAAAATATTTTGTTCGTGTACTAAGTCTAAAATTTCTATTAATTGTTTCAGCCAATCTAAAATCTCTGTTTGGGTAGAACAGGCATCCTGCCTGTTACCCGTTGAACGGGCATCCTGCCTGTTATTCGACCAATCTTCTAAATTTTCTCCTTCTATTTTTTCCATTACTAAGCAGTGCAATAGTTGAGAACTGTTATTAGGATAAACTGTAAAGTAGCCATCTGGTTCTACTCTAGGAATCCCCGAATTTCTCAACCACATTAATGCTCTTGCTTCTCGTTGAAATAGACTTACTAAATTTTTATTGTTGCTATATTTGAGAACTTTCATTATTTTTACAGCGCCCCAATCTCTCCCTTCTCCCCAATCTTTTACCTCGTAAATATCCGTTGGATAGGCCGGATTTTCGCGCAGGGGTTTTAGGATTCTATAGCGAGCGTTGATTAATAAGTTTGAGCCGCAATGCTGACACTCTGCAATCTTATCGGGATTTTCTTTATGAGTACATTTAGGATTGATACAGTAACTCATAGCTTTTTTTTGTTTGGGAATTGGCAATTGAGAATGGGGAATAGGAAGTTAACAATTAACACAATTGCATTACCTATTACCCATTACCCAATCCCGAAGGAGTTGCTTACTTAGCTTCGCCTAAGTCTTCTTCTAGGGCATCTAGAATCAAGCGAATGTTTTCCCGTGCGTATCCCACTTCTATTGGGGATTGTTTTGGTAACATCGAAACGATTCGTTCCAAGATATTGACGAGCTCTTCGTAACCTATTTGAGGAATTAATTCGATTTGAATTGAATAACTCACTAGGGTTAGAACTGTATCCGATTTTTCGCCTTTTTTGCCATCGCCATTTGGTTTGAGGGAGTGGCTGACTAGCAGTTTGAGATTCTGAGTTTTTTGAGTGCGGGCAAAGTTGCGAATCTCATTACAAACGCTCTTGACAAAGTGACTGGTGACGTATTTCCGTACCAAGGGTTGCAAGGTGAAGAGGGTATCGCCGCCTTCCACGGTTTTGTCTATGAGCGATCGCCTCGACAGAGACTTAATATTTTCTACTAAGTCTGAGAGGGATACTGGCAACAAAAATGCGCTGCGCAATTGAGACAATGCTACCGGCGTGCCTTCGATCGCCAGCCAATACATAATCTCTTCTTCAGAAGTTGACAAGCGATCGAATTGCATCTCCAGATAATAGTCGATATTCTCTTGAGAATACAATTCCGTTGCTTGTAAAAAAGTGCCAATATTGTTGCCAAAATAATCTTTAATTGTCGCGGCAACCAGTTTAAATGCTAGCAAGTTATCTTGATAGCGTTTTAGTAATTCCGACCATTGTTGGCGATTGGCAGAAAGACCTTTTTCTTGGAAAATTGCTTTGGCAATTTCTTCGGAAGAACCAGGTTTTAGGGCGCGAACTTTCGAGCCTTCTAATAGGGATAGTTCTGCCGGTGCTTCCGATGTAACTGTTACCAAGCAGCTTTGGTGGTTTACTTCCGCTACTCGTTTCAGGAACATTTCGTAGTCTTGAAATTCTGGACGGTAATTTCCTGCTAATTCGTCCCGGGCCAGGAGATTCTCGAAATCATCTAAAACCAACAGGCAGCGATGCTCCCGTAACTGTTCCACAAATAAGGAAACTAGGCCTTTGGTATGGCTGGGTAAGCTTACGGGGCTGGGGAGAATTTGGATCAGGTTGACCAACAAATCTTTGAGAAATGGAGGATTGGCCAGGGAACGCCAGATCACATAATCAAACTTATCTTCTAGGTCTTTGGCGAGTTTTACTGTCAGGCTGGTTTTGCCGATTCCTGGCATACCCAAGATGGTCGCCAAGCGACAACCGTCTTCTTGAATCCATCCACTCAAGGTTTCCAGTTCTTCTTTCCGCCCGTAGAAGGTCGAGACATCGGGTGCTTCGCCCCAATCTTGGTAAGGTGGTTCGTTGGCAGTGCTACCTACAGAAGGTGGGGACCAACTTTCGGTGGCCACTGGCGCTTCCCGTGCTTCTGCCTTTGGACTTGGTTGGGGTTTCCCTTGATATTGGGATTCTAATATGTACTTTAATTCGACTAATTTGCCTGGGCCTTTACCTTTGATGTCGAATTTCCTGTACACCTCTCCCAGCCGTTTGCGGATGGCTATGTCGCTGATGCCCAGTTGGGTAGCGATCGAGTTGGTGGTCTGGCCTTCAAGGGCCATTGATAGGGCTTCTAGTTCGGTCTCAGTTACGCCCCGTTCCATTGCTACGGCCCTGAGAAAGTCGTTCGGTATTTTGGACAAAGTTCTGCGTTTCAATTTTGGACTTTTCGTTCTAACTACAACTTTTCAACTCTACTATCTAAGGGACGTTTTTTCAAACCCAAGTATTTTTACTCAATGGCCCTCTTTTGGCAGTCCCCATAAGGGCCTTTTTTGGAAAAACTCCCTCTTTTTCGAGCTTTACTAAAATTATACGACATATTCTTATATGCTTGACAGTAATTTTTCAGTTAATTTTTTCATCGAGTTACTTCTGATAAGATTCTGATAGGAATACCGGTTCTCTTAGGTATTTAGTAAATTAAAATTGAAAATTGATTTTTAAAAATTTTCTGGTCATGCTATAACAATCTTGAACTTTATCTAAACTACTACCGCTAGGGTCAACTTCTGCGGGAATCCAGGGACGACCCAACATCTAACTAAGAGTTGGCTAGATCGTCAGCAAAAAGCGATAACACTTCCAGATGTTTCCTTAGTCTGGATTATCTGTTTGCCTTTTTGGGTAAAGGCGCTGCGTAATTGCAGCACACAACGCTTTTGGCGATCTTAGGGACTTAGAACTTTCTCGGACGAGTACCAGTACAAAATCCTGATGGTTCTCCTGCAATGTCCACAAAAGCATCGCGGGCACGCCTTTGGGTGAAACAAGGAAAAGCAACAGCACCCTGGAATGATGCGGGCTTGTATTAGGGAGTTGTAATTTAATAAGATATCGGCAATAGTAATCTCCGTTTCGCGACACCCAACCTACTAGGGCATCTAGGTTAAAAATGTGGGTAAAAATATTAACGCTTTTGTCAGTTGGAGCGTGGTTAGTTGTTAGTTGCTCTAATGAAAAAATGTTCACTTTTTAACACCAGATGCGCTACTAGCGCTTTTAACTAACAATTGACAACTGACAACTAAAAACTGACAACTAACAAATTACCCATTTAACATCGGGGCGCCGTTCTGGCGCTACTACAAGAGTGGTACTTTATTTTTTGGCAAGTCCCTTAGGTGGTTTTGGCATACCTTTTGGGTAGCGCGTTAAAGAAAGATCTGCTTATTTTCGTCTAGGTAATTGATGAACTGTTGGCCAAGAGCAACAAACCAATTTTCAATTTACTTAGTAAGCTAAAACGCAAATAAAGCTGCACGTTAATATATATATCACCAAATTCTCGGGAAAAACATCTCTTTGGGAATGACAAAGAGTTTCAAAGTTTTTACTTACTTTTTAATTGATTACAAACAGTTTAGCATTGCTATAGTTACTTTCCTGCGAAAACTGCTTGTATTATTAATGCAATAGAAATAATGACATAGTGGTTATTTTGCAGCCAGGTGGCGATGCTGGTATGAAGAGCGATCGCAACCCACGATCGGTGGGGTAATTAGGGCTATCCTGGCTGTATTTGGCTGATTTCAGGCATTAAGAGATACCCAAGCGATCGCAACCCAGGATTGCTTAACTAATGTCCAGTTCCCGTCCCAGGAAAATTTTGGGGCCCAATACCCAGGGGCCAAGAGGAAAGCAATGGCCATTGTCCAATTTAATTAATTTTCAGCGGTCGGCAACCAAGAAAGAGGACAATAGAGGGAAAAAGTTGGTCCCCCCTAAAAAAAATTGTACTTAACAGCATAACGTTAAAAACTTAACGTGACTTAACAAAAAATTTAGTGTCAAATTTAAAAAATTGAGCTAACTTACATAAAAAAGGCATTATGACATCAGCCATAGTGGAAATTATAATTAGAGTTGCAAAAATCCATGTAACTCCAAAACAAACAATCAAATAAACGAATCATCAGTAGCAGAAGAAAGAGCGAAAACATTAGCTGATGTAATTAAAGCCGAGCTAAAAGTAAAAAAACTGTGGAGCTAAGAAAAAAGGAGCGAGAGTTTTAGCTATTCTCAAAAGTATGATGTTTGGAGAGGCCGTTTGTGCCAAAAGAGGCCATTGTTTTGATGATGTTTTAGTCAAGGGAGAGAGTAAAACAAAGCAGGTAAAACAAAGCAGGTAAAACAAAGCAGATAAAACAAAGCAAAAGGCTCCCTAAGAGGGCAAAAATAGCCTTATGGATTTATAATGTCTAATCGATCTATGGCATGAGAGGCAAACTCGAAATAGCGTAGGGTATCAGTCTAGTTATTCAGTGGCGTTCTCCTTAAGTATTTATACGAGGGTATTTGTGCTGAGGATGTAAAAATAGTGCCAAAAAATCCTTTTGCTAGAGCCATAGCAAAAAGTAACGAAAAAGTAACGAAAAAGTAACGAAAAAGTAACGAAGGACGACTAAGGCCATCGGAACGTAGCTCTTAGAAATTAACAGATTTAAAAAGTGTTAGTAAGCCCATGAATTTTTGGTAGTGCCAGCAAAACTTATAGCGTTCAGTGGCAAGATTCAGCAAAAATTTTAAATAAATTGCGCCATAGTAGCTCGCGATAGGGTCTCTTAATACAATAGATTAAGAGCTTTGCAACTAAGGCGGCGATCGGCAAGATCGCGCTGATGTTTGAAGTGCTGCGGACGACCTAGACCTAGACATATAAGTACTCAAGGCGGGGAAGTTTTGTAAAGCTTAAAAATAACACTGAGAATTTGTCTAATTTCTGTAGGCGATTTTCTTCCCCCTGAGGCAGAAAATCCGATGAAATTAACTCTTAAACCAAGAAGGATGAGGAAAAGCATGACCGGGACTAATAACGTAATGGAAATGGAAATCACCAGAGAATCAGAGCGAGTTTTGAGCGAGTCCGTGGGCGAGGCAAGCTTAGGGCTCTTGACATCAGGCAGCGAAGTAGATTTATTGATGGAAGAGACAGAAAAACAACAAGGATATGTAGAAGTGCATCTAGGGAATACGCAGACAGCGAAAATCGAAAAAGCCAGCAAATCTAAGCGTAAAAGCAGTAGTGCCACTTCAACCTGCAAAAAGCAATACACCGAAGATTCGATTCGCCTATATTTGCAAGAAATAGGTCGAATTCGCCTGCTGAGGGCAGATGAAGAAATCGAACTGGCACGCAAAATAGCCGATTTATTAGAATTAGAGCGAATTCGCGAAGAATTAATCTTCCATTTGGATCGCCTGCCCCAAGACTTGGAGTGGGCACAAGCAGTTGACATGGAATTGTGGGAGTTTAAGCGACGCTTGCACGGAGGACGCCGCGCTAAAGAAAAAATGGTACAGTCAAACTTGCGCCTGGTAGTGTCGATCGCTAAAAAATACATGAATCGAGGACTCTCGTTCCAAGACTTGATTCAGGAAGGCAGTTTAGGCTTAATCCGGGCCGCAGAGAAATTCGACCACGAAAAAGGTTATAAGTTTAGCACTTACGCGACCTGGTGGATCCGTCAGGCAATTACTCGGGCGATCGCGGATCAATCTCGCACCATCCGCTTACCGGTTCATCTCTACGAAACCATATCTCGCATCAAGAAAACCACCAAAATTTTGTCCCAAGAAATTGGCCGCAAGCCCACAGAAGAAGAAATCGCAACCAAAATGGAGATGACGATCGAGAAGTTGCGATTTATAGCCAAATCGGCTCAACTGCCTATTTCCCTCGAAACACCCATTGGCAAAGAAGAAGATTCTCGACTGGGAGACTTTATCGAATCAGACGGAGAAACTCCAGAAGATCGAGTTTCCAAAAATCTATTGCGGGAAGATTTAGAGAGCGTGTTAAATAGCCTTAGCCCTCGCGAAAGGGACGTGTTGCGCTTGCGATACGGATTAGACGATGGCCGCATGAAGACCTTAGAAGAAATTGGCCAAATTTTTAACGTTACCCGGGAGCGAATTCGACAAATCGAGGCCAAGGCCCTGCGCAAGTTGCGCCATCCCAATCGCAACAGCATTTTAAAGGAGTATATTCGCTAGTAACCCTAGGATCTGTCTTTCGCGATCTAAGGCTGCTGATAAGCTTTGGTGCTAGCTCCCGAGCTTGGCCAATTGCTTTTGAGCAGCTATTTTTTTTCGATTTTTTTTAATTAGGGTCTGCTGAAAAAGGCAGGGTAAGGACTTTTCATATTTATTCAGCAACCCCTAATGAGGGGTTGCTGTCGGTAACCAAAAACCTACCGCTTTTTGGGAATGGGGAATCGGGAATCGGAAATTGGGTTAAAGTTCTCTTGTTTATTGCCAAACTGATTTGCTAAGTCAGTTTTGGTAAAAAGAGAAATTTAAGCTAAAAATAAGGCAATTTTATAAATAGCAATCCGCCCATTGGTTGTGAAAAATATTTTAAGAGAAAAAAACTCGCTCAACTATTGCCAATTCCCAATTCCCAAAAAGCTGATGCTTTTTGGGAATTGGGAATTGTCAATTGTTAATGGTAAAGGCACACTTAACGATTGACAATTAGCAATTGACTTGCTCTTCTGTTTACACTAGAGATGGAAATGCTATAATCTAATATCTGGGTAAAAAAAAAGCCCTTTGTGACTCAAATCACTGACATCCGGGACAGGGTTCGATCTACAAAAAACAACTGTGTGGTAAAAATCCCCAATCCGGTAAATCCCAGCCAGGAAAAAAGATAAATAGAGTTAGGTAAGAATGGCATACACACAAAGTTCCTCTCAAATATCTATTTTAGAGCTAGCCCGTGGGGGTAATTTTCAGGCGATCGGTTATTGGATTAACAGGGAACTAACACCTCAAGGAATTTATGCCCGAGTTCAACAAGGGACAGCAGGAACCCTGCAAGTCCTAGTAGAATTCCAACAAGAACCGCCAGCAGATCGCCTCATAAAATTTATCTGCCATCAACTTGCCCGGCTCAACTCGCCGACACTGAGGAGAGTGAGGATAATAGCAAAATTTGTCGGTTCCCCCCAGATTCTTTGGCAGCGAACGGTTCGCCTGGTAACGCCAGCAAGCAAGCAGAAAAATAAGTCTAGCAGAAGAATGGGGCCATCGATAATCGACACTAGCATCGAAGGTCTGAATTTTCATGCAGTTCGCTCTCTATTGCTGATGGGTTCTGCGATGGCAGCTTTTATCTTAGGGTGTTGGGTGAGTTACCACGAGGTGCTGGTCAGACGTGGTGCATATGATGCCCAAACCGTTCAGGCAGCTTTAGAAAAAGTAGAAGTTGCCTATCATAACCAAGTCCTAAACCCGGCAGACCCGACTATTACTTTAATGTTTGCAGGAGATGTTAACTTATCGGATTCCTTTAGCAAGGTGGTAGGTAAGGATTACTCCAGGCCCTTCGCCAAAATAGATGAGTACCGAGAAGCAGACTTGGCAATGGTCAATCTGGAAAATGCTTTTACCCGCTCTCCAAAAGTAGGTTCCACTAAGAACTCGAACAACAAAGCAGAGCCCGAATATGTCAAAGTCTTGACAGAGGGGGGAATAGATGTGGTAAATCTGGCCAACGATCTGATTATGGACTACGAGGAGCCAGGACTGGTGGACACGATAGAAACTCTACGATTAGCAGGCATCCACCATGTGGGTGCGGGTCAAGATTTAAAAAAAGCGCGACGACCTCAAATTATTGAAGTTAAGGGCAAACGCATTGCCTACCTGGGGTATTACGATGCCGATCTTCGTGGGGCAAGGGACGGACAAGCAGGTATTAATGCTCGTCATAACGATCGCATAGCTGCGGATATTGCAGTGCTGCGAGACCAGGTAGATTGGATTGTGGTTAACTATCATTGGGGTGTGGAACTCTCGGATTATCCGGGAGACTGGCAGATAGATTTGGCCCGCTTCACCATAGATCGAGGAGCAGATTTGGTGGTGGGACATCATCCCAGGGTCTTGCAGGGAGGCGAAATTTATAAAGGACGACCGATTATCTACTCCCTAGGTAATTTTATTTTTGGCGGTAACTCGGCCAGCGATTACGAGACGGCAGTCTTAAGGGTGTCTCTGAAACAAGACAAAATGAAGGTGGAGTTTTTGCCAGTGGTGGTGCAAAATTATCAACCTCAAGTGGTAGGGGGAGAAAAAGGCGAGGAAATTCTTCGGCATATAGGCCGTCTTTCGAGCATTTTCGAGCAACCGATGCGATCGCCTCTGGTACTAGAACTCGATAGTTCGGCCCCTAAAACTAGCAAAAACTCTCTGGGAGATTCCCAGGGAAGCGCCCAGATTAACCAACCGAGTTTACCTAAGTTCCCGAATATTAGAGAAAAAACGATAATGGGAGTGGAACGCGAGCAGAACGAACCCCAAAATTTACCAGTTTCTCATACCAGAATTGAATCAAAAGAAGGAGAATCGGACAGCTTAAAAAACTATCCGAGTTTTAAAGAAGAAAAGGATCCTTTTATAAAAGAGCCTTTTATTAAGGAACCTTTTATAGAAACTCCGAAAATGGAAATACAATCGAACTTGCCAGAGGCAAAATCGGGCGATAGAGTTATCGATCTCTCCGGTTGGAGAACTTAAAGAACTACCTACGGACAAAAACTCCGAAACAATTCCCAATTCCCAATTCCCAAAAAATAAAAGTGTTTGCGATCGCTGTTGAGAATAAACAATACAAAACCTATACCCTCCAGGACAAAGCTTCCTCCTCAAGCATCGATGTGGTTCCAGAACGCGGTGGCATTATTACCAGTTGGCGCGTTAACGATCGAGAACTACTCTACCTAGATGCCGAGAGATTTGCTAATCCCGAACTAACCGTTAGGGGTGGTATTCCGATTCTCTTTCCCTTATGCGGCAATTTACCCGAGAACAGCTATAACTATAATGGCCGCAAGTACCATCTGAAACAACATGGGTTTGCGCGGGACTTACCTTGGGAAGTGGCAGAACAAGTCACCACAAACAAGGCATTTCTTTCAATAGTCTTAACCAGCAACGAGGAGACTCTGGCAGTTTACCCCTTTGAGTTTAAACTGATTTTCAATTACCAGATCAAAGGCAACGTCTTGGAAATTTCCCAGCGCTATATTAATATAGGAAAGGAAAAGATGCCCTTCTCTAGCGGCCTGCATCCTTACTTTTTGGCCCTCGATAAAAGCCAACTGCGCTTCGAGATTCCGGCCATGCAATATAGGGAGCAGAGAACGGGGGCCATTAGAGATAACACGGGCTGCTTCGACCCGAACATTGATGAAATTGACGTGGCCTTTGAAAAGATTACTGGCCTAGCGGCTAGGGCCTACGATGCCAGTAGGGATTTGCGAATTACGGTTAGCTATACGGCGGCCTACTCGACGGTGGTATTCTGGACGGTTAAGGGTAAGGAGTATTTTTGTTTGGAACCTTGGACAGCTCCGAGAAACTCGATGAATACGGGCGATCGCTTGCTATATCTCGAACCGGGGGCCAGTAAAATGATGCTCGTTAGATTTATTGCCAATTTTTTCTAATTTTTCTCAAAAATGGTTGCCAAAAAAAATAAACCCGTGCTAAGATAAATAACTGTAGAAAAAAACAAATATTACTGGGGTCGCTAACTCAATGGTAGAGTACTCGGCTTTTAACCGATTAGTTCCGGGTTCGAGTCCCGGGCGACCCATATAATTTAGGTAATGGAAAATAATCAAGAATGCCCATCTATGGTTAAGGTGTAAGATTGGTAAGCTGCTTTTAGTCAATTTTCACTCAAGCTCCTAAATTAATTACAAATCCCCCAAGGACGTTACCTCTTGGGGGATTATGGTTATTTGGGTCGGAAAATTCTGAGAAAAATTTCAAGATAATTCGACAGAATGTAAAAATTGTCTTAAGATTATCTTTATAATTAAATCAAGCACAAAGCAAATTCGCTGATAACAAAAATTTAGGAGGAAAGGTATGGCTCTCGTACCCATGAGACTGCTGCTAGACCACGCTGCAGAAAACGATTACGGCATCCCTGCTTATAACGTCAACAACATGGAGCAAATCCAGGCCATCATGCAGGCTGCTGATGAAACCAATAGCCCCGTGATTCTGCAAGCTTCTCGCGGCGCGCGCAATTATGCTGGAGAGCTTTTCTTGCGCCATCTAATTCTGGCGGCAGTAGAAACCTATCCCCACATCCCTATTGCCATGCACCAAGATCACGGCAATGCACCCTCAACCTGCTACTCCGCCATGCGCCACGGTTTCACCAGCGTAATGATGGATGGTTCTTTAGAAGCTGATGCCAAAACTCCTGCAAGCTTCGAGTATAACGTTAACGTGACGGCTGAAGTGGTAAAAGTGGCCCACTCCATCGGTGTCAGCGTTGAAGGCGAACTAGGTTGCTTGGGTTCTCTGGAAACCATGCAAGGTGACAAAGAAGACGGTCACGGTGCTGAAGGCAAGCTCACCCGGGAGCAATTGCTGACGGATCCCGACGAAGCTGTGGAATTTGTAGAACGGACTCAAGTAGATGCTCTGGCAGTAGCCATCGGCACCAGCCACGGCGCTTACAAATTCACCCGCAAACCTAGCGGTGAAATTTTGGCCATCAGCCGGATTGAAGAAATTCACCGCCGCTTACCCAACACCCACTTGGTAATGCACGGTTCTTCTTCCGTACCAGAAGATTTAATCGCCATTATTAACCAGTACGGTGGTTCTATTCCTGAAACCTACGGCGTCCCCGTTGAGGAAATCCAAAAAGGCATTAAGAGCGGCGTCCGCAAAGTCAACATCGATACCGACAACCGTCTGGCTATCACTGCTGCTTTCCGCGAAGCTGCTGCTAAAGATCCTTCTAACTTCGATCCTCGCCACTTCTTGAAGCCTTCTATCAAGTACATGAAGAAGGTTTGTGCCGATCGCTATCAAAGCTTCGGTACTGCAGGTCAGGCAAGCAAAGTCAAAGTCTTAACTTTGGATGAGTTTGCTGCTAAGTATGCTTCAGGCGAACTGAGCGCAGTTACCAAGACTGCCGTAGCTGTTTAAGCTAGTAGCTGCCGAACAGTTAAAGCTTTTGTAAAAAAATAAAAAAGAGCTTAGAAAAACCCCGGTTTCCTACTAAAGGAGGCCGGGTTTATTTTTTATGCTAAAATCCTTAGACAGCAGTATTCTCAGAAACCCGGTTTTTTAGAAAAACCGGGTTTCACAGACCCGATCGCTAGGGGTGCAAAATTTTTAGGTACTCAAATAAAAACCAAACTCATGCCCGTCAAAGTTTTAAAGCTTGAGATGATCGAAAAAATTTCTGGAAAAGTTCCCCTGCGAACCGTGCTGATTGTGCCCTTCGCGATGCAAATATTTGCGACGGTGGGGTTGGTGGGGTATCTTTCCTTTAGAAACGGACAAAAAGCAGTAGAAGATTTAGCGAATCAGTTAATGGCTGAAGCGAGCGATCGCATCGAACAAAATCTGCGAACTTATCTGGCAGTTCCTCATAATATCAATCAAGCTAACGCCACTGCTATTAGCTTAGGCATTTTAAGCTCAGACAATTTAAAACAATTAGAAAACTACTTTTTAAAACAGCTTCAAATCTTCGATAGCGTCAATAGTATTGTTTTGGGAAACGAAGAAAAAGATTTTATTGGAGTAGAGATTCGCGGCAAGGATTTGCTTGTGGTAATGCATTCGGATCGAACGACAAATTATGACTTACATACATATCAAGTAAACGAACGAGGAGAGCGCTTAAAGACTATAGATTTAACCGAAAATTATAATCCGAAAATTAGACCTTGGTACGCAAATCCAGTAGCAGCAAAAAAAGAAATCTGGAGCGAGATTTTTCCGCAATTTACAACTAAAGATTTAACCTTAGCAGCAGTGCTGCCAGTTTACGATAACAAAGGAAATTTAGAGGCAGTAGTAAATAGTAGCTTGCATCTGTCAGCAGTGGGAGATTTTTTAGCAAGTTTAAAGATAGGGAAAAGAGGACAAAGTTTTATTATGGAGCCCTCGGGAGAGTTAGTCGCTACTTCAAGCGGGGAGAAATTATCTCTACTAAATAATAATAATGAATTGGTTAGGGTTTTCGCTACAGAAAGCAGGGATAATCTTACTAAAAATACTGCTTTATTTTTGAGAGAATATTTTGGCAATAACGAGGAAATAAAAATAGTTAAACCAAAAAAGTTTCAACTGGAAAAAAAGACATATTTTCTGCAAATAAGACCTTTTTCAGATAATTATGGTTTGGATTGGTTAATAGTTGTAGTAGTTCCAGAAGCGGATTTTATGGAACGAATTAATGCCAATACGAGAACGACTATTTTGTTGTGTATGGCAGCGTTAATAGTAGCTACAATTATAGGATTTTTAACTTCTCGGTGGGTAACTAAACCGATTATTAGCTTAAACGAAGCGGCGAAAGATATTGCTAAAGGTCGATGGGATAGAAGAGTAGAAATAGAGCGATCGGACGAACTAGGAGAGCTGTCAAAATCGTTTAACAGTATGGCAGTTCAACTAAAAGAATCATTTGCTAATTTAGAAGAAAAAGTAAGAGAAAGGACGGCAGAATTAGCAGAATCTAACCAACAACTGGAAACTGCTAAAGAAAAAGCCGAAGTAGCAAATCATGCCAAAAGTTCGTTTATTGCCAATATGAGCCACGAATTGCGCTCTCCTTTAAATGCAATTCTGGGGTTTTCCCAAATAATGACTCGCAGTCAGAATTTGCCAAAAGAACATTTAGAAAATGTCAGTATTATTACTCGTAGCGGCGAACATTTACTCAGTTTAATTAACCAAGTATTAGACTTATCAAAAATCGAGGCTGGCAAGACTACTCTTAATGAAAAAAACTTCGATTTTTATCGACTGCTAGACGATTTAGAAGATATGTTGCAGCTTAAGGCAGAAGAAAAAGGATTGCAGTTAATTGTAGATCGCCATGAGGAAATACCTCGCTTTATCAAAACAGATGAAGTCAAATTAAGACAAGTATTAATTAATCTGGTAAATAATGCAATTAAATTTACTGATGAAGGGGGGGTGTTGGTTCGCAGCAGCCTGAAAAATTTAAAGGAAAAAAAGGAAAAAGAGGCAATAATTGTTTTTGAAGTAGAAGATACGGGGGCGGGTATTGCCCCAGAAGAAATAGATAGTTTGTTTGAAGCATTCGTGCAAACTGCGACGGGAAAACAAGCTCAAGAAGGTACCGGTTTGGGCTTACCTATTAGTAAGAAATTCGTAGAACTAATGGGGGGTGAAATGACGGTGAGTAGCGAAGTGGGCAAGGGGACGATTTTTAAGTTTGAGATTCAAGCTACGGTGGCAGAGGATAAAGATATTGAGACGACTAAAGTCAAACATAAAGTTATTGCTTTAGAGCCAAATCAACCGCGATATCGTATTTTAATTGTGGATGATAAACCTCTTAACCGTCAACTATTAGTTAAACTATTAAATCCTTTGGGGTTTGAATTAAAAGAAGCAGCTAACGGTAAAGAAGCAATAGAAATTTGGGATGAGTGGGAACCTCATTTAATCTGGATGGATATGCGGATGCCAGTTTTAGATGGATATGATGCCACTAAAGAGATTAAAGCTACGACTAAAGGTCAGGCTACTGCTATTATTGCTTTAACTGCTAGCGTTTTAGAAGAGGAAAAGGCTGTGGTATTGTCGGCGGGTTGCGATGATTTTTTACGCAAACCTTTTCGGGAGGGAGATATATTTGAGGGGATGAAAAAACATTTAGGGGTGCGTTATGTTTATGAAGATAGGGGGGATGAAAATTCATCTTTAACCAAGTCCGGAGAAGAAAATGCTTTGAGTAATTCTGCTTTTGCAGAGTTACCAGAAGAATTGATAAATAAGTTAAAAGAAGCTATTTTTAATTTAGATTTAGATGTAATGGAGGAGATAGCTGAGGAAATTAAGGGAGAAAATCCTAGATTGGGAGGGGCGATCGAGGGTTGTATTAATAATTTTGAATACGAAAAAATCTTGCAATATCTGGAATAATAAAATACCATGACAATAGAAAAAAATAACGAAAAAAAAGAAACAATAAAAGCTAACATTTTAATTGTTGACGATACTCAAGCAAATTTACGTTTGTTGGTGGATATTTTTAAGAAAAAGGGTTATAAAGTGCGCCCGGTAACTAATGGAAAGATGGCGCTTTCTGGAGTAAAAGGGATGATGCCCGATTTGATTTTGCTCGATATTATGATGCCAGAAATGGATGGTTATGAAGTTTGCAGGCAATTAAAAGCTGATGAAGCGACTAGGGAAATTCCTGTAATTTTTATGAGTGCTTTAGACGAGGTTTTGGATAAGGTAAAAGCTTTTGGGGTGGGCGGTGTTGATTACATTACCAAACCGTTTCAGGTGGAAGAGGTTTTGGCGAGGGTAGAAACCCATATAGAATTGAGAAGATTGCAACAAAGACTGGAGGATAGAAATGAGGAATTATCGAAAACTTTGGAGGAGTTAAAAGCTACTCAATCTCAATTAATTCAATCGGAGAAAATGGCTGTTTTAGGACAACTTATTGCGGGGGTTGCCCACGAGATTAATACTCCTTTGGGAGTGATTCGTTCTTCCATTGGTAATATTGCTAATTTCTTTAGCGATCGCCTGGCAGAATTACCTAAATTTCTCCAAAACCTATCTCCAGATTTGCAGTCTTATTTCTTCGATTTAGTGGATAATTCAGCTAAAAAATCGGAGCTTTTATCTAGTAGGGAACAGCGGAGATTTAAGCGGGCTTTAATTACAGAATTGGAAGAAAAAAATATCGAGAATGCTGATGCTATAGCCGATACTTTAGTCGATTTAGGGGTTTACGGTAATATAGAAACCTTTTTACCTTTATTAAAAGATAAAAATAAGTCAAAAATATTAGAGAATGCTTACTATTTAGCCAGCGTAAGAAACAGCAGTAAAAATATTATTAATTCTACAGAGAGGGCAGCAAAAATTGTTTTTGCTCTCAAAAGTTATGCCCGTTATAGCTCTATTGAAGAGAAGATTCCCGTGGATATCATTGACGGAATAGAAACGGTATTAACTCTGTACAAAAACGCAATCAAGCAAGGGGTAGAAATAGTTAGAAATTATGGAGAAATGCCTTTAGTAAATTGCTACGCCGACGAATTAAGTCAAGTTTGGACTAATATTGTTCATAATGCCTTACAAGCAATGAATAATAAAGGCACCTTAACCATTGATGCCAGTGCAGAAAATGACAAGGTATGCATCGCCATCACTGATAGCGGCCCCGGTATCCCCGAAGAGATAAAGGCCAAAATATTCGAGCCCTTTTTTACTACCAAACCTCAAGGAGAAGGCAGCGGTATCGGATTAGATATTGTTAAGAAGATAGTTGACAAGCACTCCGGCAGCATAGAGGTGGACTCTCAACCTGGCAAAACTACCTTTAGGGTTTCCATTCCCATCCATTAAGGAAGACAAGGCGGACTTGCGGCGGACTTGCGGCAGACTTGCGAGGACAAGGGGGACAAGGGAGACAAGGGAGACAAGGGGGACAAGGGAGACAAGGGAGACAAGGGAGACAAGGGCAGACTTGCGAGGACGGAAAAACGACAACGAGCTTGTCTTCCCCAAGAGGCCATCTATTGACTGAGAAATTTAGAAATGTTATGATGGGCTTTTAGAGAGTCGGTCAACTATTCCCAGAAAACTCGGTTTTTCGGTATCTCAGAAACCCGGTTTTTTCAAAAAACCGGGTTTCTTGACCGGTTAAAGATAAATTAAGATAGTTGGAGAAAGACTATGGGTAAGGCAGTAATTTTATGCGTTGATGACGAAGTTGGGGTGTTAAATAGTTTAAAAATCCAACTTAAAAATGAGTTTAGCGATGCTTATCTTTATGAAGCAGCAGAAAGTGCCGATGAAGCTCTAGAACTTATTGAAGAATTTAAAGAAGATGAAATAGATATTGTAGTAATTGTCTCCGATTGGTTAATGCCCGGTATTAAGGGAGATGAATTTTTAATTAAAGTGCATGACAAGTTTCCCAATATCGTTAAAATACTTTTGACTGGGCAGGCCGATGAAGAGGCAATAACAAGGGCTATAGAGCAAGCAAATTTGCACAGTTGTTTGCACAAACCTTGGGATAGTAAAGAATTAATTACAACCATTAAAACTGGAATAGGAAAACTATAGCAGTTTCTTATGAGATGTGTCCAACAGTCTGACGCTTTTTGGTAATGGGTAATAGGTAATGGGTAATGGGAAAGAAGGTTTCCAGGATTTTTTGCTCTCTTGTAAATAGCCTTTTCTTGTTTACATCTAGAGATGGAAATGCTATATAGAATTTGGGAGCATCTTAATTTTGAAGAGAACCAAGAATTTAACGCTTTTTGTCAATTGTCAATTGTCAATTGTTAATTGTTTCAGAAAGTTTTTTTGCAAATATGAGATGCTCTCTAGAATTTGCCAATAAAAAATGTTTTAAATGCTTTTTTATAGCGTTTCCCGAACTTAAGAGGTACATTAACCCAAATTCTGTTAACCCACATTAAATTTTCTGTTGCTTCTTAACTCTTGCCTTTTGCCTCTTGCCTCTTGCCTAAATCGTCAAGCTTTTGTACCTCATAAGAAAGGGAACTGCTATAAATAGCTGCTTAGTTAAGAAAAAAGAAAAATGAATAAACCTGTGGTTATATGCATTGATGACGAGCCTATAATTTTAGAAAGCTTGAAGCTGGAACTAAAAAAAGCTCTAGGAAACGAATGTATTATAGAAACGGCTGAAGGAGGAGAAGAAGCCTTAAATTTATTGGAAGAATTGCAGGAGGAAAAATACGAAGTTGCTTTAGTTTTGTCAGATTATATCATGCCGGATCTTAAAGGGGACGAATTATTAAAGCGCATCCATGAAATGTCTCCTAAAACTCTCAAAATAATGCTGACAGGACAAGCAGATGTTGAGGCTGTTGGTAATGCAGTTAGATCTGCAAAATTATATCGTTATTTGTCAAAACCTTGGCAGTCAGAAGATTTAAAATTGACAGTTGTAGAGGCAATTCATAGCTACCTTCAGGATAAAAGATTAGAAGAACAAAATTTAAAACTCCAAGAAATGAATAAGGAGTTAGAACGATTAACTAGGGAGCAAGCTGCTATAATTGCCGAACGGACTGCGGCCTTAGAAAAAGCAAATGATGAGTTACATCGCCTGGCAATAACAGATAGCTTAACTCAGGTAGCAAATCGTCATGGGTTTAATGAATATTTCCCTAAAGAATGGCAGCGGATGACAAGGGAAAAACAACCTTTGTCTTTGATTTTATGCGATGTTGATTTTTTTAAAGGTTATAACGATCGCTACGGTCATCCTGCAGGAGATAATTGTTTGTTGAAAATAGCTGGGGCGATCGCTGATGCAGTTAAAAATACTGAAAGTTTGGTAGCTCGTTATGGGGGGGAAGAATTTGCAGTAGTATTGTCTAATACTGATTTAGAAGAAGCTGTAGAAATAGCAGAAGCTATTCGCAACCGAGTAAAAGAGCTAAGAATGGTTAATTATAAATCGCGGGTAAGCAAATATGTTACGATAACTTTGGGAGTTTCAAGCTGGGTGCCGACCGAAAAATCATCCCCAGAAATGATGATTCAAGAGGCAGATAATGCTCTTTATGAAGCCAAAAATCTGGGGCGCGATCGCGTTATTTTTAAAACTTTTGCACCGTCGCTGAATCTGATAAAGGCACAATGATGAAAAAACCTGTAATTATTTGTATTGATGACGAACAGGCGGTACTCGAAAGTCTGAAAGTAGAGTTAAAAAAAGCACTGGGAGATAAATATTTAATTGAAACTGCGGAAGGGGGAGAAGATGCTTTAGAATTATTTTCAGAATTATTAGAAGATGAATATGAAGTAGCTTTAGTTCTCTCCGATTATATCATGCCAGATATTAAAGGGGATGAATTATTAAAGCGCTTTCATCAAATGTCGCCGAGAACTCTCAAAATTATGCTGACTGGGCAGGCAGATTTGGAGGCAGTTAGTAATGCAATTCGCTATGCAAAATTATATCGTTACCTTCCCAAACCCTGGCACACTGAAGATTTAAAGTTGACGGTTGTAGAAGCAATTCATAGCTATCTCCAGGATAAAAAATTAGAGGAGCAAAATGCAAAACTCCTGGAAATGAATATCAATTTGGAAAAAGCGAATCGCAAACAAGCTAGTTTAATAGAATCGTTACTGGAAACAGAAGAAAGATATCGCAGTATTTTTGAAAATGCCCTAGAAGGCATTTTTCAAACTACGCCAGAAGGAAGTTATTTAAGTGCTAATACGGCCTTGGCGCAAATTTACGGTTACGACTCTCCCGATGAGTTGATAGAAATTATGACTAACGTTAGCACTCAATTGTACGTCGATGGCGATCGCTATCAAGAATTTACTAACTTGATGGAAAAACGCGGTCAAGTATCGGGATTTGAGTCTCAAGTTTATCGCAAGGATGGAAGTATTATTTGGGTATCGGAAGATGCTCGTTGCGTTTGCGATGTTAATGGGGCATTGCTCTACTATCAAGGATTCGTTCAGAATATTACAGAAAGAAAACAAGCGGAATCGGAAAGAGAAAGATTTACCAACGAGCTTTATCAGCTCAATCAAGACTTAGAAAAAGCCCTCGACTCCGAACTAGATTTATCCGTTGCTGCTTCTCGTTTTGTGCCCCACCAATTTCTCTCTTTTCTGGGATATGACAGTCTCGTGGATGTTAAATTAGGGGACAGCGTTCAATATGAAATGTCTATTTTATTTGCGGATATTCGCGACTTTACTGCTTTAAGCGAAACCATGACGCCGGAGGATAATTTTAAGTTTATTAACGGTTATTTGTCTCGGATGGAACCGGCAATTATCGAGTATGGGGGATTTATTGATAAATATATTGGGGATGCGATTATGGCCTTATTTGGCGGCGGCGCTGACGATGCGGTTAAGGCGGGTATTTCTATGTTAAATCGACTTACTGAATATAATACAACCAGACAAAGACCGGAACGACCTCCGCTTAAAATTGGTATTGGCATTAATACTGGAGATTTAATTCTGGGTACCGTGGGGGGGGAAAGTCGGATGGATGGAACTGTGATTAGCGATGCGGTAAATTTAGCTGCTCGTTTGGAAGAATTAACTAAAAATTATGGAGTTTCTTTATTAATTTCCCACTACACTTTTGAAAAGTTAGAAAATCCTAACGATTATGCTTTTCGATTTATCGATCGCGTTAAGGTTAAAGGTAAGTCGCAAGTTGTAACTGTCTTTGAAATTTTCGATGCGGAGCTTCCTGAAATCCGAGAAGGTAAGTCCCTTACAAAAGCTAAATTTGAAGAAGCTATGTTGTTTTATTCTCAAGGGGGGGTTCGGGATGCAGGCAAATTGTTTGAGGAGTGTTTGACTAAAAACCCCCAAGATAGAGTGGCTCAAATTTATTTAGAAAGATGTCAGATTAGGGAATAGGGAATGGGGAATAGGGAATGGAAAAATTAATGCTTTATTTATTCGCTGGAATCAAAATTATCTAATACCAATTTATTAAAGTTATGGAAGAGTTGCAAAATTCTCAAATTCTGACCTCCTACCTCCCGCTTACCTCAAACCTCAAAAACCTCAAAAACCTCTGACCTCTGACCTCTGACCGAAAGATCGCAGAAGTCTTGCAGATCTTTATTAAATTGGTATCAGTTGTTAATGGTTAGTTGAAAACCAACAACTAACAACTAACAACTGACAACTAACAATTACTGAGGGCACTTGTCGTAAATGCCACCTTGAGAGCAGATATAGTTAATTTGGTAAACGTCTAAATTTTTAACGAAACTAAAATCAACGCCCTTCAAGCGATCGCTCTTAACGACATTAGGTGGAACCTGCAAAAATTGATTGACCTGAGAAGGAGTAGAAGCAGCTAACTTAGCCCCCTTAAAATCTGCCCCATTGAGATTAGCACCTCGCAAGTCAGCAAAAGTCAAATCGGCATTGCGCAAATTAGAATTTTGTAACTGAGCGTTGCGCAAATTAGCATCAGTAAGTTGAACCAAACTCAGGTCGGAACTTTGAAGATTAGCCCCACTAAAATTAGCCCCCGATAAATTAGCACCTTGCCAATTAGATTGAGTCAAATTAGCAGACTCGAAGCTGGCACCTTCAGCATTAACCCTGCTCATGCGAGCTTTTTGGAGATTGGCGTCGGAGAGATTGGCGGTTCCTAATTCTGCACCGGTGAAGCTAGCTTCCTTTAGATCTGCCTGCTGCAAATCTGCTCCCAGAAGTTGAGCGCTGCTGAAATTAGAGCCGGTCAAAATCGCATTTGCCATTCTGGCTTTATTGAGATTTGCCTTAAAGAAATTGCTGCGCCGGACGATGGCAGGTCCGATAAAAGCACCGCTGAGGTCGACCTCGCTGAAGTCCGAACCGCTAAGATCCGAAATCAAATCGTCAAAAGTGCCCAAACGACCGTCTTTTCCGGGTCCGTAAAAGCGGCTATTTTTGAAGTTGGCTTTCTGGAGAACCGTGCTTCTGAGGCGAATGCCCGAGAGGTCGGTATTTTCCAGAACCAGAGTAAAACTAGCGCCACCGACGGTATTCTGGCCCAAATCCGTATGACTGAGGTCGGCGCTGTCGATTTCGCCGCTGCGGACTTTGAGGATTTTAGCGATCGCCTTTTGAGTTGCCTGCAACCTGAGAGCCACCAGTTGTTTTTCCTGGGCATCGCCGCCGAAACTCATAGATGCTTGGTCGTTTTTGAGAGCTTGATTCATTTGGCGGAGGTTGGGCAAGGCCGTCGGTCCGGCAGCAACTAAAGATTGTTGGATGGCATCGAGGACTGCTGGATGTTTTTCTTGGGCGATTAATTCTACGAGGAAAGGTACGGCCCGAGGATCGCTCATAGAACCCAGGGCAGAAATAGCGATGCTGCGTTCTTGGGCATTGCCGGAGCTTCTGGAGAGTTTGCTTACCAGGGCGAGGAAGAGGGTATTGTCTTGTTCTTTTAACTGTCGGAAATTAGCTTGACTTTGAATATAAACTTGAGTGCCGATAAAGGTACCCAAGACAGCGGCCATGCCGGAAATAGTGACAATAGATAAAGTTAAGCCTGGATGTTGGCGCATCCAACCCCAGAGATGAAAGCGGTTTGGTTTTTCTGGGGAGAGGACGATCGCTGCCACTGCTGCATCTTCGCCGATGCCGCCGGTAGTAAAGGCTGTTTCTGGATAAGCTTCTTCTGAAAGTGCATCTACTACAAAGGTATCTGCCAAGGCATCGTGTCCGGTGCGCCGCAGTCGGCTAAAACGCACGAAGAGAAAATCTCCCAAAAGGGCGGCTCCTGCCAATCCTCCCAAGACTATTAGAGAAGGATAGGCACCGGTCAAGCGCCAAGTTAGGTAGGCAAGTCCCATTGGCAGGGTTCCTTTGCCGACGAGTTCTCGGAGGATGGCTCGCCGCCAACCGGGGGCCTGGACTGCTGCGGCTACTACTTTTACTTCAAACCAACGCTTGGGGGTAGTTTGACCTGTTTTTGCTAATAAGTATAGCTGCCAACCGACGACGAAGAAGGGAGCAACGATGGCCCCGGACCAGAATAAATTAGTTAGGGGGGTTACTCGTTCGTGGCGGTTGTGGATGGGAATGGCTAGGGTGGAGGCGATCGCTTCGGTGGTAGCTCCCACCATTGGGTTGAGGGGAACTGGTTCTGCTACTCTGTTGGCGGCCCAACCTAGTCCGGCGGGTACTAGGCCGCTGAGGATCGCTAACGACACTTCTGCTGCCCAAGCACCGCACCTGCGAATCAAGAGTGGCGCTTGCTTGGATTTTACTTCCCACTTTGTTTGTGATTCTGGGATATCTGTACTTACGCTAGGGCTGGTCATATTTATTTTTTTTTGCTTTTAGAGGTTCTTCTTTAACTTGGAAAGTTTAGCGGGGAAGGGTTTTTTAGCGTTTTTAAGTATGGGACCATATTGTTAAGTAGTTTCTCGGTCAATTTCTTGTCCAATTTTTATCTTTACCCCCTACTTTTTTCTCCGCTTCCTTGTCCCTACTTATATCACCCTTGGTTGTTGTTTGAAGTAGTAGAGGCAAGGAAAAGTTTATAGCCAAAGTACAACAACACGGCCATGAAGCCTAAGCCGATGGATAAGGAAATTAGTTCCACTAAAATTTTTATGAGGGTTAAGCTGGCTATGGCTGCGACTATCAAAACTGCTACTTGTCCTCCTTTGGGGAGGGCTTTAAACCATTGGAGAAAGCGATCGGAAAAGCTAGAAAGGGTTGCGGGGCTCTCTGGTTTTACTTCTGGTGGGTTCGAGCCATTAATCTCTTTTTCTAATTCTTGCAATTTTTGTTCGATCTCGAAATTATTTTTAGGTTCCATTTGTTAATTGCTAATTGCTATAAATTCCGGGATGGCAGTGGAGAATTGGCTAAAATGTAAATAGGGGAACAGATTTATTACTAATCCCCATCGTTACTAACAAGTTCCTATTTTAACTCTAAATAAAATTTATTGTCATCAGATGAAAACTTCTATTACGATAGCTTTACTGACAATATTAACCTTTAGCCTCCCGGCTTTAAGTCAACCCATTCCCCCACTAAACCCAGGTTTTACCGAACCTTTGACTCGGGAGGGCACTTCTGGAGGCGCGGAAAATAGTGGCGACTGCGGTTCGATCGCCTCACAGCCAAATCACGTTCTCCGAGTAGAACAGCCTATACCTTATTTCAGCTTTCAAGTAGAAACTAATGGGGGCACTCCAACTATGTTAGTTGAAGGGCCCAGCGGTCGTTTTTGTTTGCTGCCCCACAGGGCCAATGGCCCCATTAAATTTGCCGGACATGGGGATCCGGGCAGCTATAACATTTATGTGGGCGATCGCTCTGGCGGCAGTCATTCTTACATCCTGACTGTTACTCAGCAGAGAAAGTAGGGAATGGTTAATTGTTAATTGTCAATTGTCAATTGTTAATTGTTAATTGCAATTCCCAATTCCCCATTCCCAATTCCCCATTCCCAATTGTAAGGTGCGCATTGCGCACCCTACTAATTGTTAATTGCAATTCCCAATTCCCCATTCCCAATCTAAAACACCTCTGCACCTTCAAAGTTTTTAACCTTTTGAAGATTAGCCGACTCTCCGCAAGTTCGGGGAG
>CAZSTZ010000056.1:0-29877 GCA_964609515.1 uncultured bacterium | reverse complement strand
CGGTTGTAGTCTCCCGAGTCGAACACTTGGAGGTCAAATTCGTTGCTAGCGCGAGCCCGCCATAGGCGCAGGGTATTTACAGTATTGGTTTGATAGCCGGGGATTAGGGTATCGTAAGGAACGCCTAAGACCGCGCGATCGGGAATCCAACGCACTCGATAGTTACCTTTTTCGTCCGTATAAGCTTCCGTTCGACCGCCTAGTTTGACTTCCACCTGATATTCCCTGCGGGGAATTTCCCAAGGATTGCCCAAGCGCAGCCATTTATCGGGCTTTTCTACTTGAAAGCCTTTTTCGATGAACTGCTTGAAAATACCGAATTCGTAGCGAATTCCGTAGCCTACGGCGGGAACTTCTAGGGTAGCTAGGGAGTCCAAGAAGCAGGCTGCCAGACGACCGAGACCGCCGTTGCCCAAGCCGGGTTCTGGTTCTTGTTCTATAAGATCGTATAGATCCAGACAGGCTTCTTCTAAAGCTTCCCGGGCTACTTCCCAACAGCCCGCGCTGACTAGGTTTTTGCCGAGTTGCCGCCCTAATAGAAACTCTGCCGATAAATAATAAACTGTTTTGACGTTTTTATGGAAGTAAGTTTGGGTAGTTTTTAGCCACCGATTTAACAGGCGATCGCGTATCGTGTACGATAGGGCCATGTAGTAATCGTAAGGGGTGGCAAATTCTTCCGGTTTGCCTTGGATGTAATACAGGTTATCCGCGATCGCCCGCTTGATGGTCTCCAGACTCGTACCGGTGCGATCGTCTTCTACTTGCACTTTCGCGTGTTCTGTTTCGTAAACCGATTTTTCTTTACTAGAATCTTTCGGATCTATGTAAATTCCTTGCATAGATTTAGACTTTTTTTTGCTTTGACTAAACGACAGTTATGGGATTTTACCTTTTTTGGGTAAATGTTTTTTTTGCGTTGCAAAAACTAATCCGAGCCTAATTTAATAACAATAGCAACTTTTTTTAGCGCGGTAGCTTCTGCTGCCACGCTAAGCGAGCTCTTTTAGTGTTTTTGCTAGCTGGGGTTGACTTGCAGATTTCTTCGGCCCAAAGTCTCGGACTGTTTGTCCATTTCTTTGCCGCCGCGAATTCCTTTTGTCTGTTGGCTGCTGGTATTTTGGCAGATTAGACCCTGATTTTGGCCTCAATATACCACAACATCATAACAGTCTTGCCTTAGTTTGTTAAACCATCTTACCCATCCTACTTATTTTTAAAAGAAGTTTTCAAAAAATAAAAAAAATCTAAATTTTTATCTTAATTGATTGGCAATCTGATAAAATTACGAACTTTTTTTTCCGACAACAACCTTCAATGGCCCAGTTGTAGTCCCTTTGCCTTCTAGTCGAAAAGAAGCTAACTGCATCTAAAATCTAAAATAGTTCCTCCAACACTTGACAAAAATGCTTTCTTCCCCATCAAGGCAGAAATGGGACAAGGGCCAATTGTTACCCAATTCCCATGCATCGGGTAACAGGCAGGATGCCTGTTCTACTTGATTTTTTTGGATAACAGGCATCCTGCCTGTTCTACCCCGAACATTCTTTTTCCTTCTGAGAAATAGGAATTAAAATCTCAAAAGTAGCTCCTTTTCCCAGGGTAGAAACACAATTTAACTCGCCACCGTGTTTGTCAACCACGATAGAATAACTGGTACTCAATCCCAAACCCTTACCCGCCCCCACCGGTTTAGTAGTAAAAAACGGCTCAAAAATTCTCGGTAAAATCTTAGCATCAATCCCCGGGCCGTTATCCGCTATTTTAATTTCTACTTGTTTTTTCTGGGTAAATTCCGTATAAATTTTAATCGAAGGCGATGAGATTTTTGTATTTTTTAATACGTCAATTGCGTTGCTTAAAATATTCAAAAAAACTTGATTTAATTCTCCTGCATAACATTCTACTTTGGGCAAATCGCTGTAATTTTTAATTATTTCAATTCCCGATAAATGAGACTGTAAAATCGATAAAGTGCTTTCGAGACCTTCGTGTATATTAACTTCTTTCATTTTCGCTTCGTCAAGTCGCGAAAAATTGCGCAGAGATACCACAATTTCGCTAATTCGCTTCGTACCTTTTGCCATGGAATCTAAAAGTTTAGGCAAATCTTCCATCAAAAAATCTAAATCCATGTCCTCGGCAGCTTTTTTAATTTCTGGATCTCTAGAGTTTAAAGAAAGTTGTGCTAGTTCGATTAAATCCTGAATATAGCTATTGGCATGGACTAAATTGCCCTGAATAAAAGTTACTGGATTGTTAATTTCGTGGGCTACTCCACCTACCATTTTACCGAGGGAAGACATTTTCTCCGCTTGAATTAGTTGAGCTTGAGTCCGCTGTAAATCTCGCAAAGTTTGACCGAGCTGACGATTAGTTTTTATCAATTCTTTTTGAGAATTAAATAACCTAATGCCAGCGCGAACTCTGGCTAAAAGTTCGCTAGGATCCACCGGTTTAGAAAGAAAGTCATCGGCACCGGCATCCAGTCCTTCCACTCTATCGGTGACTTCTCCCTTAGCAGTAAGCAGAATAAAAAAGATAGAAGCTAAGTCTTTATTTAACTTAAGTTGGCGGCAAACTTCAAGACCGTCCATCTCGGGCATCATCCAATCGCAAATAATCAATGCGGGATGCAACTTTTCTGCTAATTGAAGTGCTTCTTTGCCGTTGGTTGCTAATACTATCTCGTATCCTTCGGGCTGAAGTTGTTTTTTGAGCAACAACCGAATGGTAGAATGGTCGTCAGCTATTAAAATTTTTGACGGAGATTCTGGTTGGTTCATGGGAGTTATTCTAGACTTGCAAGGTAAGTTTTAACTCGGGCGAGAATCCGATCTAATTCTGATAGTAAAGATGCTACTTCGTCCAGTTTATTTTGACGAGCTAGCTCCCCGAGTCGAGGGGCTAATTCGCTCATCAATAGCACCCCGGCACTCTCGGCACTGCCAGCGATCGCTCGCCCTTTCTGGAAGAGGACTTCTGAATTTTTGGCCGACATAGCTGCACGAGCTTCTGTTAGATCGGATTCTGTATCCGCCACAAAGGCTTCTAAAAGCATTTTCTCAAATTCCCGATCGCCCTCGCAGATTTCGTAAAGGCGATCGCTATCTACCACCTCATCGTTGGAGACAGAATAGGAGGAGTTGGTGGGCGGTGCGCACCCTACGGAGTTGGTGCGCGGTGCGCACCCTACTGGCGATGCCCCTGATTCAATTATATAAATTTTAACTCGTTCGAGAATTAATTCTATTTCCCGCAATAACTCGCCGCTGCCTTCGAGGCGATTTTCCCTGGCCTGGTTTTCCAGACGTTTTGCTAATTCTGGCATTAATAAGACTCCCACCGAAGCAGAAACGCCTTTGAGGCGATGAGCTTTTTGTACCAGAGTCGCTGCATCCTGGGAGGCGATCGCTTCTTTTGCTTCGGCCAGATCGGCGATACTATCTTCCACAAAAGATTGGAGTATTTCGAGTTCCAGCTCCGGATCGTCGCCGCAGACATGAGAGAGGCGATCGCTATCTATTGGCGAGTTGGCGGATGGGGAGCTCTTAAATTCAGAAACGTAGGCTTTCACTTTCTCAAACATCGACTCAATTTCTGCAAGTAATTCTGAAGTTCCTTCGAGTTTATTTTTCTTAGCCAGTTTTTCTAAGCGTGCTGCCTGCTCTGGCATTTTGCGGACTGCCATATAATTAGAACTACCCTTAAGCCGATGAGCTTTTTCGGCGAGAGTATCGCTATCGTTACCAGCGATCGCCTCTTTAGCTGCTGTTATATCTTTAGCCGCATCCTCTACAAACGCTAGCAACAATTGTTTGTGAAACTCCGCATCCCCACCGCAGAGTTGAGAGAGTCTATTCATATCGACAACAGCTATGTCTTCTCCCCTTTTTTCCTGGGGGGTTGGGGGAGATATCTTCGACCAACGAGCTAAGACTGCCTTCAAGTCATCTATACTAACCGGTTTAGAAAGATAATCGTCCATACCGGCTGCCAGACACTTTTCGCGATCGCCCTTCATGGCATGAGCCGTCAAACCGATGATGGGGATGCGGGGGCCCGTTCCTTCTCTTTCGCGGATAGCTGCCGTAGCTTGATAGCCGTCCACAATCGGCATCTGACAATCCATAAGGACGAGATTATACCCGCCATCCTGCAATTTGTCAAGTGCTTCTCGACCGTTATTAGCACAATCGGCTTGGTAGTTCAACAGTTTTAATTGATTTAGTACCACTTTTTGGTTAACTGGAGTATCTTCGACCAAAAGAATTTTAACATCTTTCAGTTTTTCTGGCTCGTCGGTCCATTTTTCCTCTTGGAGCGGTTGGGGCGAAGAGCCACGACCAAAAAACCGTTGACCGCTAACCGCTGTCAAGAGACAATCGTAGAGGCGAGAAGATTTGATAGGTTTAACTAAATAGCCAACAAAACCAAGCTCCTTAGTCTTGCGGGCAAGCTCCCCATCATCGACAGAAGTCATTAAAACCAACTTAACCCCAGTCAAAGAAGGTTCTCTCAAAATAGACTGCCCCAAAATATCGCCCGAGAGTTTGGGCATTTGCATATCTAGGAGAACTAAATCGAAAGCTCGTTCCTGTAAAATATCTATAGTTCGTTCGGGTTCGGCAACCTCCTCAACCTCCAGACCCCAAGAAATTGCCCAGAGTCGAACCACTTTGCGATTAGTGGGATTATCGTCAACCACTAAAATTTTCTTACCTCGGAGGAGAGTGGGAGATTGGGGCGTGGGGGGTTGCGAGATTTTCGGGGTGCTTGTAGCTACCGGTATCTCAAACCAAAATGTCGAACCTCGTCCGGGGGTACTTTCCACGCCGATTTCGCCGCCCATCAGTTCCACCAATTGCTTGCAAATTGCCAAACCCAAACCGGTACCGCCATATTTGCGGGTGTGAGAAGCATCCACCTGAGAAAAAGAGCGGAACAGTTTTTGTCGAGCTTCTGGGGGAATGCCAATACCCGTATCTTTAACGGCAAAGCGCAATTTTACCCTTGTCTCCCTTGTCTCCCTTGTCCCCCTTGTCTCCCTTGTCTCCCTTGTCCCCCTTGTCTCCGGGAGCCGGGGGAGATTCCCCTCTTCCTCCCCCCTTTCCAAGGGGGGCCGGGGGGGATTCCCCTCTTCCTCCCCCCTTTCCAAGGGGGGCCGGGGGGGATCGACAACCGTAGCGCCGATAACAACTTCACCGGTTTCGGTAAACTTGATAGCATTGCCTGCGAGGTTAATCAACACTTGTCGGAGGCGGGTGGAATCTGCCGTTAAAAAGCGGGGAACTTCCGGTTCTAGCAGCAACACCAATTCTAAACCCTTAGCCGACGCTGGCAGAACCAACAGAGCCAAAATCCCTTCCAGACAAGCGTAGAGGTCGCAATCTTGTAAGTCGAGACGCATTTCTCCGGCTTCGAGCTTGGAGAAATCGAGAATATCGTTAATAATAGTTAAGAGGTTATCGCCGCTAGTCTTAATGGTTTCCACGAAATCTAGCTGTTGGGGGTCGAGTTTAGTTTTGAGCAAGAGTTCGGTCATGCCCAACACGCCATTCATGGGAGTTCTAATTTCGTGGCTCATATTAGCGAGGAATTGAGACTTGAGTCTGGCAGCTTCCAGGGCAGTTTCCCGCGCTTCTACTAACTCGTCGATCGCATCCGTCACCATAACTATGCCGCCGACAGCGCCGTTAGCTTCGTACCAGGGATGGATCGCCCAACGTAGATAGGTCTGGCTGCCATCTTCTCGAACCCAGCAATCTTCGGGATTGGAGATAATTTCTCCTTGCAATGCCCGCCGATGACTGTCTTTCCAAGATTGGGGAACATCCGAGAAAACTTCGTAATGAGAACGACCGATGATGGATCGACCCTCCAAGCTGTAATCTACAAGCCACTTGTTGCTATGAGCGAGGTAGCGCATTTCGGTGTCGAACATGGCCATCGCTACGGGAGCCAGTTCGATAATTTGCAGCAACTGCTGGCGTTCCCGCTCTAGGGCGGTTTCGTAACGCTTGCGCTCGGTAATATCCCTCTGAATGGTTGCCATGCAGAGGGGTTCTTGAGTTTGCGGGTCTTGGATAAGGAAGGTATTGACTTCTAAAGAGATAGTTTCTCCGGTTTTCCAGTGGCGCTGTTCCAGTTCCCCCGTCCATTGACCGATTCTAAAAACCGTGGGAATCATCTCTTTTTTAACCCTTTTCCATTGGGAAGTTGGGAGGTATTCAGAAACTTTGGTGGATGCAATTTGGAAATTGTCAATGCCGACGATTTCGCGACCTGCTTGGTTGAGGTAGAGAATATCTCCTTTAAGAGAGACCAAACTAATGAAGTCGTTACTGTTTTCTACCAGTAAAGCCAGTTTTTGTTGTTCCGACTCTGCCTGGAGGCGAGCGATGGTATTGATGACAATTTCTCCTACCAGTCTGAGGAAGGTAACGATATCTTCAGTCCAAGTAATTTGAGTTTTGACCGTCTCTAAACCGATAAATCCCAGCCGATCGCCCGATTTCACGGGCACGTTCAACAGAGATTGAATCGATCGAGCTTGGAATGCTGCTTTTTCTGCTTTGGCTGCTGCCGGCATTGTTGCCACATTGGGAATATAGACTAGCTCGAAGGCTTTTAATTTTTCTATAATCCAGGGAAAATCATCGCACTTAAGGTTCTGCAAATTAGCGCTCGCCTTTTCAATCTCTTCGCGGCACCACTCGCGAGTATTGCTGAATTGGCTGCCATCGGCGGAAAACTGAAACAGATAGCAGCGATCGACTTTTTGAAACTTTCCGATCGCTTCTAAAGCTTGCTCGATGGCAGGATCTAGTTGTTGCAAGGTGACGTTGATGAATTGAGTTGAAATAGAGGCCAGCAGTCCTTCTAATTTGGAGCGATACTCTAGCTTTTCGGCGGCTTGCTGCCGTTGGTGGACTTCTTCTAGAAGGCGATCGTTGGCATCTATGAGAGCGCTAGTTCTTTCTGCCACCTGGCTTTCTAAATGATGCCGATACATCTGTAGCTGTTGTTGGATTAATTTTAACTCGGTGATATCGGCGATCGCTCCAACATAGCCGATAATTTCGTCATTGGCTCCCCGGATCGCTTCGGCCTGACCGAAAACCCATAACTGTTTGCCACCCGGCTGCAGCACCCGATATTCAGATTTAAAGGGCACGCCGGTTTGCGCGGCATTCGACCATTCGGCAAAAACCCTATCTCGGTCCTCGGGGTGAAGATATCGAACCCACCCGTCTCCTGCAGCTTCCCCTGCTGTCATTCCCGCAAACTGACACCAACGGTTGTTGACGTAAAGACATTTACCGTCGGCATCGGTCTCGAAGATTCCTACTGGGGACACTTCTGCTAAGATTTTAAAGCGATTTTCGCTCTGGCGCAGGGCTTTTTCTGCTTGGAGGCGATCGCTTATTTTGCGGGCTAGTTCTCGGTTAGTCTGGGATAGTTCTTGGGTCCGAGCTTTTACTTGTTCTTCTAAACGCTGGTTGACGCTATTGAGTTCGGCGAATTTTTCCTGAAGGACGATCGCCATTTGCCGAAAGTTATGGGTTAAGGAGTCGATCTCCTTACTCCCGCTGCGGGGCCAAGAAATGGTTTGTTGCTCCAACAACTTGTCTGGTAAGTCAGTGGTGGCAGCTCCCAATAGGGACAGAGAGCTTATTAATTTCCTGCTCGCCAACTTTGCTAGCAATAGCGCTATCTGGGCAATTGCCAAAGCAAAAGAAAGATGTTCGATATATTTGGCTTGCAAGCTTACGATGTATGGTGCTTGGGGCAACTCTGCTACCAGAGTCCAAGGTATGTTTGGGCTGACTGGCATTCTCAGCCTAAATAAAGTTGCGCTTGCCCGCTCTATCTCCGACATGTTTTCAGCTTTCGGCTCCACGAGAAGGATTTTCTGGCTAACGGGGGAATAACGGGCGATAAATTCCCGTTTCAGTTTGGCAATTTCTTCTGGTTCGTAAGTGCTGGCTATAACTCGCTCTCTTGCGTCTAATAAGCTTATTTCTACTCCGTAATTGTTACCCGTAAATTCTAATTCTTCAAGAAGAGGGGCGAATTTCATCTCTCCCACGACAAAACCTCCAATGTTTTCTCCCAGGATGCCGACTTCGACGCGCCAGCTATTAGTTTCTGGTTGGAGTATTACGAAGGTTGGGTTGGGTTCCGATGGATACAGGAATAGAGATTTAGCAATCTCCTCCCCTTGCGCCTTTACCGAATTTGACGGCGCGGCAGCGACGAGCTCGCCATTTTTGTCGGTAACATATATTTTGCTAAATTCCGGGAAGGTTTGCTGGAGTAATTCTAGCTCTCTCTGTAGTTCGAGGGTTCCAGGATTTTGCACTTCCTGGGTTTGAACGGCGATCGCCTTTAAAACCTCCAGATGTTTTTCCAGGTAATCTTCTATTTCATTTCCTATCTGAGTGGAGATGTTTATTAAATCTTCTTGACTGTGACTTTCGATGTCTTGTAAATATTGTTGGGCATCATTTTTCATTAACAGCAAAGTCGGCACGATCGCGAAGATAATTAATAAGTTAAAGAACGTTTGTTCTAAAGATTGCTTGTGATTTTGTAGAAAACAGTTCCGAGGAGGTTTCAACCGCCGCACTAGGGGGATAAAATAAGCTGCTAGTAAGGTAGCGATCGCTGCATTAAAAATCCCATTTACTGCCTGTTTTAACATTACTAGAAACACAGCCGTTTTACCTAACTCTAGAAACTGACCGTATAAAAACCATGCCAGCGACATTCCTATTAATATCCAATAGATGCCGTCGAGCATCGCGAGGTTTTGGTTGGGATAGCGGCGGCGCATTAAGCCTACCAGCAGTGCTTCTAGAGTTAAAATAATCGCCCCGTAGGGATGGTTCCAAAGTTCAATGGTATATAAGCTTGCCAACAAGGCTACTAAAGTTCCCCAACCGGTTCCATAGAGCAGCACTACCAACCACACGGCAACGCTACCAAAGATTAAATCTACCCCATAAAACAGCGGCGCGGAAAAATAATTTCCTGCAAAAGCCGCTACTGTTAATAAAAGAAGCAAGCTTACTTCTTTTTTATTGAGTTTTAATTTAAGTTTGCTTATAAGTTGATTCATTTTCTTTCTTTATGTTTAACAATTAACAATTAGCAATAAACGTTTTTAATGTTGCCACTGCCTGCTGTAATTCTAAGACTAAAGCAGCAGTTTCTTCTAATTTTTTTTCAGGGGCAAGTTCTCCTAATTTAGTTGCTAATTCCGGTATGAGTAGCACTCCTATATTAACAGCGCTATCTTGAATTTGATAAGCTTTGACAGCAATAGCGGCAGTATCTTCAGAAGCGATCGCCCTCGATACCTCTGCTAAGTCGGCTTCCGTATCTTCTACAAATGCTCCTAACAATTCCATTTGAAATTCCTCATCCCCACCGCTGAGTAGAGACAGGCGATCGCTATCTATTAGGCTTGAAGTCTCCCGAGTAGCGGGAAAGGGGGATTTTTCTTCTGCTTCCTCCTCCCCACTAGAGGAAGAACTCTCCTCCTGCAAATCCCCATCTACAAATGCTTTCACTCTTTCGAGGATTAACTCAATTTCTGCGATTAACTCCCCTGCCCCTTCTAATACCTCTTGCTGTGCCAACTTTTCTAACTCTTCTGCCGCTTCTGGCATCTCTCGCACGGCCATATAACTAGAACTACCTTTAATCCGGTGAGCTTTTCCTGCGAGAGTAACTGCATCGGCCTCTGTCAATGCCGTTTTAGCCTCAGCCAGATCCGTCGTCGTATCGTTAATAAAAGAAAGAAGGATTTCCCGTTCAAATTCCACATCCCCACCGCAGAGTTGAGACAGGCGATCGGCATCCACGGGAGGCTGGCTCCCCCCCCCGCCCCCCTTAACAAGGGGGGAGCTAGGCCGAGTTTCTCGTTCTGCTTCTCTAGTCGGGGGCGATAGTTCTTCCTCCCCCCTTGGTAAGGGGGGCTGGGGGGGATCCAGAGACCAACGTTCCAGGGCGGCGGCCAAATCCTCGATCGCCACCGGTTTGCTGAGATAATCGTCCATGCCCGCTGCCAGACACTTTTCGCGATCGCCCTCCATCGCATAAGCGGTCAAACCGATAATCACAGTAGAACGGGCATCTTGCCTGTTATCGCTGCCTTCCCGTTCCCGAATAACCCCAGTTGCCTTATAACCGTCCAAAACTGGCATCTGACAATCCATTAAGACGATATCGTAGGGTTCCTCTTCCAACTTCTCAACAGCCTCCCGACCGTTATTAACGCAATCTGCCGGATAATTCAGCAGTCGCAATTGATTCATTACCACCTTTTGATTGACAGGAGTATCTTCTACTAACAAGACTCGAACGTTTTTCCTCTGACCTCCGACCTCAAAAACCTCTGACCTCTGACCTCTGACCTCAAAAACCTCTGACCTCTGACCTCTGAACTCTGACCTCGAAGGAAACACCTCGCCGTCCATAACCCGGGTCAAGCAGTCGAACAATTGGGAAGACTTGACCGGCTTGATTAAATAATCCAGACAGCCGATCTCCCTCACCCGTCCCGCGATGTCGCTATCGTCAACAGAAGTCATTATTACCATTGGCGTTTGAGCCAAAGCAGGTTCTCTAGAAATTAACTCAGCCAAGGTTTCGCCGCTCATGGAGGGCATGTGCAGATCCAGCAGGGCTAGCTCGTAAGGTTTGCCTCTGGCGGCAGCTACCCGCATCGCAGTTAGAGCCGAGGGCCCGTCGGCAGCTTCGTCAACCTCCATTCCCCAGACAGTTGCTTCCATCCGCACTACTTTGCGGTTGGTGGGATTGTCATCTACCACCAACAGTCTCTTGCCCGTTAGAGTAACGGCAGATGATAGCAGGCGGCGATCGTCGGTATCGGGAGCATTTCTATCTATACTGAAAATTGCAGTAAACCAGAAAGTCGAACCTTCACCGACCGAGCTCTCCACGCCGATTTCGCCCCCCATAAGCTGTACCAATTCTTTACAAATTGCCAAACCCAAACCGGTTCCCCCATATTGGCGGGTAGTGGAAGCATCGACTTGGGAAAAGGAGCGAAATAGTTTTTGTTGTCCTTCTGGAGGGATGCCGATGCCGGTGTCTTTTACGGCAAAACGTACTTTTATTGGTTCGCTGTCTTTTCTGGTTTCTAGTTCCCCTACTAAACTGACACCGATAACCACTTCTCCAGAGTCGGTAAATTTGATAGCATTGCCGACGAGATTGAGCAAAATCTGCCGCAGTCTGGAGGCATCTCCGCAGAGATTTCGCGGTACTTCTGGAGCGATCGCCCCTACCAATTCTAGATTTTTGGCGTTAGTTTGCAGGGCGAATAGATCTAGCAAGTCCTCCAAAACGGCGTTTAAATTAAACGGATAGGGATCCAACCGCATTTCTCCCGCTTCCAGTTTGGAGAAATCGAGAATATCGTTAATAATCGTCAGCAGGTTTTCCCCGCTGCTGCGAAGGGTTTCCACAAAGTCGAGTTGTTGGGCCGTGAGTTCCGTCCGCAATAGCAGCTCGGTCATTCCCAACACGCCGTTCATGGGCGTGCGGATTTCGTGGCTCATGTTAGCGAGGAATTGGGATTTCAGTCGCGCCCCTTCCAGGGCAGCTTCCCGCGCTTCGACCAATTCGTTGATGCCAATAGTGACGACAATGATACCGCCAATTTCCCCGATCGCGCCCGTTTCTCTCGGTTCGTACCAAGGGTGAATGGCCCAGCGCAGATAGACTTTGCTGCCGTCTTCGCGCTCCCAGCAATCTTCTGGATTAGAAATAACTTCTCCTTGCAACGCTCTCTGATGAATGGGTTGCCAGTCCTCTTTGAGATCGGGAAAAATTTCGTAGTGGGACTTGCCAACGACGGACTTGCCGACGAGGTTGTAGTCTGCCAGCCAGCGATCGCTGTAGGCGATATAGCGCATTTCAGTATCGAACATTGCCATCGCTATCGGCGCGTTAACAACCACCTGCCGCAACTGCTGGCGTTCTCGTTCTAAGGCCGCTTGGTAGCGCTTGCGTTCGCTGATGTCTCGCTGCACCGTGGCAAAGTTTAACGGTTCGTCGGTTTCCGGATCCCGCACTAGGAAGAGATTGGTCTCCAATTCTAAAATCTCTCCGGTTTGAAAATGGCGCAGGTTACTTTCTCCCTGCCACAAACCCTTTTCCAATACCGCCGGCAAAATAACGTCGCGGTATAGCTCCCAGGTTTCTTCGTCCATGAAGTCAGCTATTGTTTGACCCGCTACCGCTTCTTGGCTTTCTAAACCTACCAGGCGACATCCGGCTTTGTTGATAAATAAAGCATTGCCCTGCATATCTGCTACCCCGATGAAATCGCTACTGTTTTCTACGATTAAGGCCAGCCTTTGTTGTTGTTCTTCTGCCTGTTTGCGCTCCGTGATATCTGCAAAGTAACCAACTACTTCTAGGGGGTTGCCTGCTTCGTCTTTTACCACCTTTGCTTCGTCTTGGAGCCAGCGCCATTCCCCAGATTTGTGTCGCAAGCGGTATTGGAGGCGCATCTTTCCTTCCTCGAATAATTTCTGGCACTGAGAAAGGGCGCGATCGGTATCTTCTGGGTGAAGGAGTTCGCGGAAACTTTGGTTTCCTTCGAGAAACTCCCGAGATTCGTAACCCAGCACTGCCGTCAGGTTATCGCTGATAAAGGAGAGCGATCGCCGATCCGTTGCGTGAAAGCTGTAGATTACTGCCGGGGATGACATCAGTAGGTATTGCAGTCTTTCCTTTGCCACCTGCAATTCTAACTCGGCTTGCTTGCGATCTGTGATATTGCTGGCAGTGCCCACGATCCGATAAATGCCACCTTCGCTATCCCGCAACGGCTTATAGGTAGTCAGCCACCAAGCTTTTGTTTTCCCCATATCGAGATACTCTTCGTATTGCTTCGCTTGCTCTGCTTCCACGCATTCAAAACATCTCCTGCGGATTTCTTCGGCTTGGGGTGTTTTGCCAAATACTTCTTCGATGGTTTTCCCCCGAATAAAAGAGGTAGTTACGCCCACAAACTGCTCGGCGGTTGGGTTGAAACTGACAAAGCGGTATTCTCCTTCAGGGGTAACGTCGATGACGAAGATTGCTTGTTCTACTCCTTCGTAGATAGTGCGTAAAAATTGTTCGCTTTTGGCGATTTCTTTTTCTGTTTGCTTGCGATGGGTGATGTCGCGACTGATACCAATTATACCCAAGATTTCACCTTTTGCACCCTGGAAAGGGGCTTTTAGGGTATCGAGCAGCCGCTGTTTACCGTTAGGATAAGTCACCCATTCTTCATTTTGCCGCTGCTTGCCCTCTCGCATCATCTCGCGGTCTTTTTCTGTAAATAGTTCGGCTACTTCTGCTGAAAATAGGTCTCTGTCGCTAGCATTGACAATCTCGCTTTCCGGACGGCCTACGAATTGTGCAAAGGCTTGATTGCAAAGCTGATAAACGCCGTTGCGATCTTTGTAGAAGATTAGGTCGGGGATGGAGTCTATCAAACAGCGCAGGAGCGATCGCTCTTTTACTAGGGCTGCCTCTGCTGTTTTGCGATCGCTAATATTGCGCACTATGGCAATAGTCGCTCCTTCAGCAAAGGGCGTAATTCGACACTCGTAATCTTCTTTTCCTCCTGGCATCTCCAAGGAATATTCAATAATTGCCAAGGAATTTGTTCGCAACACTTCTTCTCTTGCTTCCTCAAATTTGTCCGCTACTGTTGGCGGCAGCACTTCTCGCATTGGTTTCCCCATAAATACCGACGGGGACGCATATAACTGTTCGACGTTACTACTTCCTACTTTGTAATCCAAAATCGTACCATCTCTGGATATCCTAAAGAATAAATCTGGGAAGGCATCGAAGATTGCTTGCAGTTCGGCATTTTTTTGTTCCAGTTCCGCAGTTCGCTCCGCTACAATTTGTTCTAATCGTTCTTTATATTGCTGTAGTTCTAACTCTGCTTCTACTCGATAGGTGATATCCCGCGCCACGAAGATTATTGTATCTGCAGACATGGGAGAAATAGATGCTGCAAAGTATGTCGGGCGATCGCCTATTAGCAAGCTATATTCGTAGTTGACCGGCTGCTGGCAATTGAGAGCTTCTCTAATTTTTGCCAAAAACTCGTCTGCTTTTTCTTGGGGAAATAGTTCGTGCAAGGTTTTACCCTCCAACTCTTGTGGAACTTTGTACAATAAAGAGGGATTGGTGGGAGCAATTTTTAGATATCGTCCCTCGGAGTTTAGGGTAATAACGATATCCGTTATTCCGGCGAACATAGCGCGAAATTCGCTCTCCCGAGCTTGGAGGGTTCTATAGTTATGTACGCGATCGCTGATGTCCATCACCAGAGAGGCTCCTCCGACGAAGTTTGCACCGCTGTCGATTATTGCCGTATTATACCACTCGCAGATAATCGAGCGATTCTCTTTCGTCAGGTTGTGGGTGGTACAGCGATCGCCTCCTCTCCCCTCGATCCATTCGGCGAATGTTTGGTTTAAGTGCGAGCGATCGCTTTCTGCTACGAGAAATTCTAATTTTCGACCCCTTACTTCCCCTTCGCTGTAACCAAAGATTCTCTCTGCCGCCCGGTTCCACCCTTCAATTTTCAATTCCCCATTCCATTCTATTACTGCTAGTGGCGTTTGTTCTCTTAATAGCGATAGCTTTTGAGTTGTGAGAAGTTCGCGTCGTTCCGCTTCTCTCAGTCTTTCTTCCATGCCGAGTTTTTCGATAGCGTTTAGTATTGCTCTCGCTAATAACCGACTATTGATTTCTCCTTTAATTAGATAATCTTGTGCCCCTCTCTCTAAATAGCTCGCTGCCAGTTCTTCGTCTTCATCCTCCGCCAGCACCACGATCGCCCCGCATTTATGCTCTTGACTTTTTAACAGCTTTATGGTATCCCATCCAATCGCTAACAAGTCTAACAAAATTAAATCGAATCCTTCCCCCGTTAAAATACTGAGTGCCTCCTCCAGAGATTCTGCATGGGTTAAATTAACCTCCATCCCTGGGGCTGTCGATAATAAATTTCCTATTCTCGAAGTCTCCTCAGCTTTGTCCTCTATTAATAAAAGCTTTATGGGCGATCCTTTTATCATCTTTTTCGGTCTTTAAATCTCTTTATTTTATGGTAATGGGGAATGGGCAATTCGCAATTAATTATTAGTAATTAGGGTAGTAGTGAAAAAAACAAACATTGTCTGTGTTGGAGGGTTTTGGGTAATGGGTAATGGGTAATGGGATAACAGTAAGATGGCAAAAACATCTCGAAGAAATCGTTCAATTTGCTTGGGATTTATTACCTATTACCTATTACCTATTACCAATTTTGTCAGCTTTTACGGTTTTTCGTGCCGCCCCTAATTAGCTATTCCCCTTAGGTTCGTAATGACTGCAAACTTCGCAAGGGCCTTTGGGATTAACAGCACAAAGAAGAAAAGCGGAACCCGCATTGTATTTGCAAATTTTCTTTTTATCAAAAGTTTTTGAAAGCAGATTTAAACGTTGTTGGCGATAGGCGATCGCTCGTTTGATATAGCGATGGGATTGCAATCTCATCCGCTTCATTCCTAAAAAGTTCATAATTGTGGGTCTTCGGTACTTAATTTGCTAAAATGATAATTTTATTATTTAGGGAACGGGGAACAGGGAATAGGGAACAGGGTAAAACAACATTTAAAATGACGCAATCGAGATTAATTTTTTTTTTCAAGTAATCATAAGTGCTGATTAGTAAAGAAAACATCCAAAACCTGTTCCCCGTTCCCTGTTCCCTGTTCCCGAAATTAATAATTTTGCATATTTTGTACCGAAGAGCCATAATTGTTAATTGGGTTAAATCAAAAATTTCTTACTTTTCAAAAATTTTCCAAGCAATATTTCGATAATCAAACTCAAACAAATCCGGGTGTAAAATCTCCGCCAAAATTTCCAAAGAATCAACAAGTCGCGGCCCCGGACGATTAAAATAAGCATTGCCATCCGTCAGATAAACCTTACCATTTCGAACGGCTTGCAAATTTTTCCAATTGACATTTGTAGCCAACTCCAAAGCATCACGACGAGTTTTTTCCAAGTCGAAACCGCAAGGCATAAAAATAATTACCTCTGGATTGGCATCCTGCAAAGTTTCCCATTGCAACCAACGAGAATGCTGTCCCTCAAAACCAAATAACGGTTCCCCGCCAGCAAGACTAACTAATTCTGGAACCCAATTTCCAGCAGCCATTAAAGGTTCGCTCCACTCGATACAAGCAACAGCGGGACGAGATGTTTCTGCCAAAATATTTGTTTTTTCAGTGCAAGCTCGAATGCGTTTTTTTAGGTGAGTTAAAAGAGGTTGGCTATCCACCTCAAAAACAGCAGCAACCCCCTCGATATCCCTCCAAACTTCCTCCAATTTGTTAGGTTGTAAGGAAATAATTTGAGGTTTGCTTCCCACTAATTGATTGACCGCAGCTTCCACATCTGCCAGGGAGCAAGCACAAACCTCGCATTGAGCTTGAGTGATAATATGAGTAGGTTGCAACTCCTCAAGGGTTTCTACTTGGACTTGATAGACGCTCAAAGCAGATTGCAAGATTTCCGCCACTCGTTCGTGGATTTGGCCGCTAGAACCCTCCGGGTCAAATTTAGGTTGGGTGCAAACAGGCAAATTCTGGACCTCTGGCGGATAATCGCATTCGTGGGACTTGCCAACAATGGCATCCGCCAGGCCCAAACTGGCCAAAATTTCCGTGGCACTAGGAATTAAAGAAACGATTCTGTACTGAGAATATGTCATTTTTGCCAAGCTGTTGAGTATATTAAAAGTGGGGCAGAGTAATCTTAATTTATTCCCTTATTTCTATCCCTAATAATTATCCTACTTCAGAATAATCGAAAATGCACTTCATCCTTTTATAATTCTTACCAAAGACAGATGAAAGCAAACCCAAAAATCTATTGTGGCTGCATCTAATAAAAAGTCAACATAAGGAACAAATCAGTTTTTGGTAATGGGTAATATTGTCAACGGTCAATTCCCAATTCCCAATTCCCAATTCCCAATTCCTACAATTATGAATACTACCGAACTTTTAGAAACTTATGCCGCAGGGCAAAGAAATTTAGATCGTGCCGAGCTAGATTCTGCTAACCTCAAAGGTGTCAACCTCAGTTGCGCTAACCTGATTGGTGCCAATCTCAGAGAAGCAGACCTCAGCTGCGCCAATCTTAGCGGTGCCGACCTTAGCAAAGCGGATCTAACTGGTGCTAATTTGATTAATGCCAACCTCAGCGAAGCTAACTTGAAGGATGCTAATTTAGAGGAAGCTAACTTGAGTAGAGCTAACCTCAGCGGTGCCAACCTCAGCAATGCTAACCTCAACCGCGCTTTTCTCTTTAGCGCCAACCTCGCCGATGCCAATCTCCATAACGCTTTTCTCTTTAGCGCCAACCTCGCCGAGGCCAGTCTCCTTAGCGCCGATCTGGGCAGTGCCAGTCTTATCGGTGCCGACCTCACCCATGCCGACCTCAGCGAGGCTAATTTATTTGGTGCTTATTTAATTATTGCCGACCTCTCCGGTGCGAACCTCTCGGGTGCCAACCTCGCCAAAACGGATTTGAGCAGCGCGGATCTCGGCGAAACGGACCTGAGTAATGCCGATTTGAGCGATGCCGATCTGAGCTGGGCTAACCTCACAAATGCCTATCTCGATGGAGTTAACTTGAATTCGACTAAATTGACTCATACCACTATGCCCGATGGCACGATCGCTGAAGGAGAAAACCCTGAAGATTAACAACTCGGGCGATCGCTCTTTTGCTATAAAATAGGTGCATCTATTTTTGACAACAAAAAAGAAGTCGAAGCGATCGCTTATTTTACGATTTTTTCAACTCCCCCCTATTTTTTGGCTAATTTTTCTAACGGTTCTTATTCTACTTCTGTTTCTGTAGGTGGAGCAGGAATTGTTGAGGGCAATTCTGCCTGCTGTTTGATTTGGTCTTTAACATTTGCAGGAGCCATCTCAGTCGCTTTGGCAAAGAGAGCTTGGGCTTCTTCGCCTTTTCCTTGTTCTTGCAAGATAACCGCTTTGGCATACACCGGACGGAAATCTTCAGTATCTCCCTTCATCGCCTCATCGTAAACGGCGATCGCCTCCTCAAACCGCTGCTGTTTGGCATAAACCGACCCCAAAACTAACTGTACCGACATCACATCTATACTACCCGGTTGTAGCTGATTTACTTGAGGGGCCGCTTTGAGAGTATCTTGCAACAACCCAATAGCTGCTTCTGGACGTTCTTGCCTGACCAACAGGTCGCTGAGACCTTGCAAAGCGATGATATCTCCCGGCTGTTGGGTGAGAATACCTCGATACACTTGGGCAGCGCCTTCGCGATCGCCCGTATATTCTTTCGCTTGAGCTAGCAAAATGCTATAATCTCTATTCTCGGGATTTAGTTCCGACAGTTTTTCGAGAGGAGCTATAACATCCTCGATTTTAGCCTGCTCTACTCGAATCAGTTCCAAGCGCACCTCTAACAAACCTCTTAAGGCCGTTTGATTGTTCGGCTCTCGCTGCAAAACCAATTCGTAACCGCGAGCTTGAGATTGCAGCTCCGAGATTTTGTCCGTTCCTACTGTTTGAGTGGGTGTCGGATTCGGTTTACTTTGTACCTGATTTCCCTCTAAAATCCCCCCTAATAAAGGAGATAGAGAAAATCCCGCAAATGCCAGAATCGATAGAACTATAACTAAAAGTAAAAAACCGCGACTTTTTTCTTTCATTGCTTTTTAGAATAGGTTAGTGTTTTATAGATAATTATTAAGTTTCTGTTTTTCATTAGCCATTCCCCATTCCCCATTTTAGAAATTAGCTCAAATTTCCTGGTCGGTCCCTTTCTTCTTGGGATTGAGTAAAATAGGCAAGGTCGAGGCTTCCTGCTTTTTTAGATTTTAGATACAAGCTAACTGCTTTTTTAGATTTTAGATACAAGCTAAAATTTAAAAGTGGCAGGAAAAGGTTTGACCGAAACTAAGAGATTCCAGTATGTTGTTGTTTGCCCGAAGGGGCAAAAAACCACTTCTAAAAAGAAGTAGGCTGGAAAAAAGCCCAATTTCTATCGTAATTATAACAACTGCGGGCTAACAGGAACTTCTCCTTCTCCCGCATTTTGCCAATGTCCCCAGAAGAAAGGGATGTGTCGATCCAGGAGATCTTACAATGAATTCTTCTCCCAAAAGCTCCTCCAAAACTCACAAGTCCGGGCCCCCCGAGCAGGGCCAACCACCAGAGCAGGCAGTTGCCAGTTCTGGACCAAAGGAGAGTAACGAGCCAGAAATAACGACAACGCCAGCAACGCCGCCTGCGGCCAAGCAGTCTCCAGATGAATCGAGCGATCGCTCTACGGCCAATGGTATCTTAACCTTGGGCCGAGACCGCCCCATCGCTCCCCCCAGCGAACCAAAGCAATATCGAGCTATTGGTTTGGTTCGAGGTCGCTATTCTCCTGCTCCCGAGCAGTTCACCCGGGGTATGCTCGTAACTCCAGACGGTACGGAAATTGATGCGGTATTACTGGGCAGAGTAATGAGTTTGCTCAAAAACCATCTGGACTTACAAGAAGACCATTTATGGGTAGTCTATCCCCGCACCAGACAGCAAGATGATAGCTTGCACGTCCAAATTATGGGGGTCTGGGAACCGGAAACTCTCAAAAAAAATGAGGCCGATGCTAAGGATAAAGATGCAGAAGAAATAGAAGGCGAGGATAAAGAAGCTACTGTTTCCCAAGCAGCTGCTGTTGAGGAAAAGTCCCAAGATGAATTGGAACGATTTCCAGAAATTCAAGAAGGGTATTTTTCCGTTCGCGGCGAGGTGATTTATCAATCTCAAGAGGAAGAATATGCCGTTATCAAAATCAGACAAGCTCCTCGAAAAGGGGACGATAAGCCGAAGTTTTTTAAGCTGAAACTTGAGGGAACTTTAGGCGATCGCCCCGTCAATCATTTTTGGGATTTACATCTTCAGCTTCAAGGTAGAAGTCTGGTCATCGAACGCGGTAACGATATTGGAGCTTTATTTGTTAAAAGTCGCCAACCTTTTAATAAAGGTAAAAAACGATTTCCTAATAAAAGAAATGATTCTTACCGCAGTTATAACAAGGGTCAACCAGGGGAACAAACTTCCTCTTACCCTAAAGATAAGCTCCCCAAACCCGTGAAGCGTCAGAAAAGTTCCGAAGAAAATTAATAAATTCATCTTTTCAGAAACCCGGTAACTTCGGCGAAACCGGGTTTCTTTGGGTAACTTCGGCGAAACCGGGTTTCTTTGTTTCATTGAATCGGCGGTAATTCTAAAGGAATTTGTCCTAAATAACCTTTGCGAAAATCATCCAAAATTTGCCGCGCCGTCCGTTCCAGATCCCCTTGATGATTCTCTCCTGCTACCTGGTGTAAATAGCTTTCGCCAGTAGCAAAACCAACATCTAATTGATAGCGTTCTTGCAAACAAGAAGTCGAAACTAAACCGTTACTAATCTGCTCTAATTCTACTAATAAATCTATCAAATCCGCAGCGATTAATTGGTTTTCGTAAGCCGCCTCGCCGATATCTTCACAAATTGCTAATTTAACGGCATCTTCTAGAGCTTCAATAATAGTAGGAATTACTCCTGGAGCGTCTAATAATTCCAATTCTTCGGAGATTCTAATCCACTTTAATTGACGAGTAACCCCCGCTTTTCTAGCACTATCGACTACTCGCCGTTTTAATAACCTATTAATTAAAGCCGATTTTCCCACATTAGGAAAACCAATTACCACCGCCCGAATTGGACGAGGTAACATACCGCGATCGCGCCTTCTCCTATTAACTTGCTGTCCCGCATTCTTTGCCGCCCCTGCCACTTGAGATACTCCTTTACCGGATTTAGCATTAGTAAAATAAGGCTTTTCCCCTTCTGCCTCGAACCATTCCCGCCACATTTCCAGCACTTTTTCGGGCAGCATATCCATGCGATTAATTACTAAAACCCGCTGTTTATTTCCCACCCATTCGGGCACTTGGGGGTGATGGGTTGCCAGAGGAATGCGGGCGTCGCGGACTTCTAAAACCACATCCACGCGCTTGAGTTGTTCTTTAAGATTGCGTTCGGCCTTGGCAATATGACCGGGATACCATTGGATAGTCATCTTTTTCAATTAATAATTAATAATTAACAATTAACAATTAACAACCAATTATTAATTATTAATTGTTAATTATTAATTTTTATGGAACTACCAAAATCGGACAAGGGGACAAATTAATCACCCGGTTGCTGACACTATCGGTGCTTCCCTCTTCGGTTAAACCGGTACCGCGACAACCGATGACGATTAAATCGGCGTTAATTTCATCGGCCACGTCGCAGATGGTAAAAGCGGGCATTCCTTGCCTCATTATGGTTTGGGCCTCAATACCCTGTTGGCCAAACATGGTCTTGGCGCTTTCGAGCAGTTGGGTGACTGCTTCTTTAGAGGCCATTTCTGGATGGGTGGGTTCTTGTCCTTCTGGGGGGGTTTCCAAAACGGAGAGAAGGACTAGATTGCAATTAAAGGTTTTAACGAGGGCGATGGTTTTTTCCGCTGCCTCGCGGGCCTCGCGGCTGCGATCGACGGGAAATAAAACAGTTTTAAACATAAGAGTTTCTCCAAGACACGCGCTCCGGTAAAATGTTTACGGCGAACCAATTTTCCTACATTGGCGCTTTCTGGGATTGGCTTGGATGGCCTGTTCCGTCGGAGTTGAGTCCGGTGGATTGCCAGCAAGTCAATTTGCAGAGTAAATGGACATAAGACGAAAAGAAAAATATTTGGAGATTAATCCTGTGACAAAAAAAACTGTAGCAAATTTATCGGCATCCGACTTATCTGGGAAACGAGTATTTGTACGGGCTGACTTTAACGTACCAGTCGATGGGGGCAAAATTACGGACGATACCCGGATCCGGGCCGCTTTACCCACGATTCAAGATTTAACTTCCAAGGGGGCAAAGGTCATTCTGGCGAGTCACTTCGGACGTCCCAAGGGCAAGGTTAATGAAAGTATGCGCTTAACTCCGGTGGCGGGCCGCCTTTCTGAATTGCTGGGCAAGTCGGTGGTTAAGGTTGATGACTGCGTGGGGGAACAAGTAAGCTCTGCAGTTGGCAATATGAAGGATGGCGACGTTTTGTTGTTGGAGAATGTCCGTTTCTATCCGGGGGAGGAGGAAAATGACCCCGAGTTCGCCAAGCAGTTAGCTTCTGTGGCGGATATGTATGTTAACGATGCTTTTGGTACCGCCCACCGAGCCCACGCTTCGACTGAAGGGGTGACTAAGTTTCTCAGCCCTTCGGTGGCGGGTTATTTGATTGAAAAGGAGCTGAAGTTCTTGCAGGGGGCGATCGAAAGTCCCCAGAAGCCTTTGGCTGCGATTATTGGCGGTTCTAAGGTTTCTAGCAAGATTGGCGTTATTGAGACTTTGTTGGATAAGTGCGACAAGCTGCTTTTGGGTGGCGGTATGATTTTTACTTTCTACAAGGCTCGCGGTTTGAATGTGGGTAAGTCTTTGGTGGAAGAGGATAAGCTGGAGTTGGCTAAGTCTCTGGAGGCTAAGGCTAAGGAGAAGGGCGTGGCTATGCTTTTGCCTACTGATGTGATTTTGGCCGATAATTTTGCTAACGATGCTAATACTCAAGTTGCCAGCGTGGAGTCTATCCCCGATGGTTGGATGGGCTTGGATATAGGGCCGGATTCTATTAAAGTGTTCCAGGATGCTTTGGCAGATTGTAAGAGCGTTCTCTGGAACGGTCCGATGGGCGTGTTTGAGATGTCTAATTTTGCTAAGGGTACTGAGGCGATCGCTCAAACTTTGGCGGGACTGACTGCCAGCGGTTCTACTACTATTATTGGTGGTGGCGATTCTGTGGCGGCGGTAGAACAGTTAGGTTTGGGCGAGAAAATGAGCCATATCTCTACTGGCGGCGGCGCGAGTCTGGAGCTTTTGGAAGGTAAGGAGTTACCTGGTATTGCTGCTTTGGATGAGGCTTAGTTGACCTCGATCCCCCCTAACCCCCCTTATAAAGGGGGGAACTAGACTTTCTGTTGTCCGGAGCGAGGCGGCGAAAAAACGAGTTAACCTTTTGGTTCCATCGTTATGCTAGCCGAAGCAATCTCCAGTCTAAAAGTTAGGAATGATTAAAGTTTGCCTGAGAGAGAAAAGTCCCCCAATTCATCGGGGGATGCGCGGGGGATCGTAAATGTTACAAAAAATTAACATTCAAGGTCTGTACTACATCGCCCATTTTGATAGCATTCCTTCGATTTTAGAAAATGGTATTTTATCTCACCAGAACATAGAAAATAATGCTATAAAAAATCGACCGATTTACAATTCGGAAATAGTCGATCGCCGCCAAGGAAGAATTGTCAAGGATGGTTTGTCTTTATGGAACTTTGCCAATCGGGAGCATCTCAATGCAAGAATAAACCCAAAATTTGAACGCTTTTAGGGAACGGGGAACGGGGAACGGGGAACGGGAAAAGAGGGAACGGGAAAAGAGGGAACGGGAAAAGAGGGAACTCTTAGCAGAAAAAAAGTATTTTTGGAAATATGAGATGCTCCCTTGCCAATCTCTATTTTCAACCTCGGAATGCGATGCTTTATTCGCTAGTAAAACAAGAAGAAGCATCTATTAACAATATTGCCATTTTATTTATTAATAAAAATATTTTAGATAGAAAAGACATATTTGTAACTACAGGTAATGCCGCATCGCAAGACTCGGAAATCATTCCCATAGAACGAGCTAGCAGTAGTTATACCAATTTAATAAAGTTATGGTAGAGTTTTTAAATCTTAAGCCCCCCAAGATATCGGGGGGTTGGGGGGATCTAAGTCTTTCACATCTTTATTAAAATGGTATTATTGGTCTAAACTGAAAAAAGAAATTAATCAAGAATGGTGGAATAGCGAGGATGGTTCTAAGAGAAAAATTATGGCAGAATGTTTGGTTCCAGATAAAATTCCGCCAAATTATATTGAAACGATTTATGTAGCCGAGTATAGCTCCCGAGAACAGCTATCAAAAATTATCGCTGCTGCTGGAATTAGTAAGTTCAAAAACTCCCAAATAACTGTGGCTCCTAAAAAGTTTTTTCAACCAGATTTGTCTCGTCGTCTAACCAAGAAAATCTCTTTAATTCGAGGAGATATGTTCTTTTCCAATATGCAAACTCTGGCGGTTTGGGTGCTTTGCAATGGCGGGAAGTCGGTCCGCTGATGTGTCGTTATTTGGATACTTTAGATGTGGAAAGCGTCGCCATTTATCTGCCCTCGGAAAAACAAGTTAAACCGGAGTTTTTGACATCTGAATTTTTATTCGATAATATTGAATTTTAAGTTTTTAGAGAGATAAAGAGAAGGAAAAATGTTAGGAATAGATTTATCTTTAGCTAAGGCTCAACACGCTCTTTGGAACGTTAAACTTAGCTTTTTTATCGAGGGGGAAGATGAAGAACTTCCTGCAGCTAGTTTGGTCGATTATCGTAGCTGTTATTTTGGCAAGTGGTTGTATTCTAAAGGACTTGCTGAATACGGTTCCCTACCAGAAATGGAAACTTTGGAAAGGGTTCATCAGGAGTTACACGCCGCTGCCAAAAAGGTTGTAGAATTAAAGCTAGCTGGAAACGTGGCGGCGGCAAAACGGGAAGTTATGAAACTCGAACCGATTAGCCAACAAATTATCTCTTTAATCGAAAGTATTGAAGCTCAAATAAAACCAGCAAAAGGTTAGTCAGATGCAGCCAAGTCCGAGTCAAATTCTATATCTTTTACAATTAGCCAGCCCTGCTTTACCAGTAGGAGGATATAGTTATTCGGAAGGTTTGGAAACTTTGGTGGCTAGGGTGGTAATTAAGGATATTAACACCCTGGCTGATTGGTTAGAATCTTCCCTACAATTGGGCGCGATTCGATTAGAAACTGCTTTAACTATTCGAGCTTATCGAGCAATTAAAGCGGAAAATTTAGAAAGTTTAATTTATTGGAATAATTGGGCTACTGCTGCTAAAGAAACTGAGGAACTTCGCCGGCAAAGCTGGCAGATGGGGCGGGCTTTAATTAAGTTATTTTTGGCAATGCAGCCCCCAGAAGAAGTAAGCTTAATTGAAAGGGTAACAAAATTAGTAAAAAGCGATAGTAATTTCTGCAATTACGCGATCGCTTTCGGTTTAGCCGCCGCCTTCTGGGATCTAGATTTAGAAAATACGGTCTTAAGTTATTTACATAGTTGGGCAACCAATCTGATTAATGCTGGAGTAAAATTAATTCCCCTGGGTCAAACTCAGGGACAAAAATTACTCTTAAATCTCCAACCTCAAATTATCTCCACTACCAAAGAAGTCTTACAATTAGAAGATGACGATTTAAGCAGTTGCAGTTGGGGTTTATCCCTAGCAAGCATGATTCACGAAACAGAATATTCCAGATTATTTAGAAGTTAGAGGACCGGCCAAGAAACCCGGTTTTTTCAAAAAACCGGGTTTCTGAGATAATTGTTAATTGTTAATTGTTAATTATTAAATGAACGTATTTCGAGTAGGAATAGCGGGCCCGGTAGGTTCGGGCAAAACGGCCTTAGTGGATGCTTTGTGTAAATCGATGCGGCAAGAATTGAAAATTGCCGCAGTCACCAACGACATTTACACCCAAGAAGACGCCCAATTTTTAGTTCGTTCTCAGGCCTTGGACAGTTCTCGGATCGTGGGCGTAGAAACGGGGGGTTGTCCCCATACGGCCATTCGGGAGGATGCCTCGATTAATTTGGTGGCGATCGAACAGTTGGAGGAGAAATTCCCAGATTTAGATTTAATTTTTGTCGAAAGCGGCGGGGATAATCTGGCAGCTACTTTTAGTCCGGAGTTGGTGGATTTGACTTTATACGTCATCGATGTGGCTGCGGGGGATAAAATACCCAGAAAGGGAGGTCCGGGCATTACCAAATCTGACTTGCTGGTAATTAATAAAATCGACCTCGCCCCTCATGTGGGAGCAGATTTGACTATTATGGAAAGGGACGCAAAAAAAATGCGGGGGGACAAGCCTTTTGTTTTTACTAATTTAAAGACTAAAGAAGGGTTGGAACGAGTAGTTGATTTTATCCGCTTGTATCTGGTCTAAAATTTTAACTATATAAATAGCTGGTTTACCATGAATAAATTTTGGCAAAGATTAAAAAACTTACCCTGGCAAGAACTTTCGTTAGTTGCTCTCATAAGCAATTTAAGCGTGGCGGCGGTAGAAATATTGTTAGTTCTCGCTATTACTAATGTTCCCGAGGTTCGCGATGTCTTAAGGTTAATCTTTGATTCTCCGTTTTTTGCGGTATTAATTCCCATTGGCGTAGCAGTGGGTATGGGGGCCTTAGGAGTATATTTATTGGAGTGGTGGCAGAAACAGCGGTTGTTAAATAATTCTAGTTTGTGGGCGTTGGTTTTTTGTTTGGTGGTGGGATTGTTGTTAAAATCTTGGTTGCCTCTACCCGCACTGTTGATTGCCATGTCTCGAACTACATTAATAGGTATGGCGATCGGCGTGTTTTGGAAAGGGCGGCCTTATTGGCGGCGATAGTTAGAGGTTAACAATACCTTAGCCATTTTTTCGTAGGTTGGGTGGAGCAAAGCGGAACCCAACGCATAAGTTGGGTTCGGTCTGCGTTCCACCCAACCTACAAAGAACGGCATTTTTCCTGCTTCGCTTGCCGATCGTTGATTGGCGAGAATAGATATTGTACTTATAAATAGATAAAACCGCAAATATCAAGGGAAAATAGGTAGGCTACTGTTTAAGAATTAATAAATCTTTCAAATTAAGGTTAAGATGAACTATGTCTCGTTTTGTCTCGTTTTTTAAAATATTTTAAAGTCCATATCATAAGACTGTCAATATGTCAAGTCTAAATTTATCATCCTCAAAAGCACCCCTAATCCTCATCGTCGAAGACGACAGAATGATGAGAACGCAGGTTCGCGTAGCCATGCAAAAAGCGGGCTATAAAATAACAGAGGCAGGGGATGGAGAACAAGGCTTAATCGCCTACAACCAACAAAAACCCGATCTCGTCTTGCTGGATGCCATGATGCCGATAATGGACGGCTTTACTTGCTGCACCAAACTACACCAACTCGGCGAACCATACACGGCCCCAGTGCTGATGATTACCGGTTTGGACGATAAAAGCTCCGTAGATAGGGCCTTTGACGTAGGGGCTAGCGACTATGTTACCAAACCGATTCATTGGCCAGTCCTCCAACAGAGAGTAAAGCGTTTAATCGAGTCTCATCGGAGGATGATGGCCCTTCAAGAGCTTGCCAAGAAGCTAGAAATGGCCAATAAGCAATTGCAAGAGCTAGCTTCTTTGGATGGTTTGACGGGGGTGGCCAATCGTCGGCGCTTCGATGAGTTCCTGGATTTAGAATGGAGGCGACTGGCAAGGGAAAAATTGCCCCTCTCTTTAATTTTATGCGATCTCGATTTTTTTAAGCTCTATAACGATACCTTGGGACATCAAAAAGGAGATGAATGTCTCAAACAAGTGGCGCAAATTCTTAAGGAAACGATTAAACGTCCGGCAGATCTAGTAGCTCGTTACGGAGGAGAAGAATTTGCGATAATATTACCCAATACAGAGTTAACTGGTGCCGTTACTCTAGCAGAAACAATTAATGCTGAAATCAAAGCTAGAGCGATCGAACATCCCGCCTCTAAAATTAATAAATATGTTACTCTCAGTCTGGGGGTTGCTAGCATAATTCCCGATTCATTTATGGTAGAAGAGAAGTTAATTGCTTTAGCAGATAGAGCCCTTTATCAAGCGAAATTAGAAGGTCGCGATCGCGTCATTTTTTCTCAAACAAATTAGGGAGGTCAGAGGTCAGAGGTCAGAGGTTTGAGGTCGGAGGTTTGAGGTCGGAAACAATTTTTTGTATTTTTGACTTACTTCCGTAAATTTTAACAACATAGAGGTTTAAAATCCAATGCGAGTATTATTAAACTATCCCATTTTCCCACCTACATTTTGGTCTTACAACAAAATTCTAGAATTAGTCAACCGCAAAGTTTTATTACCACCATTAGGCTTAATCACCGTAGCGGCAATTTTACCCCAAGAATGGGAATTTAAACTCGTCGATCGCAACATTCGCCCCGTCACCGAGGCAGAATGGGAATGGGCGGATTTAGTAATTATCTCGGCAATGGTAGTACAAAAAAACGACCTCCTCGACCAAATTCGCGAAGCCAAACGGCGAGGTAAATTAGTAGCAGTAGGCGGCCCTTACCCTACTTCCGTACCCCAAGAACCAGAAGCGGCGGGGGCAGATTTTTTAATTTTAGACGAAGGGGAAATCACCCTGCCGATGTTTGTAGAAGCTATAGAAAATGGCGAAACCAAAGGCATTTTTAGAACCGCAGAAAAACCGGACGTTAGCACAACTCCAGTTCCCCGTTACGACTTATTAGAATTAGATGCCTACGACTCAATGTCGGTTCAATTTTCCCGAGGCTGTCCGTTCCAATGCGAATTTTGCGATATTATCGTTCTCTACGGTCGCAAACCTCGGACGAAAACTCCCGCCCAACTTTTGAAAGAATTAGATTGCCTTTACGAACTCGGTTGGCGGCGCGGAGTTTTCATGGTAGATGACAATTTTATCGGCAACAAGCGTAACGTTAAGTTGTTGTTAAAAGAGTTAAAAGTTTGGCAAAAAGAACATCAATATCCTTTCCGTTTCAATACGGAAGCATCGGTAGATTTAGCGGCGGACGAAGAGTTAATGGATTTGATGGTTGAGTGTTATTTTGATGCGGTATTTTTAGGAATAGAAACTCCAGACGAAGACAGTTTGGAACTGACGAAAAAATTCCAAAATACTCGCTCTTCTCTAACAGAAACCGTGGATAAAATTATTCGTGCCGGTTTGCGTCCGATGGCCGGTTTTATTATCGGTTTTGATGGGGAGAAAAAAGACGCTGCTTCTCGCATTGTCAGGTTTGTAGAAGATGCTGCCATTCCTACTGCTTTATTTGGGATGTTGCAGGCGCTACCCAATACGGCCCTCTGGCATCGTTTGGAGAAGGAAGGACGTTTGCTGGATAATGGAAGGGAAGATCTCAATCAAACTACTTTGATTAATTTTATCCCCACTCGTCCGGTGGAAGATATCGCCCGGGAATATATCGAGGCTTTTTGGAAGTTATACGATGCCGAGGTGTTTTTGGAGCGCACTTATCGCTGTTTCCTCAAGTTGGGGGCACCCAAATGCCAGTCTCCCGCTAAGTTACCGAGTTGGGTTGACCTGCGAGCTTTAGCTATTGTAGTTTGGCGGCAGGGGGTGAAGCGTCGCACTCGCTGGCTGTTTTGGCGTCGTTTGTTTGGTATTTTTAAGCATAACCCTGCGGTGTGGGACCATTATTTGACCGTCTGCGCTCATAACGAGCATTTTCTGGAGTATCGAGGAATTGTGCGGGACGAAATCGAGGAGCAGTTGGCGGAGTTTTTGGCTTGCAAAAGGGAGGTGTTAAAGAAAGGGAAAAGGGAGGCGATCGCGTCTTAAAAGTTTTTTTCGCAGCCATATTAGGCGCTGGTGGTTTTATCGGCAATATTTCCTGTCCCGATAAGAGTCAGCCTGATGGGACACCCGCGCCCGATCGCTCTAGGTTGCTGTTGACGCAGGCGCTACCCACATTCTAGAAAAATTGACAATTAACTAGGGCTTGCTGAAAAACCGTAAAAGCTGACAAAATTGGTAATAGGTAATAGGTAATAGGTAATAA
>CAZSTZ010000055.1:13913-30439 GCA_964609515.1 uncultured bacterium | reverse complement strand
GTTGTAAGAAACCGGGTTGGCAATATTCCCGGTTTCACGTGGGTCGTGGAAGTTGTAAGAAACCGGGTTGGCAATATTCCCGGTTTCACGTGGGTCGTGGGGGTTGTAAGAAACCGGGTTGGCAATATTCCCGGTTTCACGTGGGAGATGGGGCGATCGCTCTTAGCAACCACAAACTTACTCCCACGGCAGAAACCTGGTTTTTTCAAAAAACCAGGTTTCTTAGGTCTCCCGGCGTCTCCAGGAAGTTCTAAGAAACCGGGTTGGCAAAAAACCCGGTTTCTGCTGGGTCGTGGGGGTTGTTAGAAACCGGGTTGGCAATATTCCCGGTTTCACGTGGGTCGTGGAAGTTGTTAGAAACCGGGTTGGCAATATTCCCGGTTTCACGTGGGTCGTGGAAGTTGTTAGAAACCGGGTTGGCAAAAAACCCGGTTTCTTACATCTGAGTTTAATCGCGCCACTGGTTGAGCCAGCGAACTTGCCCGATTAAATCTCTAGCATCTGTTTGAGATAAAGCGCGATCGAGACTGGCAATTAAACCAGATAAACTCCAACTATTTTGGGCAGCCAGAATAATGCCGTAGTGTTGTGGATAGCGAGATGCCAATACCATAAAATCGCGAATATTAAAAGTAAAAAGGCATCGGCCTCTGCTTGTAGCTTCTAACAATTGAGTTTCATCCGCAGCATCTAAAGCCATCCACTCGCAGGGAGTACGAGTCACGTCATGTCCCCTTTTTATGAGGGCAGCCTGCAAGGATTTAATCGAGGTATCCGCATCCAGATGCAACTTTAACTCAGACATGACTTTGCTCGATAGTTTCTTCGGTGGCGATCGCTGAATCTATTTCCTCGCTATAATTCGAGTAAAATAGAAGCCCCTGGCCCACGAGTTCGAGACTTAAATCGTATTCTCTGGCAATTTGCTCCTCAGAAAGATGCCATCGATGCCTCGCAACTGCCAAAGTTTGTATCCTAATACCAGTTCCCTTCAAAACTGGGACCATAACGCCGCTAGCACCGCGAATGTAAGCAATTTGGGAAAAACCACCCTTGCTAAGACCCCCCTCACTCCTTGCCAATTTATCGGCAATAGCGCTCAGAATAAATTGCTCCAGAGAAATTCCTTGTAGGGAGGCCACTTGGTTAGCTGCTTTCTGCAACTCGGAAGGCAGGTTTAAAGAGTAAGCAGACATAAAGCTTTTTTTGACAAAGACTTGCTACATTTTTTTTTACCACAAAAGACTTGGCTGTGGCAATCTTGGAAGAAGGCAAAAGGCAAGAGGCAAGAGGCGGTCTGGAGAGTCTCTGGGGCGGCATTCGAGAGATGCCCCCATAGAAGGCCACAACTGTCCGCAGCGAGGGGGGCGATCGCTCTAGGGGGTTGTAAGAAACCGGGTTGGCAAAAAACCCGGTTTCTGCTGGGTCGTGGGGTTGTTAGAAACCGGGTTGGCAAAAAACCCGGTTTCTTACATCTGCCGAAACCTTATTAGCAGTTACAATAGAAAAAACCCCTATTGCTATATGACCAAAGAAACCGCCAACTATGACGAACCTTGGAAAGCAGCAATTGGCGAATATTTCCAACAATTCATCGAGTTCTTTTATCCAGACATCCACGCCGAAATAGACTGGCAAAAACAACCAATATCTCTGGATAAAGAACTAGCACAAATATAGGGCAAAAGGCAAAAGGCAAGAGGCAAAAGGCAAGAGGGAAGAAAGAGGTACATTAAGATTGAAAAGCTTTAAACGTATTTACATTTTTGTACCTCACCCAAACGTCATGCCGACAAACTATTTAAAGTCTGGCGATTAAGCGACGACGAGGAAATCTGGATTTTAATCCACATCGAAGTACAAAGCCAATACGAAACAGAATTTGCCCAAAGGATGTTTGTTTACAATTATAGAGCCTTCGACCTCTATAATAAACCGGTAATCGGTCTAGCAATATTAGGAGACGACAGACCCTCTTGGAAACCGAATTGTTATTCTTACGGCTTGGGAGATAGCGAACTAAAATACAAATTTGCCGTCAAAAAGCTCTTAGACTACCAGTGGGAGGAATTAGAAAGAAGCAAAAATCCGTTTGCTATAATGGTAAAGGCTCATCTCAAAACTCAAAGTACCACTAAGAACCTTTCAGAAAGGGCAGAGTGGAAATGGAAACTAATCAAAAGTTTGTACGAGAGGGGCTACGCCAAATATGAAATTGCCAACCTGTTTAAATTCATGGATAAAATGATGACAGTACCCCCAGAATTACAAGAGCAAATCAAAACTAAAATCCGACAATACGAGGAGGAAAGAGAAATGCCTTTTTTGAGTACGATGGAAGAAATGGCAGAAAAAAGAGGTGAGGAAAGAGGGAGAGAAGAAGAAGCCAAATCAACTAACAAAAAATCCATCATCAACCTGCTGCAAGCGAGATTTGGCGAACTCCCAGAAAGCCTCATCGAAAGCGTTAACAAAATCGAGGAAATATCGGTTTTAGAAAAGCTACTTTTAAAAACAGTTAGCGTAAGTTCGGTAGAGGAATTTGAGGAATTGATTAAAGAGAATTTGAAAGAGGAAAATTAGATGCCAATAAACCGTGTTTTTTGACCTACCCAGAAACCCGGTTTTTTGAAAAAACCTGGTTTCTTACATCTCCCGGCATCTCCAGGAAGTTCTAAGAAACCGGGTTGGCAATATTCCCGGTTTCACGTGGGTCGTGGGGGTTGTTAGAAACCGGGTTGGCAAAAAACCCGGTTTCTGGGTTGGCGAAAAACCTGGTTTCTGCTGGCCCCAACTATTGCCTCTTGCCTATTGCCTCTTGCCTCTTGCCTTCTGAGAAGCGATCGCTATTTTTAAACTCATCAAACAACTTAAAAAATAAATTTAAAGCCGAACTTTCATCTTGAGATTGAGACAAAATAATATCGTCCCAACCCCTAGTAGAACTAATTTTATATTGATGCATAATCCAGTTTTGAAAGCCCGCAAATTCTCGTTCCTGTTGAGTTAAACCTATTCCCAAATCCGCCCTAGCCATGCTATAACCCATTAACAGCATTCTTAGGCGAGTAATAGACTCTCTTCCCAAATACATACCCGGACGCTTTCTAACTTTTTTCAATAAATCGTACAGATATTCTTGGTTAAACTTATCAACTTTGCCATTATTGCCATTATCAATTAGTTGTGACATAAATCCTCAGTTGCTTCTTAAAGGTTCTGTAATTACTATTGCTAATTTTAATTAAATTTCCATCAATCCCACCCTCGACAAGGTATTTTCTCATCGCTAAAGCGCAGTCAATACACTCAAAATTAGCGTATCCTCTAGCTATTTCTCTTAACTCTTCTAACTGTTTGGGAGTCAACTTCTAATAATTGGATAATTTCTTTAGTGGCGATCGCTTATTATTTTTTACCACAAAATACTCGACCGTGACAATCTTCAAAGATTGCCACGGGGGGGTTGACGATTAAACCAACAATTTAACGAGACACCACCCCCCTCGCTGCGGACACAGGGGGTTATTCTCTGGGGCCGTGTTGAAGAGGCGATCGCCCCCCATGACTCTCCTGAATGACAGGGACAGCAGGTTTCTAAGGCTATATTTCAGGATATTCTTTTTGAAAATTTTCAAAAAAAGAGCGCAACTTCATGCGAGGGATGTAAGGCCATCCTCCTTCAGTTTCTATTTCTTTGAGCAAATTGTATAGCTGCTGGCGATTGTTGGGCAAAGACTCTTGAAACAAACCTTCTCTGAGTTCTTGATGCAAGCTTTCCAAATGTCGTAGCAAAGCTAAAAGTTCTGTAGGATTGCCCTGATGTTCTTTAGCTAAGGCCCGAAATGTTTCTGCCATATTTGACCAATCCGAGAAGCTTTGTCCCGATTCTTTTTTTATACCTTGATTCATACCAAAAAAATAATTGAGTTATGCCAATAAAGTCCCCGGACAACAGCCAAGCCAGAGTATTTTAACTCAACTTGTTTGAAGTTGCAGACTAAAATCAAGAAAAAGTGACAAGCACTGGTACAATTCAATCTTGACCCTAAAAATTAGGTTTTTAGGTAGTGGCCGGGGGGGCACAGGGAGATTTGAAACGGACGTGGAGGGAAGCAGAAGACTACCGCGAAGGTAGCAGCACCCGATGAAACGTCAACCCCCCCAAAAGCGATCGTCCGTAAAAAGGTAGCGTGGTGAGGAATCACCGTTGCTTCAGCACGGTGAGGATGTCAAAAACAAATCTATAGCCACTGCCAATTTTTTCTACGCCATCAATAGCCAAGGCGGTAGAAAGGCTTTAAGATCTGCATTTTTTTATGAGGTTGACAATGAAGTATCGTGCTTTAATAGCTACACTTTTGGCCCTCTGCTTGACTGTATTAACAGCATGCAGCGACGGTGAAATGGCCAGCGACAAGCCACTGACTTATAACGACATCAGAAATACCGGTTTAGCGAACAACTGTCCCCAATTGTCAGAAACAGCCCGTGGCTCTATTCCTCTGGCTCCCAATAGCTCTTATGTTCTGACGGAGCTGTGCATACAACCGACCGAGTACTTCGTTAAAGAAGAACCTGCCAACAAACGCCAAGAAGCAGAGTTTGTACCCGGCAAAGTATTGACCCGGAAAACCTCTACCTTAGAGCAAATTACAGGCAGTCTAAAATTTAACGAAGATGGTTCGTTGACATTTACCGAAGAAGATGGTATAGACTTCCAGGCAATTACCGTACTTTTGCCCGGGGGCGAGGAAGTGCCTTTCCTCTTTACCGTCAAAGGATTAGTTGCTAAGAGCCAAAATAATGTTTCTAGCATCAACACTTCTACCGATTTTGAAGGCAGTTACGATGTCCCTTCCTATCGCGGGGCTGTCTTCCTAGACCCTAAAGGTCGCGGTTTAGCAAGTGGCTACGACAACGCAGTGGCCTTACCCGCTCAAGCAGACGAGGAAACATTCGTTGAAGCCAACGTCAAGCAGGCTAGCACCAGACGGGATGCAGGCAGGATGTCCCTGCAAGTGTCTAAGGTAAATGGCGAAACTGGTGAAATTGCAGGCATTTTTAAGGCTATCCAACCCTCAGACAACGATTTGGGAGCCAAAGAATCTGTGGAGGTGAAAGTGAGCGGTATCTTTTACGGTCGCATAGAACCGTCTTTTTCCTAAATTAGTCTGAAATTTAGATTGATGAGGGGCCTAATGGTCCCTTTTTTCTGTCCGAAAAAACTTGTAGGCGATCTTTCTGTTTACAAGTAAAATTCAGATCGGATATAATAAGATATCAAAAGAGTCGCCTATCAAAATAGCGATCGCCTTCTAGCTGTGACAAAGATCGCAGTTTGGGAGTACGGCGGCGATGGCAGGGATTAAGATTAAAATCTTGAAGACAGTCAATAAATGTCCACTCAGCGGCCACCGGGAGCACGTCAGTTTTGCATATTTATTTTCTCATGACGAGTACTCATACTCAAAAAAACCGCTTTTTATTTGAGTAAGAGTAAGAGTATTCGTCACGAGTATTCGTCACGAGTATGAAATTATCGAGAGAGAAAAATTACAAAACTGACTTGCTCCCGCGGCCACCTCTACTAAAAAACTTCGTGCTATGTCTACCACACTAACCCAAAACCTTAAAAATGAAAGCTTGGAGCTATTGCGGGTTTACCAAGAATCTCCATCGAAGCAAGTTCGCAATCAGTTAGTAAAACTGAATATAGGATTGGTCAGAAAAGAAGTCCATCACTGGCTCAGTAAATGCACTGAGAGCTACGATGATTTGCTTCAAGTGGGCTGTATAGGCCTAATTAGAGCCATAGACCGCTTCGATCTGTCCAAAGGAAGGGCCTTCAGTTCCTTTGCTACCCCCTACATTAGAGGGGAAATTCAGCATTATCTTCGAGATAAAAGCCCGTCGGTACGAATTCCTCGGAATTGGTTGACCCTCGAAAGACAAGGGGCCAAACTGATGCAGGAACTCAGACAGCAGCTACAACGCAAGCCAACTGAATCTGAAGTGGCAGAGGCTTTGGGCATTTCCTTGAAAGAATGGCAAGAAGTTCAGTTGGCCTGTCGCAATAAGTCTCCTCTGAGTTTGGATGCCCCCGTCCAGCATGATGAGGAAGAAGGGGCCACTAGCCTGGGAGAATTGGTCCCAGATAGTCAGTATCGCAGTTTTCAGTTGGCCCAAGAAGATAGAATCCGCTTGCAACAAGCTCTGGGCAAGTTAGAAGTGGGAACTCGTAAAGTTCTGGAGTTTGTCTTTTTGTGCGATTTGACTCAGAAGGAAACTGCTGAAAAGATGGGCATTAGTTCTGTGACGGTTTCTCGCAGGGTGAAAAAAGGTCTGAATTCTCTTAAGGAAATGATGGTTGGAGATGAAGAGGAATAAGCCAAAGGCCATAAACTGCCTTTGGCCCATAAGCAAATCGATAATTTTAATGAACCAATATAAAGCGGCTCGCCCTAAAACTATCAATAGCAAAAGTCCCACCTAGTTAACTTAGGTGGGACTTTTGCTTCCTGCCCTTTTGCCTCTTGCCTCTTGCATGCATGCCTCTTGCGTCTTGCATGCATGCATGCATGCCTCTTGCCTACAACTGTGGCGAAGTCTATTGTGATGGCGATCGCATCTGTATTAGTTCGGGCATCACTATTATTTTTGGAGATTATCACAGTTCGACCCTCGGGTGAATCACGGATAAGATGGGGAAAAGAGGAGATGATAAAAATATAGAGTTAAAGGAAAAGTCTCATGTTTTTAGTCAACCTTCTTCCCGGCGCAATTTCTGAAATCCTAGCTTCCGTAGCAGAGTCCCACCGCATCACCAAAGCCGATCGCTTTGGCTTAATGGCTGCCATCTTAGAGGAGTCCTTACCCGAAGAAGAACGTTACGCCGTGGATCGGGTTTTACGTTCCTTGGTTAAAGGCCGGATCGAAGTGGTGGACGAGTTGTCTGCTGCCATCTAAAGGCAAAAGGCAAGAGGCAAAAGGCAAGAGAAAGAAAACCGCTACAATTACGAATTAGCATTAATATTTTTTATTTCAATTATTTTAATTAATTATCAAAGTTCATATTAATCGCAAAGAGCGATTTAAAAGTTCGTAGTAATCGCTCTCTTCGATTTAAAACAAAAACTTATAAAGCGCTCTTTGCGCTTACTACAAACAAAGCATCAAGCAGGAGTTAAAAGGCGACTATTTTTCGTACCTGCGAGCCAATAAGTAATCATATCCCCTTTACCCTTCACAGAAATAGTACCGCGCTTCTCCAATAAAAACTTATCTTTTAATAAATCGTAACTCGACTCGGTGACTTGAATCTTACCGGGAATGCCTTGAGATTCCATGCGAGAAGCAACATTAACCGTATCGCCCCACATATCGTAAATAAACTTTTTAATGCCAATAACCCCGGCCACAACAGGTCCGGTATTAATGCCGATGCGAATTTGGAAAGGTTGACCCAAGTCATTAGAAAACTGAGTAATAGCCTCCTGCATATCCAGAGCCATTCTCGCTATGGCCTCGGCATCATAGTCTTGATGGGAGTTTAAACCGGCAGCCACCATATAAGAATCGCCAATAGTCTTAATTTTCTCCAAATGATGCTGCTCGCTCAATTGGTCGAAAGCGGAAAAAATTTGATTGAGCAGATTGACAAGTTTTGTAGGAGAGATGCGAGAAGAAAGATGAGTAAACTCAACGATATCGGCAAACAAAATCGTAACTCGCTCGAAACGTTCGGCAATAGGATTTTGATTTTGCTTCAAGCGTTCGGCAATTTTCCTCGGCAAAATATTCAACAATAAGCGCTCCGACTTTTCTCGTTCTAGCTGTAGCGCTTCCTCTACCAACTTGCGATGAGTAATATCTTGAACGGTTCCCTCGTAGTAAAGACTGTGGCGATCGAGAGCCCGAACCAAGCGAGCATTCTCAGAAATCCAGATAATACGACCATCGGCGCGATAAACCTGAGATTCAAAATCCGAAATCGAACCATACTCCTCCAGAGCTGCAATAAACTCAGCGCGACGATTTGACTTGACATATAACTGTTGTTCGATATCAGTCACCTTAGCTATCAATTCCTCTGCCGAGGAGTAGCCATACATCTGTACCAAAGCTGGATTAGCACTGAGAAAATGTCCGTCTGGAGTAGTTTGGAAAATACCTTCGGCAGCATTCTCAAAGATGCTGCGGTACTTCTCCTCAGCTTGCTGCAAGGCATCAAGCACCCGTCGGCGTTCGGTAATATTGCGAGCTACCCAAATCACGCAGTTATCTGGGAGGGGAGAAACAGTAGCAGAAAACCATACTTCCTCTGCCTGGGGGAGCGGGGAATGAGGGTAGGGAGAAGAAGAATTACTCTGAGGAATAGAGCAAGCAATTCCCCAAGGTCTTTGGCGAGTTTTGCGACCCTGCGTTCCATTTCCCACGAGCAGGCTGTATTCTATGTTCGCAGGTTGTCCGGTATTCAAAGCTCGTTGAATGTTAATCATAAAGAGGTTAGCTTGGATCGGAGGCAAAACCTCATAGACGCTTTTACCGAGAAGTTCTTCAGTGGGACTATATAAAACTTCTGAATTGGTAGAGACGATTTTGACGTATTTTCCTTGGGAATCGAAGACAGTAATGACATCAGTCATAGCAGCAAACAGAGCTCGCAATTCTGCTTCGGATTTGCGCAGGGCGTTTTCAATGTGTTGGCGTTGGGCGACTTCCCGTACCAGTTTATGATTGGAATCCTTAAGTGCGGCGGTGCGTTCTTCTACCCTGGCTTCTAAGAGTTCGTTAGATCGCTTGAGAGCTTCTTGAGCTTCTTTGCGTTCGGTGATATCTTCAACGGTGCCCTCATAACGCATGGTGTTTCCTTGGCTGTCGCGAACCGCCCGAGCATTTTCCGAGATCCAGATGATAGAGCCGTCTTTGCGATAGATTTGCGACTCAAAGCCAACAACGCCCCCCCCTTCTTCTAACAAGCGCACGAATTCTTCGCGGCGGTGAGGCTTAACGTAAAGTTGTCGTCGAATATTAGTGAGACTTCCTATTAGTTCTTCGGGAGTATTGTAGCCATAAATTCGCGCTAATGCCGGATTGGCGCTTAAGAAACGTCCGTCAGTATCGGTTTGGAAAATACCTTCTACAGCGTTTTCAAAGATAGTACGATATTTCTCCTCTGCCTGTCGCAGACCTTCCTCTGCCTGCTTGCGGGCGGTAATATCAATACCCACGGCAAAGGCAGCGTCGCCCTCTGCGTACTTCTGGGCGACTATTAAATAATTGTGGAGGGTGCCGTTGACGTAAGCAGATATTTCTTGGTAGGCGTCTTCTTTAGGGTTAGCAAAAAACTGACTCATAAAGTTGGCAAACTGGTCGCTGGAATGTAAAAAACCAATTTTTTGACCGATAAATGCCTCTCGCGGCAGATTATAGGTTTGAGCTAAATGGCGGTTTACTCCCAGGTAATATAAATCAGAACTTATCCAAGATACTATTCCAGGTACGGCATCTAGAACCGCTTCCAACTGTTCTTTGGTAGCTCGCAAGCCTTCTTCTGCCTGCTTGCGCTGGGTAATGTCGATGCCTACTATAAAAGCCGCGCGATCGCTATCGTATTTTTGGGCTACTATCAAGTAGTGGCGATACTTGCCGCGAATTATTGAGGAAATCTCTTTACTTATTTCTTTTTCTGGAGTTGCAAAAAAGTCGCGGACTAATTCGTAAAACTCGGAGCTCGTGCCTAGAAAACCGATATCTTTGCCGGCAAATTCCTCTCGGGGCAGATTGAAGATATCTGCTAGTTCTTGATTTACTTCTATATAGCGCAGGTCGGAACTTATCCAAGATACCATGCCCGGTACTGCTTGTAAGACTGTTGTTAATTGGTCTGTAGCCGATCGCAAGGAATTTTCTGTTTGCTTGCGGGCGCTAATATCCATACCGACAATAAAGGCCGCTCGATCGCGATCGTATTTTTGAGCTACTATTAAATAATTGCGAATTTCCTCCCCTACTTTCGATGAAATTTCGCGGCTTGTTTCTTTTTCAGGGCTAGCAAAAAAGTCGCGGACGAACTCGTAAAATTCCGAACTGGTCCCTAAAAAACCGATATTTTTGCCTGCAAATTGTTCTCGCGGCAGATGAAAAATATCTGCTAATTCTTGATTTACTTCGATGTAGTGAAGGTCTGAACTTATCCAAGAAACTGTCCCCGGCACCGCTTCTAAGACTGTTTGTAATTGGTCTTTAGCGGTGCGCAGTTGGTGTTCGGCCCTGACGCGATCGGTTATATCGATGCCGATGACAAATGCGGCTCGCCCTTTATCGTATTTTTGAGCTACTATTAAATAATTGCGCAGTTCTTCTCCTATTTTTGAAGTAATTTCCTGACTTATTTCTATTTCTGGGCTAGCAAAAAAGTCGCGGATTACTTCGTAAAACTCGGAACTGGTCCCTAAAAAACCGATATTTTTGCCGACAAATTGTTCTCGGGGCAGATTAAAAATATCTGCTAATTCTTGATTTACTTCTATGTAACGCAAGTCTGAACTTATCCAAGAGACCGTGCCCGGCACCGCTTCTAATACTGTTTGTAACTGGTCTTTGGCAGAGCGCAGGGCATTTTCTACCTGTTGGCGCTCGACAATTTCTACTACTAGGCGATCGTTAGATTCTTTCAGGGCTGCGGTGCGTTCTTCTATTATCAAATTAAGTTCTTCTTCGCTTAAATTGCATACAAAATTTTTGGCCTCTAATTCACCGAGACGTTGGCGCATTTGTGCCAACTCCTCAATCAGTTGTTCTTTGGTTTTATCTTGGTCTTTCATGGGCTGCCCTCTTGTTAGTTCTCAAAAGTCTCTTCTTTCTTCCCTTGTTTATGACAGGAATCGACAGTCCATTCAGGAGAAAGTTTTAACTTCTTATACCTTAATTTGTAGTAGCAACCCTGAAAGCTCTAACACCCGAGATAGTCTCTAGGTTTTTTTCGTAGTTATTAAATATAGGCTTATTTTAGCAGTTCTGCTAGTATTTTTTCGATGGAGCTTGGTAAAAATTTGGGTTTTGATAAAAGTTTTACTATTAGTATGACTAGAATTGCGCCAACTTCAATGGGGGAATGGTGGCGATGGTAGAGATACTAGAGCATTTTCGGTAAAGTTCCGGATTTTGGGTGTAAATCCTTGTAAATCTTAGTTTCCTAAAATTGGAAGATTTTCTTTGAACAGGGGCATCTTATGGCAAGAACCGAACCAACAGCTAGAGGACCGGCCTGTGAAACCCGGCTTTTTTCTTTCAAAAAACCGGGTTTCACCGGATACCGAAAAGTCCGCCATAGTCCAATAATTGAACTGTCCACTTTCCCAAAGGGGGACTTTCGGTCCAAAGGTGCTTAAGAGCGTGGGGTGGAGGGGACGGATGGAGCGATCGCCCGCTGCCTATTCGGGAACTGTCCTTATCCTACATATCTCCAGATTATTTGCATCTAGGATGTCGATAGATAGAGCAATAAATCTAAAGGAAAAAAACGATGAAATACATTCTCCGTTTTACTACTAATTCAGTTCTCAAAACCTTACCATTAGCGGTGGAAAAACTACCTTCTGAGGAAGTAACTTCCTACGACGCAGGAACAGAAATTCCCATCGGCGGTTACGCGCCAAATTTACAAGGAAACCATATTCGGGTTTACTTAGAAGAATTAAAATCGGAGTGGATAGAAAATAGCGAAAAACAATTTTACTGTTCCGGGGATGATGTGGAAATTCTCTTGGCAGAAGAAACCCGGGAGGCGGTATCTCGACAGTATCCCCCAACGCGCCCCTCAAAAGTTGATTTGGACGTGCCGTATCACAGTCAATTAAATAACGAAATCAACCCTTTGGGGGCTTGCAACGTTACTTCTGTGGCGATGGTTCTCAAATATTATAAGGTTGATTCTCGGACTCCAGCAGATATCCAAAACGACGTACAGCTCGAAGATGTTTTAATGGAAAAAACCCTCGATTGGGATAGCTATTATGGCTATTATGGAGGTACGAGAACTCGTCATCTACCTCAATTTCTAATTCGTTTAATCCGGGAGTGGGGAGAAAAATATGGCGGCGGCAATCTGCTTAATTCCTATTTTAAAGAGTTTGCTTCTGAAGAGGATATCAAACAGCATTTAGCTAAAGGAAATCCTGTAATTATTCACGGCTACTTTACCCATAGCGGTCATATCATTGTAGTTAAGGGTTACGACGATAGCCGAGGTGTATGGATTTGCAACGATCCTTATGGCAAATGGTTGGGTTATCGGGGCGGCTACAATAATAATATTAGCGGTGCCAATGTTAATTACAGCTATGCCGATTTGCGTGCTGTCTGTCATATTGGTGGCGGTATTTGGTGTCATTTTCCCGTACCAAAACCTGGCACTAACCCCACACGAATAAAGCTCGGTTCGAGGATTCTAAAAATTGCCGAACCGTACATGAGTGGAGAAGATGTTCGTCAAGTTCAAGAGGCTTTAAAAAAGGCAAATATTTCGGTTGAAATTGACGGTATTTTTGGCAAGAAAACTGAAGAAGCTGTCAAACAATTTCAAGGGCAGAAAAATTTAAAAGTTGATGGCATTGTCGGACCTGTCACTCTTTTAGAGTTGGGGTTGTAAGTAGCACGACGAACAGACAAGATGTCTGTTCTACGGAACTGGTTAAGAAACCAGGTTTTTTGGAAAAACCTGGTTTCTGAGATAACTTTTAATCAAATTCAAACGCTTTCAAACAAATACCATGACTAAAAAAATCTACTCGCTTTTAGTAGGAATTGATACCTACGCTCCGCAATCTAATCCTTATATTCCTTCTTTAAAAGGTTGCGTTAACGATATTAAGGCGATGGAAGCCTACCTCCAAGAACGAATAGCTAAGGATAAAAATAGCGAATTTCAATTAGTAGAACCGTTGAAATTAGCTAACGAAAAAGCTACTCGTAAAGGAATTATTGACGGTTTTAATAACTATTTATCTCAAGCAGATAGCGAAGATGTGGTTCTGTTTTATTATTCGGGTCACGGGGCTTACGAACCTGCGCCTAAAGAGTTTTGGCAAGAAGAACCAGACCATCTCAACGAAACTTTGGTTTGTTACGACAGCCGGACGCCAAACAGTCGAGATTTAGCGGATAAAGAATTGCGCTATTTGATTTTTAAAGTGGCTGAAAACAATCCTCATATCGTCGTAATTCTTGATTGTTGTCACTCGGGAAGCGGCACGAAAGATATTCCAGAAGGCTGTCGTCGGGCTCCAGAAGAAACTCGTTTTCGCCCTTGGGATAGTTTCGTTTTTGCTGAGGAATTATTAGGAACTCGCAGCAGTTCCGAAAAAGTCGATATTCCTCAAGGAAAACATATTTTATTAGCGGCTTGCAGGGATTACCAAGAGGCTAAGGAATATAAAACGGAAACTGGAGAATATCGGGGCATATTTTCCTATTTTATGCTCCAAACTTTGCAACAGGATAACGGTAGTTTGAATTATCGGGATTTAATCAGAAATATTAACGCTATTGTTAGCGGCAAAGTTAATAACCAGTCGCCGCAAGTGGAGGTGATTTCAAAAGAAGAATTAAAAGAAGCAAAAGAATTGCTGGAACAATCTTTTTTAGGTGGGGCAGTTCCCCAACGTCCTCCCTATTTTACTTTAAGTTACAATAAGGACCATCAAAGTTGGGTTATCGATGGGGGCGCTTTACATGGAATTTCTCAATCTTCTTCTGGGGAAGAAACTGTTTTAGCTATTTTTGCGCCGGGTATTGATGGGGAAGAATTAAGCAATCTAGATGGGGCTTTTGGCGAGGTAAGGGTAACGCAAGTTTTACCTCAGCTCAGTTTGGTAAAAGTGGAAGTGGGTGGAGATATTCTCAACGAAGATTTCAGTTATGTTGCTGTGGTGGTTAGTTTGCCAGTAGAAAAGTTAAAGGTTTGGATTAAGGGAGAAGAGGAAGGGGTTAAACTGACTGTGGCGCAATTGCAAACTGCCTTCGGTAAGGGAGAACCTTCGCTATATGTCCAACAGGTGGAACCAGAGGAAAGTGCGGATTATTATTTGGAGGCGAAAAACGGGCAGTATTGGATAAAGTTGGCGATGGAGAGCGATCGCCCCCAAGTCGCCCCCATTCCTAAAAATCCTGATGAGGCCGGTTATACGGAAGAACGGGCGAAGTTAGCAATTCAGCGTTTGGAGCATATCGCCCGGTGGAAAAATACTTTGGAGTTAAAAAGTCCGGCGGCGAGCTGGATTAAACCTAGGGATGTCAAACTGGAAATAGTGAAGGTGGCGGCGGATAATTCCGAAATGTATGCGACGGCAGCGGCGGAAATAGCGATGGAGTACGATCGCCACTACGACTCTTGGGAAAAGCCAAGGTTTTTCCTGCGTTTGACGAACCAAAGCAACCGGACTCTCTATTGCAACGTTATCAATTTGACCCAAAGTTATGCGGTGGCGCTGCCATTTTTTACCTCCAAGAGCAGCGTTCGTCTCGAAAGGGGGCAAGCGATCGACGGAAATCGTGTCAAAGCTTCTATTCCAGATGAGTTGTGGGAGCAGGGGGTAAGCGAGCTGCAAGACCGACTGAAGCTAATTGTTAGCACGGGGGATTTTGATGCGAGTTTGCTGGAACAGGATAAGCTTGAGGTGATGGCATCCGAACGAGCTCTCCCGCCATCGCCGTCCGATCCTCGATTGCAAAATAGTTTGAATCAGTTGTTGGTGCGACAACAACACAAGGATATAGAGCCTGACACCGAAGCTCTAGCTAATGACTGGCTGACTAAGGAGTTCATTTTTACGATAATCCGCCCCCAAGCTGCTTTGGGTGTAAGTTCTCAAAGGAGTATTTCTTTGGGATACGGGGTGGAAGTGCTGCCCCACCAGACTTTGCAGGCAAAAGCTAGCTTTACTACTGTAGAGGAAACGGCGCGAAATATAGGTGCAGTGCTGCCGCCTATTCTGCGGGAACAGCCGGGAGTGGTGGAACCGGTGCGCTTTAGCAGCAACAGTCGCGGCGTTAGTGGAGAGTTGAGCGCGTTGGAGTTGTTCGACGTAGAGGATTACAAGGCTGTTACGCCAGAAGCGCCTTTGAAGGTGCGACTGGACGCGGAGTTGCAGTCTGGGGAACGTTTGTTGGCGGTTGGTTTCGATGGGGAGTTTTTCTTGCCGTTGGGGCGACTCGGCGGAAGAGGCAATACGGAGATTAGTTTGGAACGGTTGCCGAAGCCGACTTCTAGCGGTCGCTGCTTGCACGGTTCGATTCGCATTTTCTTCCAGAAGGTCATCTCTCAAGAGTTGGGGCTAACTTTTGACAGCTATCCGATTTTAGCTGCGGCCACTGCGGATGCGGAGGGTAAGGTTACTTACGAGAAAAATCGGAAGATAGTGGCGGGTAAGGTAGCGGCGGCTGAGAAAATTCTGCTTTACGTTCATGGCATTATCGGCGATACGAAGATGATGGCGGGCAGCGGGCAGCGGGTGATGTTGGAAATTGAGGGCGAGGAGAAGCCTCTGGGGGATGCTTACGATTTGGTGCTGACTTTTGATTATGAGAATCTCAATACTACTATTGAGGAAAACGCCCGACTTTTGGGAGAAAAACTGAAGGCGGCGGGGTTGGCACCGAAGCACCAGAAACAGTTGGATATTGTGGCTCATTCGATGGGCGGTTTGGTTTGCCGTTGGTTTATCGAGAAGGAAGGGGGCGATCGCGTGGTGGAACGTTTGGTAATGGTGGGAACGCCTAATGCCGGGAGCCCTTGGGCGACAATTCAGGATTGGGCTTTGGCGAGTCTGGGTTTTGCTTTGAATCAGGTGTCGTCGGTGTTTTGGCCGGCGGAGATGGTGGCGAAGTTGTTGGAGTTTATGGAGGAGAAGGAACGGAGTTTGGAGCAAATGAAGCCTAATTCGGATTTGTTGCGGGAGTTGGGGAAGGCTTCCGGGTCGTCGGTTGCTTATACTATTATTGCGGGCGATCGCTCTTTGGTTCCAGAAGCGGTGGGGTCGCAGGTTTTGGAAAGGTTGGCGGAGAGGTTGTTTGCGGGGACTCTCGATATGGCCTTTTTCGGGCAGCCTAACGATTTGGCGGCGACGGTGGCGAGTATGAAAGCGGTTGAGAAAGAAGGGGTTTCGGTAGATAATGTTGCTTGCGACCATTTCAGCTATTTTAACAGCGAGGCCGGTTTAACGGCTTTGGCAACAGCTCTCAAACCAAGTTCCAAGGGCAAAGTTGAGAAGTTGCCAGTTAAGGATAAGAAGAAGTGGTTAATTGGTGGAGTGGTGTTGGCGGTTGCGATCGCGATCGGCGGTGTAATTTGGTGGAACGTTTCCAAGTCGGAACAAAACCAACCGCCAGAGGAAAGCGTAAGTTGGCTCGTTCGTAGTAATCGCAAAGCGCGATTTGAATTGAGCATAGACGCGCAATGCTATTAAAAGTTCGTAGTAATCGCAAAGCGCGATTCCACAAAACATAGTAAGACGCGCTACAAA
>CAZSTZ010000055.1:543-13813 GCA_964609515.1 uncultured bacterium | reverse complement strand
GTTCGTAGTAATCGCAAAGCGCGATTCCACAAAACATAGTAAGACGCGCTACAAACTCGTTCGTAGTAATCGCAAAGCGCGATTTCAGTTGAGCATAGATACGAAAGTAAGGTGCGCGGTGCGCACCCTACAGGTTACTGATAAAAGTAAGGTGCGCATTGCGCACCCTACAAATTTATAGAGGTAAAAAAAATGACACAACTAGAAGCATTAAATCCAGGTTTAGCCGTTGTTATTGGCATTAATAAATACACCAATGGCATCCGCTCCTTAAAAAATGCGGTTAACGATGCGGAAAAAGTAACAGAAATGCTGCAAACTCAGTACGGGTATCAAGTATTGCAGTTATTAGATGAAGCCGCTACTTTATCTGGAATTAAAGAATTATTAGCGGCTCTGAAAAAACAACAAATACCTTTAAATAATCAAACAGTTAAAATAGAAGAAAACGACCGATTTTTCTTCTACTTTTCCGGTCACGGTATCGCCTTCGATGGTTTGGAAAGTGCGGAAGGTCCGCAGGGTTTTCTCGTTCCTCAAGATGGGAAATTAAGGGATGAGGAACAAGAGAAAATTCTGTTACCGATGATGGATTTACATGATGCTTTAATGGCATTGCCAAGCCGTCATTTATTAGTAATTCTCGACTGTTGTTTTGCTGGCAGTTTTCGGTGGGCGGGATTAAATAAAGATATCAATCCAGAAGAAAAATTGTATCGGGAAAGATACGAACGATTTACCAACAACAAAGCCCAACAGGTAATTACTTCTGCAGCTTATGACGAAAAAGCTCTCGATTCGATTTATCCTTTGGGCAAGCGGGGGGAAATTGACGGTCATTCTCCTTTTGCTGAAGCTTTATTAAAAGGTTTAAATGGGGAGGCCAATTATAGCCAAGATGGGGCGATAACTGCTAATGAGTTATATCTTTATTTGCAGAGCGAGTTGGATAAGCAAAAGGTCACGCAAAACCCGGGAATCTGTTATTTAAAAAACCATGAAAAAGGAGAATATATTTTTCCCGTTCCGGGTTTTAATCCGAATAATTTAGAGAAAGCACCGCCAGTAGATGAGGATAATAATCCCTATCGAGGTTTGGCATCTTTTGATGAGATTCATCAAGGTTTATTTTTTGGCAGGCAGCAAGTTATTGAGGATTTGTATCGTGCTTTTAACGATAAAGAGAAACCAAATTTAACTGCGGTATTGGGTGCTTCGGGAACGGGAAAATCGAGTTTGGTAAAGGCGGGTTTGTTGCCGCGCTTGCGGGAGGATGGATGGTATATTGTTAATCCTTTTCGTCCGGGTAAGTCTCCTTTTAGTGCTTTGGCTGCGGCGATGTTTTTAACAGTGCTAACTAGGGAAGTTAGTTTGGTTAAAACTAGGTTTTTTGAGAGTTTTAACAACACTAATTATGCTTCTGAGTTGGCTTGGGAGGGGTTTGCAAATATTGCCAAGATTTTCGCCGAAATTTTAGCGGAATATAACGACCAAAAGATTGTCGATTCTTTGAGCGAGTTTTTACGAGAAAAACCTAAATTGCTGACTAAAGTTGCGGGAATAGGTCATAGTAAGGTTCCAGAGAAGTTGTTATTAGTTATCGACCAATTCGAGGAATTGGTGACGGATTGTTCGGCAGAAGAAAAGGATAAGTTTTTAGGATGGTTGGAGGAGATATTAAGAGATAATTCGGGTAAAGTGCGGGTTATTATTACCTTGCGTTCTGATTTTAAAGCGCAATTTACGAGTGAATTATTCGACGAAAAAGTCCTGCAATTTACGGTGCCGATGATGACTCAAGACGAGTATCGAGAAATAATCGAAAAACCGGCGACGGAAAAGGTTTTATATTTCGAGCCACCGGGGTTAGCGGACGAGTTGATTAATGAAGTGGTGCAGATGCCGGGGGCGCTGCCGTTGTTATCGTTTACTTTGAGTCAGTTGTATTTTCGGTGTTGCGATCGCTGGCTTATGGGAGAGAAAAGTCGGGCCATGACTCGGGAAGATTATCAGAAGTTAGGGGGAGTCATGGGGGCGCTGAAGAGGACGGCCACGGATGTTTTCGAGAAGTTGATTAAAGAGAAAAAAGGGACGGAACAAACTATTCGCGATGTGATGTTGCGAATGGTGGCGGTTAGCGGCGACGAGTTGGCCCGTCGGCGAGTGCCGATGTGGGAGTTGGTGTATCCAGAACCGAAGAATGGGGAAGTTAAGGAGGTTCTTAAGGCTTTTACAGATGCTCGTTTGTTGGTGGAGGGGGCGACTTCCGATGGAGAAGAGTATGTGGAACCGGCCCACGATGCCTTGGTGACTGGGTGGGATAAGATTTTGAAGTGGAAAAATCAAGAGCAGGAGAGTTTGTTGTTGCAAAGGCGGTTGACTCCGGCGGCGATGGAGTGGAACCACAAGCAGTCGGGGCGGTTTTTGTGGAATGCCAATCCTTATCTGGATGTTTTGAAGAAGGTATTAAAGTCCGATGATAATTGGTTTAATCAAGTTGAGGAGGAGTTTGTTGGGCGTAGTATTCGGAAAAGAGCTAGAAATGGACGTTTGCGTTGGGGTATTGCTACAGCAGTCATCCTGGGATTGAGTGGATTAGCTGCTGCTGCTGTTGTTGGTTGGAGAAATGCAGTTATCGGTCAAATTGGAAATTCCAGACAGGCATCAGAAGCGTATCTTTCCTCCGGGCAGGAGTTAGAAGCGGTAATAGAAGGGCTGCGGGCTGCGGATACTTTAAGTCATCCTCTTTTGCAGTTACTACCAGAAACACAGCTACGCGATCGAGTGCGAGGATCTCTACAAAAAGTCCTGTATGCTGCGAAAGAACGCAACCGTCTCGAATGCCATGAAGGAGCCGTTAATAGCATCGGTTTTAGCAGCGATGGGAAGCGCTTTGCAACAGCAGGAGATGATGGGAATGTTTGCTTGTGGGACTTAGCAGGCAATCTACTGGAACAGTTTCCAACCGACCAACGCAGCATTGCGATGGTTCGCTTTAGCCCGGACGATCGCCATCTAATAACCGGACATACAACAACCGGAGGAGAGGATGGCGTACTCCGTTTGTGGGACTTGAAAGGGAATCAATTAACGCAATACCAAGCAACTTTTCCCTTTATTAAAGGCTATCGCATTAGTTTTAGTAAAGACGGCCAGCAACTTGCCATACTTAATAACGGCATTGCAGGTATATGGGATTTGCAGGGAAACCTGCTAGGGGAACTCAAAGGACATAACGGTAGCGTCACCAGCGTTACCTTTAGCCCCGATGGCAGTAAAATAGCTACTGCAGGAGTTGATGGCAGCGTCCGGCTGTGGGACAGTAACAGGAAATTGTTAACTCAGTTTACAGCCCACGAAGATGGCGTTGAGGACTTAGCCTTCAGCCCCGACAACCAAAAATTAGCTACAGCAGGAGGCACGTTCACAACTCGCTTGTGGGATCTGCAAGGCAATAAGCTAGCCGAGTTTGAGGGGCCTCCCCCAGCTAGCGCAGAAGGAGGATGGATAGAGGATGTCATGTTTAGTCCCAACGGACAACAATTGGCGACTGTAGAAGTGCGGGGCAGAGCATCGCTAGCTGTCCGCGTGTGGGATGTGGACAATCCTGGACGGTGGATGCTCGAGCTGCCCGACGCTCAAATCAGTTTTAGCCATGATAGCGAGTTTGTAATTGCTACTCCCTTAGGTGGGGGGGTTCCTAGTATCTGGAAAAACTACTGGGACAACCGGCAACTAACCGAACTGAGAGGAGATTCGGGCCCTGTCTATAATAGCGTTTTTGGCTCTACCAGCAGGCACCTTGTAACCGCAGGGTTTGGAACGGTTCGCCTCTGGGACTTTTCAACCAAAGAAGCAGTGCGACTCGATGAAAGCAACAATTATGTAGAATCGTATAAGAATGCGGTAGCGAGCCCGGACGGCGAGCTATTAGCTACGGTGGAAGATCGCCCCCAAGGTGAAGAAGAGGACATCGTTCGCTTGTGGAACTCGTCAGGGGAGAAAGTAGCAGAACTAATCGGACGCAGCCCACAATTTAGCCCAGACGGTCAGTTCATCGTCACAAGAACTGGATTTAACAATACCATTGTTTTTCTGTGGAGCAGACGGGGGGAGAAATTAGCAGAATTTTATGCCGAAAACCCTGTAATAGCATTTAGTTCCGATCGCAAGCAAATCGCTATTGGTTCGGACGACGGCACAATTCAATTATGGAACGGACAGACAAATACCACAAAAGAGCTACCCGGTATTGAGTGGTATGACTATTACGACAAAAAAGAGCTAATTGTTACTCAGGAGAGCAAGCTCTTCGGCATCAGCGAAGGCTCGATTAGAAAACCGCGCTTGTGGAACTTATCTGAGGGAAAAATGATAGCAGAGTTAAAAGGAAATAACGTCCAGTTTAGTCCCAAGAGTAGATTGCTTGCCACTGAAGAAAGTAGCGATCGCGAAGGTGAAACGATAGTCTATGTGTGGGACTTCTCAGGTCAACAGGTAGCCTCGAAAAAATTTGACTTCGTTGCTCAAATCATGTTTAGTCCCGATGGTGAGTTATTAGCTATTGATGCCAATGAAAAAACCCACCTCTGGAACTTATCAAATCAGCAAATGGAAAAGTTAACAGGGACCATTGCTAGCTTTAGCCCTGATGGTAGTCTCATACTAACTCAATCGCCCGATAGAATTCCGCGCTTGTGGAACTGGCAGGGAAATATGCTGGCAAAACTGGAGGGACATACTGCCTCAGTTAACGATATCATGTTTAGCGTTAATAGCGATCGCCTAATAACGACTTCCCAAGAAGATGGTACTATTCGTTTGTGGGATTTGGAGGGTAGCGATCTGGCACAATTTAGCTTTTTCAAGAACAACGTACCCACCGTTTTAACCTTTAACTCCCACGACAAAATTCTCGTTACCGAAGATAATAATGGTATAGCTAAGTTGTGGCGAATTGAAGAATTAGACGAACTAATGCAACGCGGTTGTAACTGGATGCACGATTATTATCGGACCAACTCTCCAAATGTTGCAGAAAGCGATAAGAAACTCTGCGACAACATCGCAAATCCCGATCCAACCTCAAAATAAAGGAGAAACCCAAAACCGTTTTCTCAAACAAAAAGCGATCGCCCACCAAACCACAAAGAGCGATCGCCCCACCAACTACCAACGTCGTTCTTCTCGTGTCATCGATAGCACCTCCTCAAACGCAGCAATTTTAGCTTATACCCTCTACTACTACTAGCGCGTTAAATTGGTGGGTAAAAATTTAACGATTTTTTGCAGCTAGGTAATAGGTAATGAGTAACAGAATGCGCGTTCTACAACGGCTTTTGTCGCGCCACTCCCACCGAACGCGGAAATTTATCGGGAGTTGCGCCAATTTTTCGCACATACAGGTAATGCCGATCGCTCTTGCTTAAAGGTGTCGTTAAAGGAGCGATCGCCTCTATTTCCCCCCCTAACTTTTTCAACGCTTTTGTCAAACCCCTCTCTTCCTCTTGGGTGAAATCCCCCCGATACAAAATCCCCAAACCTCCTTTTTTCAGCAACGGCAAAGCGTATTCGGCACAAACCGACGGGGCGGCAACTGCCCTAACGGTAGCCACGTCGTATAATTCTCGACCTTCGGACATTCTGCCCGCGTCTTCGACCCTGGCGGTGAGAGTAAGAGCGTTTTTAATCCCCAAATCCCCTAACAAAGTTTCGATGAAGTTAATTTTTTTGCGGGTGGAATCTAATAAAGTTACCTCGACCTTGGCAAGGGCGATCGCTATCGGCAACCCCGGAAAACCGGCACCGGTACCGATATCTATAATCTTTTCTACCTTCTCCCCAGACTCGCCACCGGGCAGCAGGGGCAAAATTCCCCGCAAAGAGTCCCAAAGGTGTTTTTCCCAAAAATCTTGGGGTTCGGTTATCCGCGTTAAGTTTAACTGGCGGTTGCCCGCGAGGACTAACTCGTAAAGTCGTTGATATCGTGCTTGCTGTTGGGGCGTCGGTTGCCAATGCAAGGTTTCTTGCCAGATAGAGTTGTTTTCTGGTAGCAGTTGTTGGAAAATGTCGCTCATAAACAATTAACAATTAACAATTAACAATTAACAATTAACAATTCGCTTAAAGTTCCTGGGAGTCGCCGCCACAGAGAAGTAAGCGGGAAGCAAAAGCGGCAAAACTTTCCGCTGCAGTCATTTTGCCGACACCGTAACAAGCGCGACGCCGCCAAAAAATTGCGGGTAGATGCCCTTGGGGCGCTTGTAAGTTAAACCGCAATTCGTCGTAATATTTCCAGTTATCCCGTTCCCGCCAACCGACGCGATCGCAAAAATAACTATAGTCTCCGCCCCCGCCTTCCCAGATTTGCTGCTGTACCCTCAAACCAAACAAACCGTTACTATAATAATCCCACGCCCAGTCGATGGTAGAAAGATCCGTACAGGGGAAGCGATCGATATCTTCCAGGCGCAACCATCCTTCCTCGTCTCGGACAACTACTTTGAGAATTAACTCCCAGGTAAGTTCGTCTGCCTTGCGCCACTTGCCCGCTGCCAATAAATTAATCAAAGGATTATAATCCATTCCCACTTCCGACATGGCCGGTTCGGCGGTGGGGAGGGCATTAATTCCTTCTTCGATGCGGGCGAGAGTTTCCTGCAAAAATTCTGGGTTAAGTTGTTCCAGGCGATATAAAACCCATTCTAGTTGAGATTGAATTTGAGAGCGTTCTTTGGTTGCTTCTTCTAATTTTGCTTCTAATAAATCTAAACGTTTTTGTACGTTTTTGGGGTTTTTTGGGCGGTTTTTTGGTTTTTGCTTTGGGGGGCGATCGCTCTTTATCCCCGGTTTTGTTTGAGAATTTATCCCGTTGCGGTTAGTATTTGCCCGCCACATCTGTTTCGCCCAATTTAGTTTGGCATCTTCTCGTTCGTGGTAAGTTTCTGGTAAGTCGGGTATTAGCAATTGGGGGGTTAATTCCCAACCGCAAACGGTGCAAAATTCGGGTATTTCCCGGTTGTATTCGGTTTCGCAAACTGGACAATTTGGCATTTTTTCTAATGGGTAATAGGTAATAGGTAATAGGTAATGGGTAATGAGGTCTCATACTCAAAACAATTAGCCCTACCATTTAAGATAGTAGGGCTATGGGGGGAAAAATGCAAGTTTGTTAGGTGCGCGCCGCGCACCCTACTCAAATGAAAATGCTATATTTAACGAATATCCAAAATCATCTGGCGAGCGATCGCCTCTCCTTCCTCGTTATTGTCTTCCTGGTAAAGTTGGGCAGCTCGATATAAATCTTCCATCGCTTCGCGCAACTGACCCAGTTCTTTTTCTGCCCGGGCTCGTATTAAATAAACCTGGGGTAAATCTGGTTGTAATTGAAGCGCTTTGTTAGCGTGGTAAATTGCGTTGTGGTAGTCGCGATCGCTCAAAGCCAAATTAGCTAACTCTGCAAAATCTGATGCTTCTACGATTTCAATTTCTGCGGGTTGCCCTTCAGTATTTGTTTGAGTTAATCCCGGCATCGATGGTACGAATAAACCTACTGCCGTAACTAACCCTAAAATTGCCAATTTTTCTGACACCCTGTTCATAATTAAACCTCCTTCTCTCTGGGAGTAATACTACTAATTTGCAACCCGTTCGACCTACCTTTTTTTGGTTGCATCTCAACTTTTGTCAATTGTTAATTGCCAAGAGATGCTACCCTTTTCTTACCGCTTTTTGGCCCGCTTTTTGGCGCTTTGGTAATTAACTATTACCTAATACCTATTCCCGATTGTCGTTATTTAACGTCTGGTTTTTGCTAATTTTGATTCGGTATAACGTTCTAAATTCTGCCGATAAGTATCTAAAAGGAATGTCATTTTCATTTGTACGGCCTGTTTGTTGTCGCCAAACGAAGGCCAAACGGGAGCCAATGCATGAAAAGCTGTTTCCAAACGCCCCTCTAAAATGTCATCTAAAACCCCCTTATCTCGAATTAATTCCACAGCCACTCGGTCTTGGTTGGTGGGAGTAAATTCAGTGATACCGAGTTTGGCCCCAAAATGGTCCCAAGAAGTGCTGAGGAATTGATAGCGACCGGCGGCATCGGAACAAAGCCTACGCCCGTTACTCATAGAACATTTCATCTCTCTGGGGTGCTTTTCGATGGGACCGCTAAACTTGCTGCCCGTGTATTGGGTGCGATAGCCTAGAGGGCCCGTCGTTCCTTCCGTAATCGAGATCGTGTCCAGAAAAGCCCTGATTTTGGGATTAAAAATGTCATCCCTGTTACTAATCTCGGGGTCTATTTCTGGGATCGCCGCCACCGTTTCCGTCGGCCATCCTTTATTGAAGGCTTGGTCAAACTTGTACTTTGGCGGGCCCGATACGGCAAAAAAGCCTACTATCTGGGCAGCGATCGCCCCGGCGACAAAACACGCGCCGAAGGATAAACCCACTTGAGAGCTAAAAGGCAAAGACAAGAAATAGGACTCCCACTGCTTGTATTTGCCCCCCGCCGAACGAGGGTAAGGTTGTTTTCTGGGCGTTCCCCCTTCCTGTGGATGGGGAAGCCAGCCGATTTTATTGCCAAATCTGAGCAAGGATCGAACTGCCTCCAGTCGCCTTTGGAGATAGGGCTGAGGTGTCCGAGAGCGATGGCCCAGCACTGCGGCAAAGGCCTCGATGTCTGCCCCGGTGACTTGTGCCAAGGGCTTGTTGGCATAGCGCTGGAACGCTTGGACTGTCTGTCCGTAAGACCGTCGCAGATTGGGCGCTTGTCGCTGCAGCCACAAGTTAACTAATTCAGCATCAGAATAGACCTTTGGGGGGCATGCTAGCTGCGATTTAGTTGTGTACATCGGACACCTCCTAACTTCTACTTTCTCGAATTAATCTAATTAATACAATGACTTAGGGCACCCTAATATGTGGATTGACCTACCGCTCGCCTGTGATTTCACTCACGGCAGTTCCACTTTAATAATGCTTATTGTGCTTTCTGCGGCTTAAGGGCTTGACCTTTGACCTTAATGGCCAGTGCCTTTTTTCTAGACTCCTGTCTCTTGTGGGAATTCCCCCAACTCTAAATAATAGGGGGAATTGGCAAGATTAACTAGAGCATTACCGATCTTACCAAAGTTTTACCAATACCGATCGAGCATCTTTGGCTGCGATCCCCGCGAGAAAGTAGTTATTTAGCTCTTCTTATTATTCTCTTTGGAAGTTAACTTTTTCATCCATCTAAAGATAGATTTGGCTAACTGTTATATCAATTAACAATTAGCAATTGACAACTAACCAGAAATTATTCTTCCTCTTTTTGCTGTAATTTAGCTTTTAAATTAACCCGGGGTTTATAGACGATGCGGGAACCGTAGCGGTTAGCCCAAACTTGGGTAAATTCTGCTCCGAAAAAGAGGATTTGCGCCGAGTAATTAATCCACAATAATAAAACTACAAAAGAACCGGCTATGCCGTAGGCGGAAGCTACGGCACTTTTACCGAGATAAAAGCCGATTAAAATTTTGCATATGGTAAATAATAGGGCTGTAATTGCGGCTCCGATCCAAACGTCGCCCCAAGCAATTTTGACGTCTGGAAGGAATTTAAACATACAGGCAAATAATACCATCATTAGTACAAAAGAGAGGAGAAAATCGATTTGATGCCACAAACTTTCGGGGGTGTGAAGCCAGTCGCTTATGATATCGTTGACTGCTGCTAAAACGGCGCTGGCTGTTAAAAATAAAATTAGCAGAAAACCGACTCCCAATACCATCAATAAGGATAATAACCGATCTGCCACTAATGCCATTACTCCTCGTTTTGGCGGTAGGGAAACGTTCCAGATGGTGTTGAGGGCGGTTTTGAGATGGGCAAAGATGGTGGAAGCGCCCCATAAAATGGTGGCGACGCCTAAAACTGTGGCGATAATTCCCGACTGGGGCTGGGAAATATTGACTATCAGCATTTGGATGGTGTTGGCTACCGAGGGGCCGACTTCGGTTTCGAGTCTTTCTACGATTTGTCCTTGGGCTGCTTCCTCGCCGAAGACAAAGCCGGCGATCGCGATCGCGATTATTAATAACGGCGCGATGGAAAATACCGTATAATAAGCTAATGCTGCGGCCCACACGGGGGCTTTGTCCTTCTGCCATGCGCCAAAGGTTTCCTTCAGTAGTAAAAAAGGGGTTTTAATATTCATCTTTTTAAGTCATAATTTGTGTTAACTTTATAAGGTGCGCGGTGCGCTACCTCTTAGTTATTAGGATACTATGAAAACATTCGATTTGTGTTGCGAACTCGGTTACAATCTCCAGGAAAAGACTGCTTTGGTCTTTAACGTCCAACCTGTTAATAATAACGCTCAAAAGGTTCTCGACGAAAATCTACAGCTAAAACCATCTCTATATCCGGAGGAATACGGGGATATTCTCGAACGCAATCGGTACTTCCGAGTCATCCCCCCAGAGGGAGATTTTGAACTTTTCTATCAGGCGACGGTTCAAACGTTCCACTTTTGGGAGGACCCTAATAGCATTCGCGAGCTGCCGCCGACGAAACTTCCAGTGGAAACTTTGCACTATCTTTATCCGAGTCGTTATTGTCAGTCGGATATGTTGTTTGGTTTGGCGATGTCGGAGTTTGGGGATTTGGTGCCTGACTATTCGCGGGTTACGGCTATTTGCAATTGGATCTACGATAAGGTGCGGTATTTATCCGGTAGCAGCGACTCTCAGACTTCTGCTTACGATACGGTTACTAAAAGGGCGGGGGTTTGTCGCGATTTCGCTCATTTGGGTATTGCTTTCTGTCGCGCTTTGAATATTCCGGCTCGTTTTGTGTCTGCTTATGCTTATCAGCTAGAGCCGCCAGATTTTCATGCTTGCTTTGAGGCTTATTTGGGCGATCGCTGGTATCTTTTCGATGCGACTCGTTTGGTGCCTCTGGATGGTATTATCAGGATTAGCACCGGTCGCGATGCGGCTGATGTCTCTTTTGCTACTTTCTTCGGTGCGGTACAATTTAACCGGATGAATTTATCGGTAGAGTTAGTGTCTGAGTCTGAGGAGAATACTCTCGGCGACGAGGGGGCGATCGCGATTTCTTAATTTCCTGGTAGCAATCGCTTTAGCGATATAGGTATGACAGGAGCGGGCTCGCTTTTAGCGAGCCCGCTCTTGTTCTCTGGTTCTTTATTAGCTATTCGTTGCCTACTTCTGCAGTCTATAGTGGAAAAGGCAAGAACCTGTCTGCGCTTAACTGAGTGGGTTGAACTTCCTCCAAAGTTGCTAACAACTCGTTGTTAAAGCGGATTTCGGTACCGACTATTCCTTGAGTAATTATCAACTGCTCGAAAGTTACTTCCTCTGCTAGGAGAATAAAATCTTCGCTGGTAAAGTCGGTAATAATATCAGAACCGCTTTCGGGAGTTAAGAGAAAGCGATCGCTACCGGTGCCGCCGGTGAGAGTATCGTTACCTCGTTCTCCCATTAACCAGTCATCTCCTGCATTACCATAGATAGCATCGTCGTCTTTGCCGCCATAGATGGTATCGCTGCCATCGTTACCGTGAACGCTATCCCGACCTTCATTGCCAAAAACCAAGTCGTCGCCGTCACCTGCGCTTATTAGGTCTTGCTGGCCGCGATCGCCCACCGGTTCGGAACTACCGTGATTATCTCCATAGATAGTGTCGTTGCCGCTATTCCCACAGATAGTATCGTTGCCGTCGTCTCCGATTAAGCTATCGTTTCCTGAATAACCCCAGAGCTCGTCGTCGCCTTTACCGCCCCTGGCAGTGTCGTTACCCGCTCCACCGACAACGCTATCGTTGCCGTGGTTGCCGTTCAAGAAGTCGTTACCGGCACCGCCGAAGAGCAAGTCTTCTCCGAACTCGTCGATAACTGTGGCATCGTGGTTGCCGCCGAAGATGGTGTCGTCTCCCTGTTCGCCCAGGAGAGTATCGTTGCCGACTTCTCCGCGCATCCAGTCGCTATCCTTTCCGCCGTAGAGGAAGTCGTCTCCTTTCCCTCCGTGAAGAGTATCTTCGCCGCGACCTCCGTGACCGGTATCGTTACCTTCGCCACCCATTAAGAGATCTCGTCCGTCTGGGTTTTGACCCTCGCCATCTGCCTGGAGAATTTCGCGGAAGGCGATCGCTTCTGCCTGGGTGAAATCTCCCAACATCAAATCGTCGCCTTTTTCGCCCATTAGTGTATCGTCGCCATCTCCTCCGTGAAGTTCGTCGTTGTCTTTGCCGCCCCGGAGTTCGTCGTTGCCTTCGTCTCCCATGAGAGTATCGTTACCCTGGTTGCCGCCGAGGAAATCGTCGCCTAAACCTCCTGACATCAAATCGAATCCTTCCGTATCGCGATCGTCGATGGCACCCCCCCACATGGTATCGTTGCCTTTTTCGCCCAACATGGTATCGTTGCCGAGCTCGCCGTGCAACTCGTCATGCTCTTTACCGCCACGAACGCGATCGTGACCTTTTCCACCGTAAATGGTATCGTTATCCTCTTTGCCGTTCAGGTAATCGTTGCCCCTTTCCCCGTAAACGGTATCGTTGCCTTTCCCGGCCCAGACGTTGTCGCTGCCGGTTCCTGCTTTAATCCGATTGTTGCCACCGTTGCTGAATATTTCTTCGCTATCGCTACTACCATCTATATCGCCATCGCCGTCATTGTGTTCGATGCGTCGTGCGACTCGGTTGGGCTCGATCGTAACATCAGGTGGCGATGACAGTTCTACCATTTCTAATTGGGGACCTCCCGGACAAGTCCATTCTTCTGAAACCGGTTCGGGTTCCGGTTCGGGCTCGGGTTCCGGTTCGGGTTCCGGTTCGGGTTCCGGTTCTGGTTCGGGCTCGGGTTCTGGTTCGGGAGTTGGTTCGGGCTCGGGTTCCGGTTCGGGAGTTGGTTCTATCTCGGAAGGAATGACGTCAATAGTCACGAGGATCGGTTCGGAGACTTCCCCATTTTCGTAAGTCACCGTGTAGGTAAAGGTATCGGTACCGCTGAAACCGTCGGCGGGTATGTAGGTTATGGTGCCGTCGTCGTTGATAATGACTTCCCCATTGGCGGGGAGTTCGGCTATTTCTACGCTATCGGGTACCACCGGGTTGTCAGGGTCGCCGTCATTTTCCAGGATATTGACCGTGACCGGTTCTCCTACCAGAGTCTCATCTTCGTCTGGTTCTGCTTCTATGAGCGGACCCTCGGAAGGAATGACGTCAATAGTCACGAGGATCGGTTCGGAGACTTCCCCATTT
>CAZSTZ010000055.1:0-443 GCA_964609515.1 uncultured bacterium | reverse complement strand
TGACCGTGACCGGTTCTCCTACCAGAGTCTCATCTTCGTCTGGTTCTGCTTCTATTGGTACTTCTGGTTCTGGTTCTGGTTCCGGAGTTGGTTCGGGCTCGGGTTCCGGTTCCGGAGTTGGTTCTGGTTCCGGAGTTGGTTCTGGTTCGGGCTCTGGTTCCGGAGTTGGTTCGGGTTCGGGTTCCGGAGTTGGTTCGGGCTCGGGTTCGGGAGTTGGTTCCGGAGTTGGCTCGGGTTCGGGAGTTGGTTCCGGAGTTGGTTCGGGAGTTGGTTCGGGTTCGGGAGTTGGTTCGGGTGTTGGTTCGGGTTCGGGTTCGGGTTCGGGTTCGGGTTCGGGCTCTGGTTCCGGAGTTGGTTCCGGCTCTGGTTCGGGTGTTGGTTCGGGTTCGGGAACCACCGGATAAGTAATAGAAATATTAGCCGGTTCTAAAACGTTACCATCT
>CAZSTZ010000054.1:0-30689 GCA_964609515.1 uncultured bacterium | reverse complement strand
GAAAAAGATGGTAATGAAATCATCAAATTTGATTTCCGAAAGGAAAATTGGAAAGGTAAAACTTTGAACTTTAGCAGTAACGAACTTGAATCGCTCCTCAGAGCTATTAAATCTAAAGGGAACTTTTATTTGGAGCCAAAAAATGAAGTTGCCCAAGGCATAGTAGCCCCCCAAGATTTTCTCAACGCCAAAAATCAAAAAGAGCTTGGTGCTAGCTTTAACGTGGGGGAAGGAATTTTTATTTTGTCCGATATAGAGAAGGAAAAGTTAAATTTATCCAGTCAAGAAATGAACCTTATTAAGCCGTTTTATACGACGGGCGAACTCGGCAGATATTATGGCAACCCATCCAACAATCTCTGGATTATTTACACGACATCAAAATTTAAAGAGCCGTCATCTATGAATCAATATCCCAACTTAAAAAGGCATTTAGATAGATTTAAAAGCGTAATTACATCAAGCAATAAACCTTATGGGTTGCACCGGGCTAGAAAAGAAGATTTTTTTAAAGGTGAAAAGATTATTTCTTTGAGAAAGTGCCAACTGCCAACTTTTACATATACCGATTTTGATTGCTACGTTTCGCAAACATTCTTTGTCGTTAAAACCAATCGAATTAATCAAAAATATTTAACTGCTATTTTTAATTCAACTATTATTGCTTTTTGGTTGAGGCACAAAGGGAAAATGCAGGGCGATTTGTTTCAAATCGATAAAGCACCAATTTTAGAAATTCCTATCCCGACTGCTACCGAAACAGAACGTCAAGCGATCGCCACCCTCGTTAACTATATTCTCTACCTAACCGCCGAATTTAAAGACACCCCCAGTACCGACGATAAACAGATGCTAAATTACTTCGAGGAAATCGTCGATGCCTTGGTATTAGAATTATATTTGCCCGAAAAAATGCACCAACACGAAAAACAATTTATCGACCATCTTTCCCAGGATAATTTGCCCGAGATAGACTCAATTAAAGGCAAGAAATTAGAAGCATTGGGAGAGATATTTAAAAAGCTATTTAACCAAAAGCATCCCATCCGAGAAAGTCTATTTTTATTAGATAGGGTTCCCGTGGTTCGTACTATTAAAGGACTGAAATAAAATAAGTTGGTAAGGTGCGCGGTGCGCACCCTACTGCCAGTCAAAAAACCGGGTTTCTGCAATACAATAGAACAGGCAAGATGCCCGTTCTACTTAAGAAAACCGATTAAAATTCCTAAAATTTTTGGTAAATTTTCAATCGAATATTCCTTTAAATCTAATACCACCGTTTGAGATTCCAACTCTAAAAATTGCCAAACAGTTCCACTGGTAATAGCCCCATAAACTTTAACAATTTTGTTCTCTTGACGAGCGTTAAAAATTTGGGCTGCCACCATTTCTGCAGCGCATTGCGCCAAGCCAGATTTAAGATTATCGTTTTTAGCTTCCACTAAAGTAATAACTGGCGATTCGATAAAAAGCTGTTGGGTCGAACAACTAATAATAAAATCGCAAAAACCGTTTAATCCCAACTCCGAATCAACATTAAAATCCACACCAGAAAATAAACTTATTTTTTGGTTTAACTGTTTTTTAATAGCTCCTAAAATTGGTGCGACAATAAACTCAGAACGAGCTTTTTCAGAACCGATCGCCACAGCTAAAGGTATATTGTCTTCTAAGATTTCTTGGAGAATTTGACTCGGAGCAACTTCTGGCAAATTGTTGAATTTTCCTTCGATTGCTGTTAAGGTTATGTTAAATTTTTGTTTGAGTTCTTCTAGGGTAAATTTACTGTAAGGCATAGGTTTTTATGATGAGAAAAAGCAAAGGTTTATTTATTTATAACATCTTGTAGTGGTAGGGTGCGCCACAACGCACCCTACCAATTTCATAAAGTCTAGTGCAACGATTGGCTAGTCCGTCGTTTTGCAGGTTGCGTTACAACTTCCCTGCCACTTTCAGCCTGCTGTTTGCGCCAAAAAGCAAACATTGCATCTAAGTCATAATTAAAGGACTTAGCGCGTTCCTCGCGGATGCGATGAATTTCTTCTAAAATCTCATTTTGCCACATATAGCAATCTTAAATAATTCGCGATATTTGAGAAACCGGGTAATTTCTGCAAAACCCGGTTTCTGTTCTACTGCTATATATTAATCTATTAACAATTAACAATTAACAAGTTACAATCAGTTTAACTTAACCCCAAAAGGAGGAAATAATGGAAACCAAAGCAGCCGTAGCCTTTGAAGCCGGCAAACCCCTAACCATCGAAACCGTCAACCTCGAAGGCCCCAAAGCAGGGGAAGTCCTCGTCGAAATCAAAGCCACCGGCATTTGTCATACCGACGCTTATACCCTCTCCGGCGCCGACCCAGAGGGCCTGTTTCCAGCAATTTTAGGACACGAAGGGGCCGGAGTAGTGGTAGAAATCGGTCCCGGCGTTACCAGTCTCAAACCCGGAGACCATGTTATCCCGCTTTACACCCCCGAATGCCGCCAATGCGAATACTGCCTTAGCATGAAAACCAATTTATGTCAAGCCATCCGCGCCACCCAAGGTCGCGGCCTCATGCCCGACGGCAGCAGTCGCTTCTCCCAGGACGGTCAAACAATTTATCATTATATGGGTACCTCCACCTTTGCCAACTACACCGTTTTGCCAGAAATTTCTCTAGCTAAAATCCGCGAAGACGCCCCTTTTGATAAAGTCTGTTACATCGGTTGCGGCGTCACAACCGGCATCGGTGCCGTTATTAATACTGCTAAAGTGGAACCGGGTTCAAAAGTAGTAGTTTTTGGTTTGGGCGGCATCGGTTTAAACGTAATTCAAGGAGCAAAAATGGTCGGTGCCGATGTTATTATTGGCGTCGATATTAATCCCGCCAAAAAAGAAATTGCCGAAAAATTTGGCATGACTCATTTTGTTAATCCCAAAGAAGTCGAAGGAGATTTAGTACCTTATTTAGTGGATTTAACAAAGGGCGGTGCCGACTATAGTTTTGAGTGTATTGGTAACGTCAACATCATGCGCCAAGCATTAGAATGCTGTCATAAAGGTTGGGGAGTTAGCGTTATTATTGGCGTGGCCGGTGCGGGACAAGAAATTAATACTCGCCCTTTTCAATTAGTAACGGGAAGGGTTTGGAAAGGTAGCGCTTTTGGTGGGGCGAGGGGTCGTACCGACGTGCCGAAAATTGTCGATTGGTATATGGAAGGGAAGATTAATATTGATGATTTGATTACCCACGTTTTGCCTTTTGAAAAGATTAATGAAGGGTTCGATTTAATGCACGAAGGAAAGTCTATTAGGACGGTTTTAACTTATTAATATTTGGAAATGGGGAATGGGGAATTAACAATTCGTTCGTAGTAATCGCTTTAGCGATTTATTTCAAGTACGATATAAATCGCTAAAGCGATTACTACGAACTAGATTAAAAACTAAAGGTAGTTCTAACCCCACCAATGACAATATCGGAGTTGCGTTCGTCGTGGTTTGGCGCAGTCAACCAGATAACACCCGGAGTAATCGCGATATTGTCGTTGAGGCGAAAAGTGTAAAAAGCTTCAATATGCCAGCCAGTATCGCGATCGCTCCTTTGTCCGGCAGGCAAACCAATAGCTCCGGCCAAGTTACTATTGCTAGTATGAACCAACTTTGGTTGTATGCCCACAATCAACCCCGCCAAATCTCCTTCGTTCAAAAGGTCGTCAAAAAAGAAATTAATCCGATAGTCGATAACACGAGCGTTTCCCTCAGTTCCTTCTCCCAATGTACGAGCGTTACTAAAACCACCAGAAGCGCCCAATAAAAACTTGGATGAAAACTTATAGAAGACGGAACCCAAAAAAGTGTCGCCGCGCACCGGACCGGCACCGATAACCTTAGAAGCATTACTGCCAGATCGCGTATCAATTCCATTTTCAGGAGAATAGCTGTGGATATATACTAAAGCAATACTCCAGGGGTCTAAGTCGATACTAGCCACAGTGCTAATACCATACCCATCACCGAAAAATCCCTTCTCTGGGTCCGTCGAAGAGCCAGATTCGCTGGCAGCAAAAAACTGGAAATGCAACCAGGAAGCAACGTCCCATTCAAGTCCAAGCCCCGCGTTTAAGAAGATAGGATAAAGCATAGTATTCAAACGACCGTAGTTTGAGAGAGCGCCTACAGTTAAGCGCGACCTCGGCGCAGTCACTTCTCTATTAATCCGGTCGTCAGAGGATACGTTGAAGGTAGCTCGAAATCGAGCGCTAACAGGGAAACTATAGGAGATGGCACCCGCTCTTATCCTACCACCGCCTCCCCCAAAGAGCAGAATTACTTCGTCGGTTCCACCGCTTAATCGACCCTCTGGAAACCCAGCAGCAGTGTTAAATGGAGTGATATTGCCTTCGCTCAAGCTTACTTTCAGGCGATCGCGACCTGTAAAACTTGTATTAACAGTAAGACGGGTACGCTGTTGGAATACCGTATTATTAACTTCCCCTGCATCCTCCCCAAAAATATCTGCCAGATAAAGGACTACTTGACCGCCAAGCTTGCTAGTGGCAGAAAACTGCTGGGATTCTAAAATTTCTGTACGAGCTTCTAATAGATCTACCCGATTTTCAATTTCCGCCAGTTCCGCCGCAAACTCTTCTTGCAATCTTTCCAATACCGCCAGGTCATCTCTGGTGACAACATCCGCCGTCGCTGCCGCAATTAATTCTGTAATTCTATCCAAACATTGATTTACCCCTGCAGCAAACTCGTAGCGAGTCATCGCCCGGTTGCCGCGAAATGTCCCGTCTGGATAGCCGCTGATACAGCCATACCTTTCTATGAGAGATTGCAAAGCCTGAAACGCCCAATCAGTAGGCGAAACGTCCGACAGTTGGCTCACCGACGTCACTTGACCCAACGGATCGTTATATTTGTCCAGTCCGCTGCTCGGTATCTCCGCCTCAAACTCAAAGTTGGAAAGTCGGTCGACGGGTATTACTGTCTCTGGGGTTATCGGTTGAGTTTCTGCGGTTGAAACTTCCCCTGGCGCAGCCGTAGCTGCTGAAGCTACCGCAGAGAAGGAAAATAGGGAAATTAAAGAGACCTTGACAATTTGGTTTGTTTTCATCATCAGTAATAGGCGATCGGTAATAGGTAATAAAGTACGGCCATTTTTTTATTGCCCCACTACCCATTACCCATTACCCATTATCCATTACCAAGTTTTTTTCACAATTGAGATGACGCTGCCTAAAAAGTAAAGGTAGTTTTGAGACCGCCAAAGATAACATCGGAGTTACGTTCGTCGTGGTTTGGCGCCGTCAGCCAGACAACACCCGGAGTAATTGTGATATTGTCGTTGACCGGAAAACTGTAAAAGGCTTCAATATGCCAGCCAGTATCGCGATCGCTCCTTTGCCCGTCCGGCAAACCAATAGCTCGGGCAACATTGTCGTTGCTAGTATGAATTAACTTCGGTTGTATCCCTACAATTAACCCACCGAAATCTCCTTCAGTAAAAACGTTTCTTAAATATAAATTAGCCCGATAATCCATTACATGAGCGTTTCCTTCCGTACCGTCTCCCAACGTCCGAGCGTTACTAAAAGCCACAGAACCACCAAAACCTACACCAGGAAAAAATTCATAGCCAGCATTAGCCAAAAAGGTGTCGCCGTGTACCGCACCTGCCCCCTGTACCTTTGCCGCATTACTGCCAGATAGCGTACTAATGCCCTGCGTAGGAGAATAGCTGTGAACGTAAATAAAATCTAATCTGAGTTTCTGTCCTGCATAACTAGCCCTAGCGATCGCCCCATAGCCTTCACTGAAAAATCCCAGACTTGGGTTGCTCGAAGTCCCAAGCTCGCTACCTGCAAACAAATCTAAATTTAACCTGGGTGCGATCTGCCATTTAATGCCCGCGCCAGCATCCAAGAAGATTGGAAAATACATCGTATTTTGACGACCGTACTGAGTTAGCGGGCCGTATGAGAAAGAAGAAGCGAGGGTAATCGGCGGTGAAAAAATTCGCTTGTCCGCGTTTACAGTTATTTGTGCTTGAATGCTACGGCTCAGAGGGAACTGATAGTAGGCATCGTTAAGCACCACATTGCCTTGGGTATTTCCAAAAATGAGAAAAGTTTCATTCGTTCGACCGCTCAATCGACCTTCTGGAAATTGAGTAGCAGTGTTGAATGGAGCTGCATTCCCCATTTGCAGCCTGATTTTGAGCAAATCCCGACCCGTGAAACTCGTGTCGAAATTCAAACGGACGCGATTTTGCAAGACAGTGTTATTAACTTCCCCGGCAGTCTCCCCAAAGGCATCTACTAAATAAAAGAGTACTTCGCCGTTGAGTTTGGTAGTGGTAGAAAACTGCTGGGATTCTAAGACTGCTGTACGAGCTTCTAATACATCTACCCGATTATCGATTTCTGCGAGCTCCGCCGCAAATTCTTCTTGCAATCTTTCCAATACCGCCAGGTCATCTCTGGTAACAACATCCGCCGTCGCAGCCGCAATTAATTCTGTAATCCTATCCAAACATTGATTCACCCCTGCTGCAAACTCGTAGCGAGTCATGGCCCGGTTCCCCCGAAATGTCCCGTCTGGATAACCGCTGATACAGCCATATCTTTCTATGAGAGATTGCAAAGCTTGAAACGCCCAGTCAGTGGGCGCAACGTCCGACAGTTGGCTCACCGACGTGACTTGGCCCAACGGATCGTTGTATTTGTCCAGTCCGCTGCTTGGTACCTCTGCCTCAAACCCAAAGTTGGACAGTTGGTCGACCGGTATGACTTTCTCTTCTGTGTCTGCGGGAAACACTTCTGCTGTTACTTGGGCCATAGCCTGTGGTGCGGTTAAAGCCGCTACCCCCGAGGCCGAGACCAGGGATATTAAGGAGGCGCTAAAAACTTGGGTTTTTTTCATATTGTTTGGTTGCTTGGATCGCAAATTGTTTATTAACTTAGCAAATTAGGGGCAAGTTTAACTTAAAATTTTCGTTTTAACTCAGCAATGAGATTTTTTTTAAAACCGTGGACATTTTGCTAGCTTCTTGGGACTTAGCTGGGGCCACTACCCATTGCTTTCCAAATAAATAATGGAACCGTAGGTAGAGCGGGCACGAACCTCCACCAAACAATAATACTGTATTTTTGGATATTTTAACTTTTGGATATCCCTTAAAAAACCCGATTTCCCTCAGAAACCGGGTTGCTAAAAGCAAAACAAAAATCTATTTTCAATATCCGGGTAAAGGATTATGGGGGTAATAACATCTCAGGTAAGGAATGCCTAAAGATTCGAGCCAGTTGAGCAGTTGAAAATCTGCTTCTGTTTCTTCGAATTGTGCGGTAAAAACTTCGGTTAATAAATTATTAACTGCAGGTTCGAGAAAGCGATCGCCCAACCATTTCTCCGTTTTGTCTAAATCTCGATTGAACTCTAAATAAATTGCTCCCAAGACCGCCTCGAAGATTCCAGCTAGAATTTTCTGTTGTTCGCTTTTGTGTTTCCAATTATAACTCTCCGCCAGCAGAGCAAATTTGTTTAACTTTAACTCTTTGGCAAATTTAAAAAGCATTTCCGTGCTAACTAAATCGCTTTTAATTATTACCAGAGTTGCTGCCCCTAGTTTTTTCCAGCGAGACGATAAATAACGAGTAATTATTCTCGCAAATACCGCCGAACCTAAATTAGTTAATCCTTGATGTTCTACAGCCAGTTTTTCTAGTTTCTGCTGGCTTAAATTAGTTTTTTGGTAAATGTAATCTGGATGATTAAGGGCAATTTTTAACAGAAAACGATGCTGGAAATTAGGAAGAGCGATCGCTTTTTTCAAGGCTTCAATTTTGGCTTTTTTCATTTTTATGTAAAATCTGGTAAAGTGGGACTCGATACGATATTAACTACACTTTACCAAAAGACGGTTACGGAAAATACCAACTTTGTTATAAAATTAGTGGTAGGGAATAGCTAATCGAGTCATCGAGGACAAGCAATTAACAATTGACAATTGACAACTAACAATTAACAACTCAAGCTATGTACGAACCACCAAAACTGATTAAAGAACACTCTAGCTTCGGCGGTAAAGTAGGTTTTTATAGCCACGAATCTGCTAGCTGCAATTGCGAAATGCGCTTTGCGGTTTATCAACCGCCACAAGCAGCATCATCCTCCGTTCCAGTTCTTTATTTTCTCTCAGGTTTAACCTGTACTGAAGAGAACTTTATGACCAAAGCAGGTGCCCAACAATTTGCTGCTAAATATGGTTTAATGTTAGTCGTCCCGGATACCAGTCCTCGCAATACCGGCATCCCCGATGAAGATAAAGATTGGGATTTAGGAACCGGTGCGGGTTTCTATCTAAATGCTACCGAACAACCTTGGAAAAAATATTATCAAACCTACAGTTATGTAGTCGATGAATTGCCTAATTTAATGGCAGCCTATTTTCCTATTATTCAGGAAAAACAAAGCATTTTCGGTCATTCTATGGGCGGTCACGGAGCCTTAGTTTGTGCTTTAAAAAACCCGGGTAAATATAAATCTATTTCTGCTTTTTCGCCTATTTGCTCCCCGACGCGATGCCCTTGGGGGGAGAAAGCTTTTAGCCATTATTTGGGAGATAATAGAGAATTATGGCGTACTTATGATGCGACGGAATTGGTTTTAGGTTTGGGTAGCGTTCGCCCTTTCTTAATCGATGTTGGCACCGCCGATCCGTTTTTAAAACAACAACAATTATTGCCAGAAATTTTTGAGGAAGCTTGCCAAAAAATGGGAGTTAATGTAACCTTAAGAATGCAAGAAGGATACGACCACAGTTATTACTTCATCGCCACTTTTATCGAAGAACATATTCGCTATCATGCCGAAGCTTTGAAGTAAGTTTGTAGTAAGCACTTTAGTGCTTTTAAGGTTACTTGAAAACACGCCCAGAAACCCGGTTTTTTGAAAAAACCGGGTTTCTTAATTCTTTTTCTTAATTGCAGTGGAAGCCTTACAAAGAACTAGAATCGAGACTTTGAGCTTCTGCAGCAGTTTGGGGCAAGTGCAAACCGCATTCCTGCTTGAGCCCCTGGAAGCGGGTGTCGCGATCGCTCTCATCCTCGGCAGTCACGGGACGACTCGAATGCCAGTCGCCAACGGTGGTATATCCCAAATCGAAATATGGATGATAGGGCAACTCGTGGTTAGTCAAATAATAGTAAACGTCCCGCGAGTTCCAGTTGAAGATCGGCAAAATCTTATAAACATCCCCCTGTTTCCCTATCCGTTGTAAAGTTTTGCGGTGGTCGGTCTGATCTTTGCGAAGTCCTGCCAACCAGGCAGTAGCCCCCAACTCCTCAAGAGCTCGTTGCATGGGTTCCACCTTGCGGATCTGGTCGTAGCGGTTGAAGGCCTCGACGTTCTTTTCTTCCCACAGACGACCGTAAAGTGCTTCCATTCTGGCCGGACTCATGGAGGACTGATAAACCTTTAAATTAAGATTGAGTCTTTGGGTCAATTCCTCGGCAAATTTATAAGTCTCTGCCGGCAGATAACCGGTATCGATCCAAATAACGGGGATATCGGGGACAACCCTGGTTGCTAAATGCAGCATCACGGCGGAATGAATGCCGAAACTGGTAGTCATCACTAAACCGGAACCGAAAGTTTGAGCCGCCCACTCAATGAGACTTTGGGCATCGAGCTCTTCGAGTTGTCGGTTGACTGCTTCTAAATCTAGTTTTGGTTTCTTCTCGCGATGAGACAGGCGGTCTATTTGATTGGCTAGCAGGCTGTTATAAATGTCTTCGGGCAGGGCTATTGTTTGCCCGTTTTGGTTAATTTCGATTAGGTTTTGTGGCATATTTAATCCCTATATTGAACTTTCATATTAGTGCATAGAATTTATGATACGCTACGCCAATCCCTGAAGATGTTTTGACACTCTGCGGTCGCGCATACGCGCAGATTCTTAAGCAGTCCAGAAATGAACTCTTAAAGGCGTTGTCAAAGCGCCTCTACTTAGTTGGCTTAAGTTAAGATTAAGCCTTCCAGATACTTTTCTTAAAATATTTGCTGCACCGTTACAATCAGCATTAATTAAATAGCCAGCAGCAGATTGATACAAACCTCGTTTAATGCGTTTTCCAGAGGGTTCCCACTTATCGGGTTTTTCACCGTATTTTGGGAGAATATCATTATCTAAAAACGACGCTTTCGAGGTATAAGACTCTTCAGTTTCTACAAATTGCAATCCATATAAATTGCATAGTTGTTCGATTCTGTCTTTAAGTCTGGCAGTAGGAATTTGTACGAACTTTTGATTAGTTTTAGCTCCTAACTCAATGGATTGTTTTTGACCTTTATTCCAACCAAAAACCACTGTGAAAATTCCATGTTTAAGGCAATGGTTTATGATTAATCGTGCTGCTTTATTAACGGCATCCCGCATTTGGCGATTACGTTTTTCAGCGATCCCAGCTAACCTTTTAGACCAAAAGCCTTGGGGTTTATTTTCTTTAATTGTCGCAATTTGCTTGTTGTACCACTGATTTTTTGACTTGAGATGTTTCCCATCAATAATAAAACTTTGACCTTGGGTATCTACACAAGTTAACCAGTTATTTAAACCGTGGTCAATAGAAAGTGCTTTACCTGCATCTAACTTGACTGACTGAGTTTTTATTTCATAGACAAACTCGGTATAAAAGCAACCGTGACGGGGTAAAATCCTAACTTCTTTAATTGAATCCCAGTCTAAGTTGCAAGAATCGGAATATAGAATGCTTCCAATCCAAACCATGCTTTTACTTTGCGTCCTAATGGAACTTTAATCCCTTCATCAGTAAGTTTAAGCCATTTCTTAGGATAAGAAACAGTAAATAGACCCGGTTTTCGGTAATTGGGTGGTTTAGGCTTATTAGCCAATTCGCCTTTGCCAAATAGCTTGAGTAATTCTTTAAAGCTGCTCAAAGATTCAACAACGCCGTTGCATATTTGTTGAGCGCTAGAAGCATACATGGCGTTAAAATGTCTGTTCCATTTCATCTGCCCGCAAAGTTCGCCTTTTTTGACAAATCTATTTTCTTTAAACCAGACTTGTCGGGCATAATAAACCGAACAATTAAACACCTTATTGGCCTCACCGCACAAATATTCTAATACGGCCTGTAGGTCTTTATCTGGATGCAATAAAACTTGTTGACATCCCAGATTTTTGGCTTTTTTCTTAGTTTTTTTACTCATGTTTCTATTATAATCATCCTGGTCGATAAATGTCAATCTATCAACATGAAAAATAAGCAAATAATATATCGACAACGGGCGATCGCTCAGTAGGTTTGGCATAAGTCCATTTAGTTTGGATTCCCATGCATGCGTAAGAGAGTATTAGTGGGCCAAGTAAAAATAAGGTTAGCAGCTATTTTGTCAGAAGTGGCAACAGAAAAAGGTTGGTTAATAAAAGGGTTAGAAATAGAACTTTTTGCATGTTCATATATTAGTAGAGCATGGGTAGTAAAGTAGCAATTCACAAAATAGTCAAAGCTTTAAAAGGCAGGTCCAAATCGACTGTTGAGACTAGAGTTTCCTGAGTTATGCAAACTACCTAGCTTATGGACTCATAGCTATTTTTATGACACTACGCTTAAGGTTAGCACTGCTAAGATTTTGGAATACATTAACGACCCCCATCACGGCGGTTGAAACCGCCGTTCGCTTGGACGCCCCGCGTTGAAACGACGGGGCTACCAAGCTCTCGTCATTTTTCCGTGTTTTTTGTAGGAGTAATCCTCCCAGGCAGATGATTTTCTAGGTTGGACTGGTGTATTTTCCCACCAATCCATCATCGCCTGTTAATAATTAATTAACTTTTTAAACTTTCTTCATAAGTGGGAAAGTCGATGTACCCTTCGGGCTCGAAGGAATACCAAACCTTCATCTCGGCTTCCGGGTTGAGGGGCCAGCCATTAGCAAAACGTTCGACTAAATCTGGGTTGCTGATGAAAGGGCGCCCAAAGGCAATTAAGTCGGCATCTCCGGTGGCGATCGCTTTTTCTGCACTTTCTTGAGTGTAGCCGCAGTTTCCCATCAGGGGACCGTTAAATACCGAACGAAATTCGGATAAGGTCATCGCTTCGCCTAACTCGTGAAAGCCAAAGGCCAAACCGTCCATGACGTGAAGATAGGCCAAGCCGTAATTATTGAGTTGTTGGGCGACGTATAAAAAGGTCTCGCGATAGTCTGGAGAGCCCATGTCGTTAAACCCTCCATTGGGGGACAGCCGAACTCCGACTCGGTTTGCGGGGAAGACTGTAACAACCGCTTCGACTATTTCTTTTAAAAATCGATAGCGATTTTCGATAGTACCACCGTAGCGATCGCTGCGATGGTTGGTCTTAGACTCCAAAAACTCGTCGATTAAATAGCCGTTGGCCCCGTGAATTTCCACTCCATCAAAACCGGCTGACTTGGCCCGTTCTGCTGCCCGTCGATAATCCTCGACTATTCCTGGTATCTCTTCAGTTTCTAGGGCCCGAGGAGTTTGATATTGCTCTTTGCCAAGGGGAGTATGGATGTAATCGCCATTGAGCTTGATGGCCGAAGGGGCTACGGGAAGCTGGCCGTTTTCCTGAAAACTGCTATGGGAGGCTCTACCGGTGTGCCACAGTTGCATAAAAATGGGAGTTCCTCCAGGGTGAAGCTTATCGACGACTTGCTTCCACGCTTCTGCCTGGGAGTCTGAATAGATGCCAGGGGACTGCCGCCAGCCAATGGCCTGTTTTGAAATAACCGTTGCTTCTGTAATAATCAGGCCCGCCGAGGCTCGTTGAGCGTAATATTCGGCCATTAAAGCGTTGGGCATCCGTTCTTTTCCGGCACGCGATCGCGTCAATGGGGCCATTACGACTCTATTCTTTAGCGGCAAACCTTGTAAATCGAAGGGGCTGAGAAGGGATGGAGATGTGGTTGTTTCTGTCACGGGCTCTTTTCCAAAAAGTTATCTAATTTATTTTGTCATCCATCTGCCATCGAGAAACCCGGTTTTTTAGACAATACCTTCGTTTTGAGCGATGTTGCATGCCGCGCAGAAACCCGGTTGGCAAAAAACCGGGTTTCTTAGGTTTTTCGCAAAAACCCGGTTTCTTAGGTGTCCGTGTCGAGCGGATGTCGGTTTGAGCCACAAGAAAAGAAACCCGGTTGGCAAAAAACCGGGTTTCTGCGGGTTTCTCAAATGCCAAAAGACAAAAAAAAGACCGGCTAACTCGTAGCCGGTCTTCGTTAATAAATAACCGTTGTTGCCTCCATTAAGTTCTGCCCACTAATTCGCGTTCCCAAGCTTGCGGCGATCGCGGGTTAACTTTAATTTCAGCTTTAGTGTGTTGATTGTAACAAAATACGAAACATTTTTAACAAAAATTTACATTTTTTTATTTGCTGCTGGTATAACATAAGGACTGGCCTGTTGCGGCTGACCCCATAATACTTGTTCGCGCTTATAAACGACCATGCCAGGTTTAGCGCCTTTAGGTTTATAAACAAACTTGGGTTGGGTATAAACCACGGGCACCCGATCGCTTTGGCGGGCGCGACTATAATAGGCGCTCATGTTGGCGACGAACTGGAAGTCGGCCTCGTCGGGCACGGCCCCAGGCTCCAATCGCAGCAAAACATGAGAACCGGGAATCTCCTGAGTATGAAACCATAGATCGTAATCTTTGGCAACCCTAAAAGTCAATAAGTCGTTTTGCCGATTGTTACGACCGATTAACAACTCGAAACCGCTAGGAGTTTGGTAGCGATGGAACTCGGCGGCTTTGTCGTGACTTTTACGAGCATAATTGGGGGCCTTGAGATATCCCTGTTCGATTAATTCGTCCCTAATTTCTTCGAGGGTTTCTAAATCTTCCGCTTGACTGTAACTGTCTAACTGGGAGAGAAAGGCTTCGACTTGTTCTAAATAATTAATTTCCTCGGCCACCGAAGCCAATAAAGGTTCCACCGCAATCTTGGCCCGTTTTAACTTTTGATGTTGTTTGTAAAGGGCTTGGGCGTTTTGGACGGCGCTTTTTTCGGGGTTTAAAGGAATAGAGACCGGTTCGCCGGTTTCAAAGTCCGGGAGATTAATACTCTTCATCCCCGGTTGCCACTGGTGGAGGTTAGCCATTAATAAGTCGGCTTGCGATCGCCACTCGTCGGCCTTATCGGACTGCTGGAGTCGCTGGCGAAAACCGTCGGCTTTTTGCCGCAACTTTGCCAGAACGTTATTGAGTTTCTGAGTTATTTGATGCTGCAGTTGGGCAAACTCTTGTTGGTTGAGTTCGTCGGTGTAGTAGCGATCGAGCAATTCCTGAACGCTTTTAAAACTGCCATCTTGCCCGTCGGCATCCTCCCACCCAATAACCGAATAACCGGTTTTGGTCCGGTGGGGCTGAAAATTAAAATTTTCCAAAGCCAAAAGCCATTGCTGCCAAAATTCAAAAAGTCGGTCCCACTCGGAAGAGTTAAGAGTATCGGTGGTACGTTCCTTTTCCAAACCGGCAGCTTGAAGCATCGAGAGAACCAAAGCCTTGCTCAAACCGCGATAATTTTTAATCAAATTGCGCCACAAGGGCCCCGGCACCAAAGCGATTCTTTCTTGCCAGCGTTCTCGGGTTTCGGTCAAAGTGGGAGTTGGTTCGGTTAGAGAGGGGGGCAACTCGTAAGGTTGTCCCGTTTGAATTTGACGAACGCTAGATTGTTGGCTGCCGACCTGGTGGGCGCAGGTGACGATGAGGTTGTCTTTGGTGGTTAGGATGACATTGCTATATTTGCCCATGACCTCGACGTAGAGATGCCAGAGGGGAGACTCTCCCGGGCGTTTGGCAAATTGAAAATCGAGAACTCTCTCCCAGGGGGAGACTTCGGCAATGGCAGCGAGGGCCAAACCGCCGAGTTGATGGCGCAGTTGTTCGCTAAAGGTAAAGGTATCCGGGGTTCGGGGTGGGGGTTGGCCGATACACATTCTGGCGGCTTGGGGATGCCAGGAGATGTCCAACCAGTACCGTTGTTTGAGAGTGCGGAGGGCTAGGGAGATGGTGAAGCGATCGCGCTGAATTACTTGTTCGAGGCGGGCGGGGAGCAATATGGCCTCAATTTCGGAACGGGTGGCGGTGAGGGTGGTATAGTCAACGGGTTGCACGATTAACAATTAACAATTAACAATTAACAATTATCACCTTCTGGCACAAAAAAAACAGAAGGCTCTGCAAATAGCCTTCTGTTAGTGACAGAATACGATAATCTAGTATTTAGCCATTTTGCCGACGGCGAAGTAAAGTCATGCCAGCGGATGCTAAACCTAAACCAAATATAACAGTTGGTTCGGGAGTTGATTCGACGTCGGCAACTTTGATTTGGAAAGCTAGATGAGAATTGTTTGGTACGATATCTCCCCAACTCATGGTGGACTGACCGATGAGAGAGAAGTCTTCGTCGGCGGACAAACCGGTGATGCGCAAATAATCCATCGTATCTGCCCAGGCACCTCCACCCTCAGCAACGGTGGAAGAAGCGCCACTGAGAAATTCGCCGTTTAAAAAGATATTGTCAACGTTCATGCTACTTCCGTCTTTAGTAGCTCTGGTACGGATAAAGATATCGGAGAAGGCATCCGAGAAACTGTAAGATAATTTTTCGATTCCATCGACAAAGAATTTAGTTAAACCGGTGTTGGCGGTGTAGTTCAGTTCAAAGTCGTAAGTTTGGCCGTTGCTCCAGACAAAGTTGGTTTCGTCTTGGGTTTGGCTTTCGTTCAAGGGGTTTGCGCCGTGGAAATTGAGTTCGTGAGTTCCATTCATGGCGTTGTTGCCCATGCGACCTTCGGCGACGAAGGCCAGGTCGGGGTTGAGGGCGTTAAAGAGATTGTCGTCGGCCACTTTACTAAAGGAGGCGGCGTTGGCTGCTAGTGGGGCGGCGAAGAAACTTGCGGTGCAGGCTATGGCGGCGGCGAAAATGGATTTGCGGGTATTCATTATTTTTACTCCTATTATTTATAAAAAATTACCAAATTTAGTTAAGTTAGTTAAGCACCCCGATATTTGGATTGCTTAAGGCTCCTCAGCCTTGACTATAGTTTTTTCCTTAACTATTTCCATTTAAACAGATGTTTGGGAGAGGGATGGCTTTTTGTAGCTAGCTTTACACAATCTTTAAATTTCTCCCGTGGTTTGTAAAGTTTAGATGAAGGCGGGCAAATAATAATAGGTAAAGTTTAGTATTGAATATTTTTTGAGGATTTTATGGAAACTGGTAAATTAATTGTTTTAACCGGACCGAGTGGAGTGGGTAAGGGGACTTTGGTGCGATCGCTCCTCGAACGCCATCCAGAGTTAGTTTTATCAATTTCGGCTACCACTCGCGCCCCCCGCGAACTAGAAGTGGACGGGCAAGACTATTTTTTTGTCAGCCGTCCCAAGTTTGAAGAGCTGGTGAAACTGGGAGAGTTGTTGGAGTGGGCGGAGTTTGCAGGCAACTTCTACGGTACGCCCAGGGGGCCAGTATTGGATCGGATGGTCGAGGGCAAGTTGGTGTTGTTAGAAATAGAATTGTTGGGGGCCCGACAAGTCCGAAAAAGTTTCCCAGAGGCCCTGACGATTTTTATTTTGCCTCCTTCGATGTCCGAGTTGGAAAAACGACTGCGGGGTAGGGGCTTAGATACAGAAGAGGCGATCGCTCGTCGGCTGCAAAGGGCCAAAGAAGAAGTTGAGGCGGCGGGAGAGTTCGATTTTCAAATTGTTAACGACGATTTGGAGAAGGCTTTGAGGGAGTTAGAGGGAGTGTTAGGATTTTAGCATAAGATATGGGAGCATCCCATATTTGTAAAAAGACAAAAAAATCAACTATCTTTGTCAGTTGTCAGTTGTTAGTTGAGCAATTAACAACTAACAACTAACAACTGACAACTAACCACTAACAAAAATCATCTAATTCTTGGCAATATCAAAATTGGGATGCACCCTAAGATATCTGTAGGGGAACCCGCAAAGGAGGAAATAATTATGTCATCAGTAGCGATTAAAAATTTAGTAGAGATAGTAGAAGCTTTACCGAGTGAAATACAACAGCAAGTCGTAGAACATTTGCGCGAGTATATTGCCGAATTAGAGGACGAACGACGGTGGAATGAGTCATATTCTCGAACCCAGTCGGCGTTAGTGGCAGCAGCACAAAAGGCTAAACGGGAACGGGCAGCGGGTAAAGCAACTACTATGGATTACGAACAATTATGAAATCTGAAGTTCTTCCTTCATTTTGGGCTGAGTATCGCAAGCTCAGTTATGATGTTCGGCAAAGCGCCCGCAAAGCTTATCGGCTATGGGCAGAAAATCCGTTTCATCCCTCTCTCCATTTTAAGTGCATCAATCGCCAAGAGGATATTTGGTCAGTTCGAGTCACCTTGGGGTATCGAGCATTGGGATTCAAAGAAGAAGAGACGGTAACGTGGTTTTGGATTGGCAGCCATGATGATTACGAACATTTCTTTGGCTAATATAAGATACGGAGATGTAAGAAACCAGGTTTCTCGCAGAAACCTGGTTTCTGGCGGGCGAATAATCTTGTCAGAAACCGACTTTCTACTCCCTCTACTCACTCATCCTCATCAAAATCTTCGGGAAAACGAATCCTCTCGAAAGCCGGACAATATCCGTCAGAAGTAACTTTAAAACCGTATAAAGCAGAAGCTTGGTTCCAGCAGCGCTGTCCTCGATAATACAAACAGTTGCCGCAGCACTCTAAATCTGCGCTTAGAGAGCGATCGCCCCCTTGACTGAGGAGTTCCCGTTGGGGTATCCCTCGCAATACCAACTCTTCCCCCTGCCAGCGAGCTTCTACGATACCGGTATCGGCAAAATTAGACCAGCGAGGATCCGAGGCGATCGCCGGCGGCAGACCGATGGCGATTTCGGTATCGTATTCTGCCAGTTCCCCCTCGTAAGTGCTTTCCGACAAGGGAGGTTGGATGAAAGTTTCGCCGATGGGCAGTTCTACTAAAGTACCGTTGACAGGAGAATGTAGCTGATAGCGGTTGCGCAACTCCTCTAAATTAGTTAAATCTGCTATATAAGTAGGAGTGCCGTGAATAAAAATTATATGTTGGGGACGCAAATTATGGATTAATTGAGTGGTTCCCGAACCGTCGCAGTGGTTGGTTAGTAAATAGGTTTGAAGACTATTAAAGTTAGATGTTTGAAAATAGACGTTGCTCGGTCTGGTTCCCGGTTTTTCTGGAGCGAACAACACCCAGGAAGTTTCCGAGTCCTGGGAGTACCGATTTAGATCGCTATCGCGATCGACGATCGCTATACAAGGCTTCCCGTCCGGTTTCTCTGTGGCAGAGAGGCGTCGCACCCGAGGTCGCACGCGATCGTCCCAAAATAAAGGTTGATGTCGGGCAAAATTTTGTACCGAGGCGGGGAAGTCGTTCATGAGTTCTAGATACAAATCGCAAGAAGAGGCGATCGCTTCATCTACCCAAATATCCAAATCCCGACCTGTGAAATAGTGATGGCTGCGCAACAGCATTAATAGTTCTTGCCCCAGCCCTAAAGTTGGTGTCGGTAGCAGTATCGAATTTCCCGTTACTATCTCTCTATAGATTCTTTCTGCTAGCTGATTCTCTAACTGTCTGCGGTGAGGATACCGACCAGTGCCGTAGCTACTTTCTAGTATCAATACATCTGGTTTTAAACCGCGCACTTCTCCCAAAGGCATACCTTCTACTAACCGACAGTTCGATAAAAAGAAGTCGCCAGTATAAAATAATTTATAAGTGCGGTTTTCCGTGACGTAAGCGATAGAGATGCAGGCCGCCCCGGGCAGATGGCCTGCGGGGTAGAGCTTCAGAGTCAGTCCCGGGGCCAGTTCCAAGGTAGAATCCCAAGGGACCGCCTCGCAGAAGCGGGGGACTTCAGTTACGGGCAACTGCGGCCAATTTAGAGGTAAGAGTTTTGCAGTGGCACTGCTAGCGTAAACTGGCAATTGGGGGAAAGCCCGGTGGAGAGAGAGAAACCCTCTGGCATGATCCGAGTGGGCGTGACTGCAAATTGCAAAATCCGCAGGCATTGACTCCTTTTGTTTCTCCGTCAGCGGGGAAATGTCTTCTAGGCCGCAGTCTAGTAAAATTCTATATGGCCCCATGCGTGCCAGCAGACAAATACCATCGCTTGCATGACCAACGCTGTAGGCCAAACATTCAAGCTCCATCATTGCGGTAGGTTCCTCCCTCCTGTTCCGATCTGATGCTATCAAGTTTGGGATCCATTTATTTGCCTAGAGCATCAGGTGGAAAAAACTGGACAATAACTGCTAGTATTTATGCTTAATTGTCCCTCCTTTTTTGCGACTAAAAATTGTTAACTGTCAGCAGATGCAAACTATGTCTATTTCTCAATTACAAGAATTTTTTGATTGTTGCGTTGGTAGTTGGACTACCGAACGTACTTATCACTATCTCAACCATCAAGAAGTGGAGCGATCGCGTACCGAATTTATCATTAAAGCTCTAAATCCCGGCGCCAAACTTAAAGTTTTATTGGACAACCAGCGCCAGCCCCACCCCCAAATAGAAGTGCTGCCGGGATACGAATTAGCTTTTAATACCGTTTCTGAAAAAGGGGAAAAAGTATCTCAGCAGCTAAATATCCTGTTTGTGCCCCACCAACTCGAAGGGCCAGTTTTGGAAGGAGATTATTTGCGGGATAGGGCCTACGAGGAGGCAAAACCAATGGTGGCCCATTTTCGTTACGACACGGCCACTAAAGAATTGTTGATGACTACTCGTTATACCCGGGCCACCTCCGTCGATTCTATTACTTTGATTAATCCAAATTTGCGCATCCGCAAAATTCTGAATTACCAGCCAGTGCCAGAGGGCCAGCCTTTAACAAACGTGCTTTTGGTTGGCTTTGGAGTCGAACAAAAGAAGGTCTAGGGGGCCATTTTTGCCCTGGCTCTAAGCTCTGAGGATGAAATTTAGTATAACATTTAGTATGGCGATTAGTCGTAATTAAGGGCGATCGCTCGTTTTTGAGAATAAGCTAAACGTCGATTAAAACAAGCAGAAAAAATGTTGCCTCCACAAGCTAAAAAAAAGATGCAAAGTTGGATTAGAAGCAGACACCTAATCTGTTCTGGTAACTTTTTTATCTTCGAGACTCTCGAATATTCAACTCTGGATAGATTTGCCCAATGCGTTACCTGTTTGGGCGGGGCACTAATATCGGTTCGCAAAGCGAAAATAATTCGGCTAGGCAACCAGCGAAAAGTAGTTCTTTATAGAGCGAAAGCCAGCTTGCACACACCACATCATCATTTAAAGGAATACTGGTTTAAATATGGCGGTTTGTCTTCTAAATTTCAAGAAAGCGTTAAAAATCCTAACTGCTTGTAATTGACAAAAACTACCAAATAAAGTTTCTTAAAAAACCGCAAAAAATCGGGGATTTTTCCCAAAAATAAAATCTCTAAATAGACTGGGGGTAGGAGAAAATTATAATTGGTAATACCCTGCAAAATTAACTTTTTTTCCTGTTTTTTAGCTAAGAAAAAAGAGGAAATGTAAAAGTTAGGCCCGGGTATGATTTTTGGTGGGGAAGTCGATTTATTCCGTTAAGGGATCGAGAAAGAGCCCCAAGGCTTTATACTGGAACTTGTATCTTGGCAAAGGAGACAATCTATGTCAAAAAAAAAACGCGGAAATCCTAAATCTTATTCTGAAAGCAAAATAAAAGTAGGAATTTCTCTAACTCCCACTACCGCCGAACGGCTCAGAGAGATTGCTGAAGAAGTTGGTATTTCCAGATCCGAGCTCGTCGAACGTATCGGCAGGGGAGATTTCGATCTGTTAAGACAAGCAGCACAAGTAACTGTCAATTCCACTGACGCGCCACCTAAGATTGAATCTTCGGAAAATGAAACTCAGGTAATGACTGCCCCGGCAACATCTGCTGAAAGTTTTGCTGCGGAAAAAGCGGTACTTCTGGAAAGTTATAACGGTTTGCAAGGACAGTTGGAAGAACAACTGGCAAAGGTAAAAAATCTCGAAGAGCAGCTCGCTGGCATGGTGTCAAGGGAAAGTTACGAAACTTTACAAAGCCAGTTAGGGGAGCAAAATACGGCGATCGCCAGTTCCCAGGAACAACTCGCTCAATTAAGAAAGCTCGAAGAGCAAATTGCCGAAATGGTTTCTAAGGAAACTTATGAAACTCTTCAACAGCATTCCCAAGGGCAAGAAACTAAGTTACAACAACTAGAAGAACGAGTTGCCGAGATGGTTTCTAAGGAAACTTATGAAACCTTACAAAACCTTTCCAAAAAACAAGAAACTAAGTTACAACAACTCGAAGAGCAAATTGCCGAAACGGTTTCTCAGGAAACTTACGAAAATCTTCAACACCAGTCAGAAGAACAACTGAATAAGTTAAAAGAGTTAGAAGCTCAAATTGCTGGGATGGTGTTGCAAGAAAGTTATGACAATTTGCAACAAAAGTTAGAAGAACAAAATATTAAACTGCAACAACTTGAAGAACAATTAAGCTCGGCAGTACCAAAAGAAAGCTATGAAAGTTTGCAGCGACACGCTGAAGAAAAAGATGCCAAACTGCAAAAGTTAGAACAACAAGTTGCCTCGATGGTGTCAAAAGAAACTTACGAAGATTTGTTGCGGCAGTCTGAATTGCAAAAAGAAGTAATTGCTGATTATCAAAGAAAGCTCAGTCAATTACAAAGCCTGGAAACTGAATTAGCCCATACAGTTTCGCGAGAAGCTTACGAAGCTTTGCAACACAACTATCGCGCACAAGCTCAAAGTTTAAAAGCTTTACAAGAAACCCTGCCAGAGTGGCAACGTTTAGCTCATGTAGGAGAAGCTCAGTTAAATAAGTGGCGCTATCGGACTTTCTCTCGATAGAGTTAGGGTCATGGGTAATAGGTAATAAGAATTGTTCTGGGGGTAGTTTAATAAATTTTTTCTGTTGCCTGTTGCCCTTTGTTCGTTGTCCGCGTTTTTATGGCATCAATTTTTCGGGAGCATCTCATATTTGTAAAAAGACGTTCTTTGCAATTCCCCATTCCCCATTCCCCATTCCCAAAAAGCGTCTAATTTTTGGCAATATCAAAATTGAGATGCACCCAATTTTTCTACAAAAGTTTGATGTTCCGCAGTGGATAATCCTTGCTGCAAAACTTCCAGAACTTTTGCTAAATTTCCTGCCAGTAAAGCAGATTTATCCAACCACAAACCGGAGAAAACTTCGCTGCGAAAAATGCCGTCTGTTTCTGGAGATAGTTTGATGTATTCTCCCTCTTGCCAGCGAAACCAGTCAAAGTCGCGATCGTAAACTCGCCAGACTAAATATTCTTTTACTCCACTGCGGCGATAAACATTTTTTTTGTCGTGCAAATCGTAGGAAGCGGTTGATGCAGCAATTTCTACGATTAATTCTGGCGCACCTTCGATATAATCATCTTCATTAATAATAGATTCTCCTCCCGTTTCAATTCTTAATAAAGCATCGGGTTGAGCTTCGTTATCGGCGTCGAGGATGACGGTGGCATTGTCTCCAAATTCTACTCCTGGCGTGGCGGCTTCGTAATAACCCAACCAAGTCATTATATAGCCATGAGGTTTGCCGTGACTTTTAAATCTTAAAGGTGAGGCCATATAAACAATTCCTTCTATTAATTCAGCTTTTTTTAACTCGGGCATCCCCCGGTAGCGACGTTCAAATTCTGCGCGGGTAAGTTTATCCCCACTTTCGAGAGGAGGGACGATTTTGGTTGGTGCGAACGGGGTTTGAACTATCATAAGTTTTTTTAGTAATTTTAATTAGGGTTCTTCTTATTTTATCAAATCCTCCCCGAGATGTATTGGAGATGGTATTAATTTCTCGTTCGATTTGCCCGTTGCTCGTGTTTTTACTCTTTTTCATCGGTGGAAGTTGCCGTCAATTTTTCTACAAAAGTTTGATGTTCCGCAGTGGATAATCCTTGCTGCAAAACTTCCAGAACTTTTGCTAAATTTCCTGCCAGTAAAGCAGATTTATCCAACCACAAACCGGAGAAAACTTCGCTGCGAAAAATGCCGTCTGTTTCTGGAGATAGTTTGATGTATTCTCCCTCTTGCCAGCGAAACCAGTCAAAGTCGCGATCGTAAACTCGCCAGACTAAATATTCTTTTACTCCACTGCGGCGATAAACATTTTTTTTGTCGTGCAAATCGTAGGAAGCGGTTGATGCAGCAATTTCTACGATTAATTCTGGCGCACCTTCGATATAATCATCTTCATTAATAATAGATTCTCCTCCCGTTTCAATTCTTAATAAAGCATCGGGTTGAGCTTCGTTATCGGCGTCGAGGATGACGGTGGCATTGTCTCCAAATTCTACTCCTGGCGTGGCGGCTTCGTAATAACCCAACCAAGTCATTATATAGCCATGAGGTTTGCCGTGACTTTTAAATCTTAAAGGTGAGGCCATATAAACAATTCCTTCTATTAATTCAGCTTTTTTTAGGTCGGGCATCCCCCGGTAGCGACGTTCAAATTCTGCCCGGGTAAGTTTATCCCCACTTTCGAGAGGAGGAACGGTTTTGGTTGGTGCGAATGGGGTTTGAACTATCATAAGTTTTTTTTAGTAATTTTAATTAGGGTTTTTCTTATTTTATCAAATTCTCCCGAGGTGTATTGGAGATGGTATTAATTTCTCAATCTGTTGCTTCTGGCAAGTATTCAAAACTGAGAGTTTCTTCTGGAGTAAAAGGAGATTCTGCGGCAAAAATATCTTGTTTAATTCCCGTTTCGCTGGCAGCTTTAACGCGAGCTTTTTGGTAACAGTTGTCGAATACTTCTGGCAAAAACGGTTTTAAACTAGGACTGTCTTCGAGCAATGCTTCTAAGGAAATGCGTTGCTCGCTTATGGTACTTCGCCAGCTTTCGCTTCTTTTTCCCGGTTGGTATTTCCATTTCAGCAAGTGCATTAATAAGACAATTAAGCGATTTTTTAACTCTCGCTTTTCGCTTCTCCCCAGAGTTTCAATTTCTTCGACTAAATTGACAATATCCACTTCGGAAAAATTTCTTTCTTTTAACAATTTAGCAGTGCTTTTCGTCCACAAGTAAAAATCGCGGTTGTAAAGGGTTTCTGGCAGTTGAGTCACGGCGGTCCCTCCAAAGTTAAAGTTATTTTGATTAAGAGCTGGGCGCGGACCAGAAACCGGGTTTTTTCAAAAAACCCGGTTTCTCAGATATCGCGAATGATTTAGGATTGCTATCTAGTCTCATTATTTCAGAAAACGGCAATTTTGATTAAAAAAACCTATTTTTATTTAACTACTGACATTACCCATTCCCTATTCCCCATTTCCCATTCCCTATTCCCTATTCCCTAATTTTATAAATTACCCATTTCCCCTCTTTATCTACAACTATGCCGTTAATATCTGGATGCCAATCGACCCGAGTTAAGATATAGTCTGCGCCATATTCCCGGGCAACGTTAACTAATTCCAAACTGCTGCGTTTTGGAAATAATATTTCCATGGAGCCTATTGCTAATTGGGGGCTTAACGGCACGCCAAAAACAGCTTCCATTCGTCGCTTCCACTGGCGAATGCCGTCGTCGGTTTGGGGGAAATGTTTGAAGTCAACTACTACTGCTCTTTCGGAATAAAATTGAAAGTTGGAAACGAAGGGCGGTACTAAAATAATGGCATTTTTATCGCTAATTTTGCTAAATCTTAAGGCGAGTTTGGTTGGGTCGTCTTGGGGTATTTGATAAGTTTTTACTTGCTGTTGGAAGATGTTTGAGATTTTCCCTGGCAAGGCATCCAGTAACCCTAAAATAAAGATAGTTGCCGTCAGTAAAGCTAGGGCATGGGTGGCGTTTTTTTTAGGAGTTGAAATTTTTCCTAAGAGGAAAGGAAAGGCTAGTATTAGGAATAAAATAGGTTTATCTAAGGAAATGGGAGGGGAAGAAATTAAGGAGAAGATTAACGACAGTACCACTAGAACCCAAGGGAATAATTTAGAGCGAGTTATTAACAAATAGCGCTTTCCTAAATTAGTTAATAATGCTATGGATATTAATAAAAACCAGATTCCTCTATAAGGCCAGGGAAAGGTTAGGGAAATTAATAATAATAAACTTAGTTCTAAGCGACCTTTTTTGTAGAAGCTATCTACTTGAGAAGCTACGGCAATAAAGATGATTATTTGGGCGAAAGGTACGGTTCTTGCTAGTTGGAGTTTGGCGACTATAGCTAGGGGGTAAATTTCGATAAAAAGGTAATTTAAGAACAGGGCAAAGATTGACTCGGCGACGATTATATAGAAGTAAAGTTTGTAGTTTTTTTTGAGGCGTTCGCGCAGCGTTGCGGATGCAAAATCGCTTTTCCAAATGCACAGCAAACCCCCCGCTATAAATAACAAAAAATCTATCCAAATACCGAGACTCCAATAGGAGGGAATAATATGATGGGGGTTGCGCACCCAACCGTAGATAAAAACAAATTCGGCGTTGCCAATTTTATCCGTGCTAGTAGTACCAGAAAGAGCCATTGGCAGATAAATTAAAGCTGCCATGCCGAAGAAGATTAAGAGGGGAGGAATTAGCTGTTTGTAGGGGCGTTTTTTGTAGGAGGCAAATGCCATAATTGGCAGCATCATTAATCCCGGTAAAACGCCAATTAGAAATTGTAAAAGAGAGGCGATACCGAAGAATAAATAACCAATAAACCAGCGCTGGCGAAAGCCAAAATAAAGTCCCCAGACAGACAAACTCATGGCAAAAGCAGCGGGCACCGGTCGAGGAGTAAATATTTCGATATATCCGATTAAAGTGTAGGCAGTTAAACTGAGAAAAGCGACGGTGGCGGCAGCTAATTTTGAGCGAGTAAAGAGTTTTCCCAGAGAAAAGCAACCGGCAATAAAAGAAGTAAAAGCTAAGAGATAATAGATGAAATAACTGGCGGCGATGCTGCCGGTTAATTTAGCGAGGGCGGCGACGATTAATTGGTAGTAATATCGAGGAGTAAAACGCATCATTTCCCGAACGTAATAGTCGTTATTATAGAGTTCGGGATTTAACATCGCTTTAATTTGGGGAACGTGAGTGTAATGATTTCCGGTGGGAAAAACGTAGCCTCTGGCGAGAAACGAACCCAGGATGACGAAGGTAATTAAAGATAAGAGAAAATAACGGTTATGTTTGGGAATTTTGTGCATTTTGGCAACAGATTAAACCGATGAATTGTTGGGGCTAAAGTGATTTTTTGCTTTATTCACCCATTGACATACGCCTAAAGATATAGGAAAAATTTGAAATATTGTGGTAATCTTCGATAACTTTAATAAATTGGCATCATTTGAAAAATTGAGATGTAGCAATCAGCCTTTACCCAGAAAATATGTTAGATTATGCTTAAAGTTGTCAGGTTGAGGTTCACTTTATGCCATTTACCATTGAATCAGCTCGCGGTATTTTCCCCAGCACTTTAGCTGCTGATGCCATTCCGGCTACTATCGCTCGGTTCAGTCAGCTCAGTGTTGAAGACCAGCTCGCCCTGATTTGGTTCGCTTACTTAGAAATGGGTAAAACTATTACCATCGCCGCTCCTGGGGCCGCGAATATGCAGTTTGCCGAGAACACCTTGAATGAAATCAAGAAAATGACTCCTCGGGAACAATCCCAGGCTATGTGCGACCTGGCTAATCGCGCTGACACCCCTATTTGCCGCTCTTATGCTTCATGGAGTCCCAACATCAAACTGGGATTTTGGTATAAGCTCGGAGAGTGGATGGACCAGGGAATAGTGGCTCCCATTCCCGAAGGCTACCAGCTTTCTGCTAATGCGGGTGCGGTGCTACAGGCCATTCGGGAACTCGAACCCGGCCAGCAAATCACGGTTTTACGCAACGCCGTGGTCGATATGGGCTTCGATACTAGCAAATTGGGCAACTATACCCGGGTATCGGAACCAGTGGAAGTCCCCAAAGATATGTCCCAGCGGACTAAAGTCAAGATTGAGGGCGTGACCAATTCCACGGTGTTGGAATACATGAATAATTTGAATGCCAACGATTTTGATGCCCTAATCGAACTTTTTGAGCCTGACGGAGCTTTGCAACCTCCCTTCCAAAGGCCCATTGTCGGCAAGGAAAAGGTGCTGCGGTTTTTCCGAGAAGAATGCCAAAACCTCAAGTTGGTCCCAGAACGCGGAGTCACCGAACCGGCAGACGATGGCTATACTCAAATTAAAGTCACTGGTAAGGTGCAAACTCCTTGGTTTGGTAGCAATGTGGGTATGAATATTGCTTGGCGCTTCCTCCTCAACCCAGAAAATAAGATTTTCTTTGTGGCGATCGATTTGTTGGCTTCTCCGAAGGAGTTATTAAACTTCGCTCGCTAGAACCAGGCGGCGCGAGAGTTAATTAATCGATTTGCGATCGCTTAGGCGGGCGTTCTCTTGTAGAGGGCGTCCGCTATAATAATATGTTTGAACAACTAAGCCTTGGCAATAATAAATAATACTAATTTCCCCAAAGCACGATGACAGATGCAAACTACCGAAGTTAGTATTAGCGAGGCTTTCCTAGTCCCAAATTCCGAATAGCATGAGTGAAATTAACTGGTCTGACAGCGAGAAGAAAGCAGCAAAGGAGGTTTTTGATAGAGCTTACGAGCGCGAAATCAATAATTTAATTGAAGAAGTGCGGCAAAAAGCGTCTCAAATTTCAGAAATTGACCAATTGTGGCAATTGCACGATTTCTTGAGTGCCAAAAGGCACGAAATTGATGGCAAATATGACTACAGGTATTCAGAGCTAATTTTTGTTTTTGCCAAATTGCTCAAACAAGGATGGGTAAATAAGGAAGAATTAAAGGTTCTGGAACGAGATAAGTTAGCTAAGATTTCTGCTCTGTCTCGCATGTAGAGACCATCCGATAACAAGTCTAATTTGAAAAAGTTCGTTACTTTTTTGGGATTAAGAAACTCGGTTTTTCCACTTTTGGAATTAACGAAATTAGAACACAGATAAAGGGTAAGGTGCGCATTGCGCACCCTACCAAAAATGGATTTTGATATTAAAGGGTAAGGTGCGCATTGCGCACCCTACCAAAAATTAGGATAAACACCTAAAAAATGGATTTTGATATTAATAAACTAAAAGGGCGAGAACCTTTAGAAGAGTATCCGTGGCGTTGGGAAATTGACAGACTTTTAGAGTGGGTTGCCGGAAAAGATAGCCATTTACAAGCTTTTTGCTTCGATTTGGTTATGTCCGCTGCCTATATTGATGCGACCTCGGGTTGGGAACGGAATATTGAAGCTTGTAGCAATTCACCACAGGGTTACAACGCCCATTTAGGTTTTATAAATTTATGTTCTCCTTGTTTTGAAAAAGCAGAAAAGTGGCAATATCAAAAAGCAGCAAAACCTCTATCTGGAGCTTTGGGTAAGCTAAGTAGCGAAGTAATACTTAGGTTTATAGAAAAATTGTATCCACAGTTTCAGAAAGTTATGGTAGTAGGAGGTACGGAATTAGCTGATGCCATTTTAATTCATAGCAATGAAACGGTTATTTTGGCAGAGGTAAAATCAGCACCATTGTTGACCTATCCTTTTATTTTTAAGGTTAAAGATAGTCAAATAAATGGCGAACATGAAAAACTAACGATTACTAATTCGCAACTCAGAGAGTGCGATTCTGGGATATATCTTCATGGAGATATCGTCATAGATTTAGGGGCTGTTGGCGAAAGACTTTGGCCGTTTAAGCCAATGGTTGATTACTTAATTAATCCTAAGAATGAAGTAGCTATTAATAACAGCATTGAGACTTGGCTTAAAGCAAAGCAGGCTTATTGCGATCGAGATAAAACTAATAGCATATATTTCTTAACAAATGCTAGTGGAAGGCCGCCTAATATTGCTAGAGAAAGAGACGCTTGGCCTCAAAAAGAGTCAATTAGCGACAGTAAAACTAGCGCAGGCATGGACAGAACGGACGATATTAAAAAAGGCATCTATCAGACGCTAAAAATCGGAACCCATATCAAAGAAAATCCTAATTATAAAACCGCAATAATTTCTAACCTACCAGCATACCGACATGGAGAAGAATACGTCGCTCCTTTTGTGAATATGTTGTGGGGTATGGAAGACGATATTCAAGATAATGGAGGAATTAAAAGCATTGAGTTAGCAAATCTTAGAAGAGTATTTGATTTTATAATTACCCTAGAAAATCCTATTTTACGCCAGGAACTATGACTATTCCCAACCACGAAACCAGAGAATATACGGGCATCGTTCTCGAAAGAATAAAGCAGCTACCTCCAGGAGGAAAAATGGGGGATCTTCCCGAAAATCTCCAACATAAAAGCTTTGTTAGAAAAGGGGATAAAAAAACCGGCGGACCAAATATGCGCCTGCTTCGTTTGGAGGATGACAAACCTTCTTTAACCGTAACTGCATACATTTTTAATAAATTCGTACACCCCCGCGAAGACCGTTATATCACTCCCAGAGAGGCGGCAACTCTTCAAGATTTCCCAGAGAATTATGAGTTTAAAGGTACTCTTGGGGAGGTGCAAAAACAAATAGGAAATGCCGTGCCAGTTAATTTGGCTGCCGCCTTAGCACGACAGGTTGCTAAATATTTTGAAAAACGCAAAAAAACCGGGTTTTTAAAAGTTGCATCTTATTTTACTGGGGCGGGTGGTTTGGATTTAGGTTTTGAGATAGCATCCAACGATTTAATTACTTTTAAAACGGTCTTTTCCACCGATATCGAAAAGTGCGTTGAGGCGACTATTAATTTTAATCGCCCCCAATGGAATTTTCATCGGGAAGATATTAGAAAACTCGACCCTTATTTTGTTAAAAAAGTAATTGGAGATAGACCGGATCTTATTATTGGCGGTCCTCCTTGTCAGCCTTTTAGCGTTGCGGGGAAGCAGAAGGCAACTAAGGATTATTTGGGGGTTTTGTATCGAGATTATTTGCGCCATATAAATGAGTTAAAACCTGAAATTGTGGTGATGGAAAATGTTTATGGTTTGGCTCAGGTTAAGTCGGCAAATATGATACAAGAAATCTATGGCTCTTTTAGAGATATTGGTTACGATGTCACCCATAGAGAGTTAATGGCAGCGGACTATGGAACTCCTCAAAAAAGAAGGCGGTTGATTTTTGTGGCGGGTAAGGATTTAGGTTTTTTTCAATATCCAACTCCCACCCATTGCGAAACTGAAAATTTATTGGGTTTGCCTCTTTATAAGGGGGCGGGAGAGGTTTTGAAGAGGTTGCCTAAAGCAAGGGTTAGAGAGTCGGTTAAGAAACCCGGTTTTTTGAAAAAACCGGGTTTCTGAGATATTGAAAAACCAAATTTTATGAAACTATATCTCCTAAAGTTTTTCCCTTACCTGCTATAGATGCTGAAGGTTGACGGCGTTTTGGAGATAAACTCGGCATTTCCTCAGAGCGAAATTCGTTTTCTAAATCTTCTTCGGTGTAGGGCAAATAGGCTTTTTCTCTCTTTAAAAATTCGTAGGTTTCCCACCGTGAGGAAAAGTTGAGGAAGCGGCGGACTTCGCCGGCCCCAATCTTGCCTTGGCGATAGTTGTCGGCGACGATTAATTCTAAGATTCTGCGGGATAAGTTGG
>CAZSTZ010000053.1:0-31167 GCA_964609515.1 uncultured bacterium | reverse complement strand
ACGCAGCCTGGTACAAATTTAGAGAATGGTTGGAATATTTTGGCAGCATTTATGGAGTTCCAGTTATTGCAGTTGAACCAAAAAATACATCCCAAAATTGCTCAAATTGCGGTAAGAAAGTCAGCAAAACTTTAAGCACTAGAACTCATAAATGTCCTCACTGCGATTATGAAGCTGATAGGGACGAAAATGCTGCAATAAATATTCTTCAATCTGCCCTCAAGCAACTATCAACTACCCTGGGGCGCAGGGGAGATAACGTCTCTGGAGAGACTGGCCGCTGCTTGAATGAGGAAACTCAGACGAGTAAGCCGACTCGGCGAAAGAGAAAGTCTGGATAGTGATATTCAGAATCCCCGTCTCTTTAGAGCGGGGAGTACGTCAAGAGGTTTAGGTATTTTTTCTGCCATACCAAACTATATAATTTGGTCTTTAGTTTTGTTTATCGTAGGCATCGCAATCATCGCAGGAGTCAAGACTAATATGGGCGATTAATTAGAGCCAGTCAAAAATATAAAACAAATAATCCTTACTCGGTTTTTTTAATTTTGCCAACAAATTCTGTCTGGGGACAGATGTGAAAGGTTGCAAACAAAGATATTCTTTGAGGTATAGCTCGATATGCGAGCATATTTAATTGTCACGAACGACTACAATCGAGTAAGGAAAAAAAATTTATGTGGATAGAAAGATTAGCAAGATTTGGCTATACCACCAAAGGAATAGTTTACGTCATAATCGGAATTTTAGCGGTAATGGCTGCCTTTGGTACGGGAGGAAAAACGACAGGCAGCAAAGGCGCCATCCGTACTATTGCCGCCCAACCCTTCGGACAGTTTTTATTAATTCTAGCAGCGCTCGGCTTGCTGGGATATGTAATCTGGCGATTCGTTGAAGCGATTAAAGATCCGGATAACAAAGGCACCGATGCCAAAGGCATTGTAACTCGCATTGGCTATGCCATCAGCGGCTCGATCTACGCCACTTTGGCTTTCTATGCAGCCAATATGGCTCTTGGTTCGGGAGGCGCAAGCGGTGGAAACTCCAAGCAAGATTGGACTGCCCGGCTTCTGGCACAACCTTTTGGTCGATGGTTAGTAGGAATTATTGGAATTGTGATTATTGGTGTGGGATTCTATCGGCTTTATAAAGCCTACAAGACTAAATTCCGCAGAAAACTGAATTTAAGAGAACTATCTCTCAGTCAAGAAAGAGCAGTAGTTAACACCTGTCGGTTTGGCATCGCTGCTAGAGGGGTAGTTTTTGTGTTAATTGGCATTTTCCTCACCCGGGCAGCGCGGCAATACGATGCCAGCGAAGTTAAAGGATTGGATGGTATTTTGCTAACTGTAGCGCAGCAACCTTTTGGTAAATTTCTTTTAACTTTAGTGGCGCTAGGTTTAGTTGCTTACGGGATTTATATGTTGGTTCAAGCGCGATATCGCCAAATCCAAACTACTTAAAGGGGAGAGACAGGGGAGACTTTCACCAGACGCGGGGACGGGGGGAGCCGCCTCCGTGTCTCCGCGTCTCCGTGTCTCCGTGTCTTCCCCCCTCTCTCTTGCTAGGCTGCTACTTTTTGCTTCGACCAAACGCCGTTTTCGTCTTCAGAATATTGTTGATGAATTGTCTCCCAGGCAGCCTGTTCGGCCTGTAATTCATCTTGGGTTTCATCGAAAACGGCGTTGTAGCGCTCCACGAAGGTCCGTTGTGCGTCATCGGAAAGATGAGAGCGAACTTCTGGAGATAGGTCTTCGGGACTGTTACAGCGACCGGGGCAGGGACGTGGTAAGGGGCGATCGCTTACATGAATTTCCTCGCCACTAGCGCTCTCCATCAAAAGTCGATATTCTCCAGATTTCTCCGCAGGAACTTCTGCCATAACGATAAATTCCCCCGCTTTTAAACGAGTTTCATAAACGGTAGCTTTATCTTCTGGCATTCCCAAAGCTACCAGAGCAGAGGCCAAACCGGCACCGGCACTACCGGCGATCGCTCCCGTGGCGGCTCCCAGCAACACGGCACTAATAGGACCGGCGGCGACTACGGAACCGACGAAGGGAATAAACAACACCCCGACGCCAGTCAGCAAGCTCAACAGAGAACCGAACAGGGAACCAAAAATAGCTCCAGTCCGCAAACCTCCCAGAATCACGTCTTTTTTGGTAATAAAGCCAGAAATGCGAGTTTGGGATTGAAAGTTTCTCCCCATTACCGAGATCCGATCTCTGGGAACCTCACGGTTTAACAAACGCCTAATAACGTCGTTAACCTGACTTTCTTCTTTAAAGATTGCGGTGATGGTTTTTTCTGCTTTGTACTCTTGAGACATTAAATTTTTTCTCCTTTAAACTTTTCTAAAAACGGGAGGAAGTCACCTTTCAAGAGAAGCAATCATTTGCATTACTCTTGACACTCTGCGCTCTAAAGAGACGCAGATTCTTAAGCAGTCCAGAAATGAACTCTTAAAGGCGTTGTCAAAGCGCCTCTACTTAGTTGACTTAAGTTAAGCTTGAGCCTTCCAGATACTTTTCTCAAAATATTTGCTGCACCGTTACAATCGGCATTAATTAGATAACCAGCACCAGATTGATATAAACCTCGTTTAATGCGTTTTCCAGAGGCTTCCCAGTTATCGGGTCTACGACTCGGCGCTTCCTTACTCGGACTCAGGTTCCGAGTACCAGCGCCGAGTTTTTCACCGTATTTTGGGAGAAAGTCATTATCTAAAAACGATGCTTTGGAGGTATAAGATTCCTCAGTTTCTACAAATTGCAATCCATATAAATTGCATAGTTGTTCGATTCTTTCTTTGAGTCTGGCAGTAGGAATTCGTACAAACTTTTGATTAGTTTTAGCTCCTAATTCAATCGATTGTTTTTGACCTTTATTCCAGCCAAAAACTACTGTACCAATCCCATTTTTTAGGCAATGGTTTATGATTAATCGTGCTGCTTTGTTGACAGCATCCCGCATCTGTCGATTACGTTTTTCAGTAATACGAGCTAATCTTTTAGACCAAAAGCCTTGGGGTTTATTTTCTTTGATTGTGGCAATTTGCTTGTTGTACCACTGATTTTTTGACTTAAGATGTTTGCCATCAATAATAAAGCTATTGCCTTGGGTATCTACACAAGTTAGCCAGTTGTTTAAACCGTGGTCAATAGAAATAGCTTTATCCTGGTCTAACTTAACTGAGTGAATTTTCATCTCATAGACAAACTCGGTATAAAAGCAGCTATGACGGGGCAGAATCCTAATTTCTTTAATTGAATCCCAGTCTAAGTTGCAAGAATCGGAATATAGAATGCTTCCAATCCAAACCATGCTTTTACTTTGCGTCCTAATGGAACTCTAATTCCTTTATCGGTAATTTTCAACCATTTCTTAGGATAAGAAACGGTAAATAAACCCGGTTTTCGATAGTTAGGTGGTTTGGGTTTATCAGCAAATTCACCTTTCCAAAAGAGTTTTAGTAATTCTCTAAAACTGCTAAAGGATTCAACAACGCCGTTACATATTTGTTGGGCGCTAGAGGCATACATCGCATTAAAATGTCTGTTCCATTTCATCTGCCCGCAAAGTTCGCCTTTTTTGACAAATCTATTTTCTTTAAACCAAACTTGTCGGGCATAATAAACAGAACAATTAAACACCTTATTGGCCTCACCGCACAAATATTCTAATATGGCCCGTAGGTCTTTATCTGGATGCAGTAAAACTTGTTGACATCCTAGATGTTTGGCTTTTTTCTTAGTTTTTTTACTCATGTTTCTCTTATAATCATCCTGGTCGATAAATGTCAACCCATCAACATGAACGATCGACAAAAAATATACCGACAACGGGCGATCGTTCAGTAGGTTTGGCCCACGTTCATTTAGTCTGGATTCCCATGCATACGTAAGAAAGTATTAGTGGGCCAAGTCAAAATAAGATTGGCAGCTATCTTATCAGAAGTGGCCGCAGAAAAAGGTTGGTTAATAAAAGGGTTAGAAATAGAGCTTTTTGCATGTTCATGTATTGGTAGAGCATGGGTCAGATATAGCAATTCATAAAATAGTCAAAGCTTTAAAAGGCAGGTCTTCTCGACTGTTGCGACAGGAATTTCCAGAGCTATGCAAACTGCCTAGTTTATGGACTCACAGCTATTTTTATGACACCACGGGGAAAGTCAGCACTGCTAAGATTTTAGAATATATTAATGACCCCCATCACGGCGGTTGAAACCGCCGTTCGCTTGGACGCCCCGCGTTGAAACGACGGGGCGTGACCTTGCTCTCGTCATTTTTCCGTGTGGATGACTTCCCCCAAAAATTTATTTCCTGGAAAGAGCTTTTAGTTAGCCGCAACGGTGGATTTACTAGAAACATTTGAAGGACTGCCATTGGGCTCGAATGTTTGACCTTCGATAAAGGAACGAAGCATCCAGGCCATTTCCTCATGTTCTTCGAGCAAGTCCGTTAAAAAGCCCGAAGTTCCTTCATCGCCGTAAGTTTCGGAACACTTGTTAATATGGTCTCGCAAGTTGCGAATAATCGTTTCGTTGTCTTCTACCAACCGCCTAACCATTTCATCTGCTGCGGGCAAATCTCCCGGATGTTCTTTAATAGTAGCCTCTTTGAGAAAGCCTTCAGCAGTCCCCAGAGGAAAGCCTCCCAGCATCCTAATTCTTTCGGCGCAAGCGTCGATGTTGGTTGTCAATGACTGATAATGTTCTTCCCAGAGCTCGTGTAGGGAGCGAAACTGAGGGCCGACTACATCCCAGTGATATTTTTTGGTTTTGATTAGCAATAGATATAAGTCTGCTAAATCGGCATTTAAAAGACCGATTACGGCGTTGCGTTGCTCGTCTGTTAAACCAATGTTAATCTTACTCATAAACTCCTTTTTTTCTAAGTTACATTAATATTCTAAACATTTCCTCTCGGTTAAATCGTCTATCAAAGGGAAGATGTTTAAATCATTCTTTTGATAGAGAACCACTGGAAATGGACGTTAAGAGTTAGTGCAGCCATCAAATATCTGTTGATAAATCTGCTGTAGTTCGGGATTTTCTACCGCTATTTCCAAGCGAATTTTACTGCATCCGTTGTGAATCGCTGCTAAAGCATCTCTGGCAACACTTGGGGAAATAAATTCGCCAACGACAATATTTTCATCAGAATTTGCGGCAGACTGTTTTTCGACACTTGTAATTTTCTCTTGGGCTAGTTCCACTTCTGCCAGTTGTTGGCTGCCATTGTTGCCTATTTGCTCCACAACTAATTTTTCTTGTTTGACGGAGACTGGAACTTCAACCGTTTTAGTTTCTACTTGTTTGCTGACCACAACTTCTCCTACTTTTTTCTTGCTGCGATTAACCTCCACTTTTTCTTCTAGCAACTGAAGATTTTTTGGTTTTTGTTCCTCAGACATATTTTCCCTCTTAAGCTTTTAATTTTAATAAATAAATAGGGCGATATTAGGGCTTGCATAATAAAGCAAAAATGTGGCGCTAATTGCTAATTGCTAATGGTTAGGATTAACAATTAGCAATTGACAATTAGCCATTAGCAATTAGCTTTTTCAAGAATCTTAGCGCTGTTTGCCGTGAGTATGAACTAAGGGACGACCCTCGGCATCTACTTCTAATTCTTCGCGACGCACTTTTTCCTTTGCATCCACGGTGTCGCGTTCCACTTCTTTGTTGACGCTCACTTCTTCGCGGACAAAAGCTTTCTTGTCGATATCCGCCGACTCTTCGTAAACTTCCATGCGGGCGACTTCTTCATTTTTAAAGTTAGCCTCCCCTGAAGCTACTTCTTGCTTGTGGGTTGGAGAAGTGCGTTCGATAACTACGCGCTCTTTTTCCACTGGAACCGAAACTTCTTTTGTTTCTGTTTCTACCCGCTTGCCAACAGCAACCTCCCCTGCTTTATGGCGTTCTTTACTTGTAACTACTTGCTCTTCGTACAGTTTCAACCTGCCGTGGTTTGCGTCGCTTGTATCGTAGAGCTCCGGCTCTTTTTCGTAACCATAGCTGCTAGCATCGTAGCTAGGCCGACTTGTCTCAGCGGTTGCAGTAGGCCGATAAACGTTTCGGACTTGTTCTTCGTAGTCGTAGTCCACGGTCATATCGTCGTCATATTTAGGCAAGCTTTCTGCTTGCTCTTTATTCAAACCGATGGTATAAACGCGGTTGCGACTGTAGTCGATTTTGGCACGACCGGTGGGCAGCAAGACTTTCTTGCCAAAAATCCAGAAACCGGTGTCGATTACCAAATACCGAAAGCGACCTTGTTCGTCAATCAGAGCATCGTCAATTTCGCCTATTTTTTCTTCGGTTTCGAGAGTATAGACGCTGTATTTTTTAATGTCTTCTCCGTCAAAAACTTTCTCTTTGTAGTTAGGATAAACGTCTGCTAATTTTGCCAAAGGCATATAATCTTTTCCTCCTTGCTTTTGTTTTTTAGCTATTTTTAGATTAACGTCATAAGCCCTCTTCCTTCATCCTTCTAATGGCAGATGTTGGCTGGCAGCGAGGCCGGAATCGATAAAATTACCCATTCCTCCCCAAATTCAAAAAGCCAACCATAAAAAACATTACCTTAGAGGGATGAAAAAAAGTTAACTTTGTTATAACCTCTGCCAAATTTAAGCCAAAGGATAGATGACGATCGCTTGTTTTTTTTTTCATTGTAATAAATAGATAAATAAAAATGTCTGCTGGCAAATTACATGAGAGGAGAAAAGATGACAGAACTAATTTACAAAAAGAAGCGAGCTCTAGGGGTTTTTAAAAACTTGGAAGATTTAAAAAGCTCCATTGAGAAGCTCAAAGAGGAAGGTTTCGATCTAGAACAGGTATCGGCGATCGCCAGAGACCCCAACCTTCAAAAAGAAATATCTGGAAGCGAAATCGAAGAAACTGAAGTAGGCACAAAGGTAAGCAATAAAGCAGGAGAAGGTGCTGCCACGGGAGCATTGGCCGGCGGTGCTTTAGGAGGCGTAACCGGTTTGTTGGTAGGTGTAGGGATCCTGGCAATCCCGGGCGTGGGACCGATCCTCTTAGCTGGCCTGGAAGCTACTGCTCTGGCTACAACTCTAGCTGGGGGCGGTATTGGCGCTGCCGGTGGAGGTTTGCTTGGAGCGTTAATCGGTTTGGGCATTCCCGAAGAGCGAGCTAAAGTATATAGCGATCGCGTTGCCAGGGGCGATTATCTCCTGATGCTGGTAGGTACCCAAGCAGAGATGGAACACGCTCGCGCCATTGTCGAAAATCGCAACGTTGAGGAGTGGGGCATTTACGATGCCGGAATGATGAAAACGAGCGATCGCGCCGAGAAGGAAACTGAGGCAGTGGCAGCGACACATCATCCGGGAATAGGAGTTGTCCCCAGCCACCGCTAAGTTTGTTAATCGAGAAACAATCAAACAATAGGAGGAAATAACATGAAAAAGTATGCATCTTTAATTTTTGGGAGTCTTTTACTTTTTGGCATCTCTGCTTGCGATGTTGCCAGAACCAGCTATGACGCTCCCGACTCTACGGACGATACAGCAGAAGATATCGGTACGACGGAGGAAACCCGCGAAGACAGCGACAATAACATTCGTCAATCACAACTCAATGCCGATATTCGTGCCAGGGAGGAAAGAAACGAGTGGTTTGGCGACGAACAAGAAAGAATGAACTCGGATCTGGAGAGCGAAGTCAGGGCTAAGTTAGAAGCGAACATTCCTCGGGGGAAACTGACTGTCGATGCCGAAGATGGTAAGGTTCTCATTGTCGGAACTGTTCCCAATGAAAAGGAATACGAAACTATCGAACCTTTAGCTAAGGAAATTAAAGGGGTAGAAGAGGTAAATCTCGACGTTCGAGTGGTGGAATAAGCTTGAGTTGGGAGCGACGCTTTTTTGAGCGATCGCTCCTTAATAGTATCATAGTATCCCTACGCTTTTGGAGAGTCGTTATTTTCTCGTTCCAAAGCATCGAGGTCGATGTCAAATTTTTGAGCGATCGCCTCTAAAACTTCCCGTTCTTCGGCAGTAATAACGCCATCCAATTTAGCGATGCGATAGCATTGAGCCAAAACCGACATCCCCAATTCGGGATTTAACTGCTCCAGAAGTGCCTCCACAACGCTTCTAGTAATACCGTCCGTCCGCCTGCCAATTCGTTCTTCTTCGGCGTGCGACAATGGGTCACTGCGGCATAACCCCCATCCGGTAAGCTTTTTTCTGTTTGTTATTTATTAACCTAGCTTGCTGGCTATAGCGATCGCATCTTACTAAAGGAACAAGTTTTAGGGAAGAGAAATTTATGTCTGTAGGGGGATGTATTATGGCCCGGTTGTGAGTATCTCCTTAGAGGACTGGCCTGTGAAACCCGGTTTTTTCATGCATACCGGGTTTCTGAGATACTGAGAATACTTGACCGGTTCTCTAGTAGGGGACCGTGGTAAAATCTAAAAATTCCAAATTCCCCATTAGTCCAAACTAGCCAATATGTCAGCTTTCACATCCGATCGCCCCCATACCCCCCGCTCCGTCAGTCCTTGGCAGAGCGGGTGGCATCGGTTCCGCCAAGACTCGATGGCAGTCTTGGGAACCTCGATCCTCTTAGTAATTATCCTGGCAATTATTATCGGTCCCCTAATTTATAACGTCCCCATCGATAAAATCGACTTTGCCAATGCCACCGCCGGTCCCAGTTGGCAGCATCCCTTCGGCACTAACGACATGGGACAAGATTTATTAGCTCGGGTTTTAGCCGGCGGTCGCATTTCTCTGGCAGTGGGAGTCGCAGCCATGTTGGTTGCTATTTCTCTGGGAACTTTTATCGGAGCGATCGCCGGTTTTTATGGGGGTTGGATCGATGACTTATTAATGCGAGTTACCGATTTATTTCTCTCCCTGCCCCAGTTGCCCTTATTGCTATTAGTTATCTATTTATTTCGCGACACCGTTAGAGCGATCGCAGGTCCTGAGTTGGGCATCTTTTTCTTGATAGTTTTAGTAATTGGTTCCCTCAATTGGATGTCCGTGGCGCGGTTAGTCAGAGCCGGTTTTTTATCTCTCCGAGAAACAGAATTCGTCCAAGCGGCCCGGGCCCTGGGCGCGAAACCCGCCAGGATTATTTGGGTTCACATTCTCCCCAACGCGATCGGTCCGGTTATCGTCGCCGCTACCCTAGCCGTGGGCAATGCCATTATTACCGAATCTACCCTGAGTTTTTTAGGATTGGGTTTTCCTCCAGACGTTCCCACCTGGGGCAGGATGCTTTACGAAGCTCAAAATTATATTCAAACTGCCCCTTATATGGTCCTGTTTCCCGGTTTGGCAATCTTCCTCACCGTTCTCTGCATTAATTATATCGGAGACGGTCTCAGAGATGCTTTGGCTCCGAGGGCTTAAGGGAGAGGGCGGACTTGCGGCAGACTTGCGGCGGACTTGCGGCGGACTTGCGAGGACAAGGGAGTTTTAATCTCTCTCCGCAAGTCTGCCCCCTCTCCGCAAGTCTGCCCCCCTCTCCTTAAAGCTGGTCGATCGCCTCTTGAAAACTAATGTAAGGAAGATTATTTTGGTTTTGTACCGTTCCTGCAAATATCTCTTCTAAAGCAACAGCGGCATTGCGATCGGCTTGTAAAGTAAACAAAGATTCTTCGCAGCCCGCTCCCAAGCTAGAAGCAGCACAAATCACCGGTAGATTATTAATATTGCCAATAGTAACATAATTAAGCATTCCCCGTTCGTCAACTTGCTCTAATTTCGCAGAAACTGCCTGGCAGCGTTGCTCGCGAGTATAACCGAACTTTTGAAAATAATCCGACTCCCAGCGCAGCAGGGGTAAATTGCCGCGATCGGTCTTCACAAAAGTAGTAGGCGTACCATCGGCACTATTAGCGCAATAATATTTAGAGTCGGTACTGGCTGCAGTATCCTTAGGGTTCTCCGTCCGATCGCAAGAGGCGATCGCCCCTGCTAAAGCCAATAAAATAGTTGTAATTGCAATACGTTTAATCATAATTTAATTGTTAATAGTCAATTGTCAATTGCAGGCTGCAGGCAAAAGGCAAAAGGCAAGAGGCAAAAGGCAAGAGATTGTTAATTGTTAACCGTTAATTAGGGCTTGCCGAACCGAAACAGAAGGCAATTGTTACTTTATGCGTGCCTGTTACCTATTGCCTATTGCCTGTTGCCTATTGCCTTTTGCCTCTTACCGTGGCAAACGCCAAACCTTAATCGTATCGTCAAAGCTGCCACTAATCAGATTGTGACTCAGAGGATCGAAAGTCAAATCGACCCAGGAACTATGTCCTTTAAGAGTACCCTTCATCTTGCCAGTATTCAAATTCCACAGCTTAATCGTACCGCTAAAATCTCCGGTGGCGAGAGTCTCCCCATCGGGACTAAAAGCGAGAGATTGAACCCTTTGGGAATGACCGAAGAAAGTGTGGCGAGCAAAATAACTTACCCGACGATACTCGCTGCCATTCAAATCCCACAACTTAATCGTATTATCCCAACTGCCGCTAGCAACAGTTTGACCGTCTGGAGAAACAGCCACCGCCCAAACTGGAGCGTCGTGCCCTTTGAAGGTTTTAACTGGAGCGGCATAGCGCCAGCTCCAAACCTTAACAGTAGCATCGTTGCTGCCGCTGACGAGAGTTTCGCCGTTCGGGCTGAAAGCGACGGACTGAACCTCATCTAAATGTCCGTAAAGAGTCTCTAAATGTAAACCGCTCTGGAGAGCCCAAACTTTAATCGTCTTATCCTTGCTGCCAGAAGCAATGGTCCGACCGTCAGGAGAAATAGCTACAGAAAAAACAGCTTCTTGATGTCCGTATAAAGTATGTTCGAGAGTACCCGAGTAGAGATTCCAGACCTTCACAGTACCATCGCCACCGCCGCTGACTAGAGTTTTACCATCCGAGCTAATAGCTACAGACCACACCGGGCCGTAATGTCCCGAGAGAGTGCGGATAGTGTTACCCGTATGCAGGTGCAATATTTCGATAGTTCCATCCATGCCGCCGCTGGCGACGAGGGGACTGCTGGGACTCACTGCTACAGACCAAACATTATTAGAAGTATTTGCTAAAGTACGCAGGGGCTGGTCTATATCTGTATGAAATTCCGGTAGCGGTTGTATTTCGGTAATTTGCGAATCGAAATCTGGTTTTGGCGGTTTGAAATTGTCGTTAGAAACCGGTTCGGGAAGTTGAAAAGATGTCTGGGGTGCCGGAGAGGGCATCCGGGAACTAATCACCAAAGACAACAGGGCAATAGCGGCACCGGCCCAAATACTTAGAGCGTATTTTGGTTTTTGGAGAAAGGTTTCTATGCAGGTAGGCCCGTACTTGAGGTCGGCGAGGACTTGTTTTGCCGATTTGTAGCGTTGTTTGGGGTTGCGTTCTATTAGTTTATCGAGAATGCGGCCTAATTGGCTGCTGACCGGTTTTTTCAAATAATCCCGCCACACCCAAGTTTCCGTTTTAACATCGAACAGGTCGAAGGGGGGCACTTCGGTTAGGAGGTGGATGCAGGTAACACCCAGACTGTAGAGGTCGCTATTGGCATAAGCGACCCCTTGGGTTTGTTCTGGGGCCACATATTCTGCCGAACCATTGATGGCCTCTATTGGCTGCAGTTCCGCAGAACCAGAACAGGAGGCCCCAAAGTCAACTAAGACCAATTCGGGATTTTTGCTTGTTTCTCGATCGCGACAAATTATGTTATCCGGTTTGATATCCCCGTGAACTACCTGGCGATCGTGCATATAATCCAGTACGGGCAAGACTTGACCCAAGATTTCCCACACCTGAGCTTCCCCAAACACCCCTTCTTCTTCTAGGGCGGCGGCTAAAGATGGCCCTTCCACATATTCTTGGATTAAATAATAATGGCCATCTTCTTCAAAAGCTGCCAGTAGCTCTGGTATTTGAGAATGTTTGCCGATTTTATCTAGCTGTACTGGGTCGCCGCTAAATTTCGAGTTTGCTGCCGAAGAACGAGCGACTAAATCGCTTACTCGATTTTGCCCCACAAACTGTTTAATTACGCAGTATGTTTTGGCAGGTTTATCTCGATCCTTGGCAAGAAAGGTGCGGCTATATATGCTTTGGCCTAAGGGTTTGACGACTTGGTAGCGGTTTTTGAGCAGCAAGCTCGACCCACAACTAATGCATTCGGCATTGGCATTGTCAGTGTTGTGGGGATTTTGGCATTCAGGATTGATGCAGTAACTCATATTTGGCAAGTAATTAGCATATTTGCTCTATGATAGTCTTTCTTTGATGCGACTTACAAACCGGGTGCATTGCTAACTGTCAATTGTTAATTGTCAATTGTTAATGCTTAAGGGATACTTGGCGGCAAGGTTTTTATAAGCGGTTAGATGCACGATAAAATTAGGGCATTTCAGATTGGCAAGCATCATTGAGTTAAATGGCCGATGAGCCATTAACAATTAACAATTAACAATTAGCAAAAAAACAGTTATGCCTTTAATTCGGATTAAAAAATCTTGGGAAATCCCAGAGGGGAAAGTCACCCCCGAAGCAGTTTATTTCAACCGCCGTCGGTTTATGAAAAGTTTAATCGGTGCCGGTTTGGGTGGGGCATTCTTGGGACTGGCAGGCTGTCAAGGAGGCGTTCGCTCTCTGGCTGAGGATGGTTCTTCTTCTCTGAAAGCCTACCCCAATTTAAGCCGCAATCCAGCTTTTGCTCGGGTTCGACGAGGCATTACCGAAGAAAACCTGGCCACTCAATACAACAACTTCTACGAATTTGGCGGCAATAAATCTATTTGGAAAGCGGCCCAAGCATTACCAACGGAAAATTGGAAGGTGGAAGTCACCGGTTTGGTCAAAAACCCCCGAGTTTACGATATCGACGACCTCCAGAAAAAATTCCCCCTAGAAGAAAGGGTCTATCGCTTCCGCTGCGTGGAGGCTTGGTCGATGGTGGTACCTTGGGTAGGGTTTCCCATGAAGTTGTTAATGGCCGATGTGGAACCGACGGATAATGCTAAATTCGTCCGTTTTAGCTCCTTTTACGACCCAGAAATTACTAAAGGTCCGGGTTTTTGGGCGGCTAATTATCCTTGGCCTTATACTGAAGGTTTGCGTCTAGATGAAATGGCTAACGAGCTGGCGTTTTTTGCCACGGGAATGTACGGTAAAGAATTACCAAAACAAAATGGGGCTCCTTTGCGAGAGGTGATTCCTTGGAAGTATGGTTTTAAGGGGGCAAAATCTATCGTTAAAATTGAATTTGTGGCAACGCAACCGGCTACTTTTTGGAATACTCTCGCGGCTAATGAATATGGTTTTGAGGCTAATGTTAATCCCGAGGTTCCCCATCCGAGATGGTCTCAAGCTACAGAAAAAGTGGTAAGTTCTGGGGCTAGTTGGTCTTGGGAGAGGATACCGACTTTGCCCTATAACGGTTATGGAGAATATGTGGCAGGTCTTTATAGCTAGGGAATTGGGAATTGATTTTTGAGGGAGAGATTGCTACAATTATCTGTCGGTAAAATTAAACGAGGTTGAATGATGGCCCTAGAATTAAAAGTCCCATCTATGGTTTGTAATGGTTGTGTAGAAACTGTTACTAAAGCGATTAAAACTGTGGAGTCTGAGGCTGGAGTCGATATTAATTTAGAGACAAAAATGGTAAAGGTTGACGCTAAAGCTTCCCCAGAATCGATTAAACAAGCGATTACTGCCACCGGTCATACTATTGAATAGTTCGTAGTAATCGCGGAGCGCGATAGTTCGTAGTAATCGCGCTCCGCGATGGTTTTATCGCTAAAGCGATAAAACCCAAAAATTTGACGACTAAAGTCGTTACTACGAACTACGACTAAAGTCGTTACTACGAACTACGACTAAAGTCGTTACTACAAACTACGACTAAAGTCGTTACTACAAACTACGACTAAAGTCGTTACTACAAACTACGAACTAGCATAAGGACCGTCGCGTAAAGCTTTAGCTAAACTATCGTTATTTTCGCGCAAACCTTCATAGAAAAATAAAACTTCGCCATTAATATTATGATGGCGATTGTAGGAAATCGCCCTTAATAAATCGTACTCGCTAATCCGATAAGTACCTACTTTAATTAAAATCCCGGGAAATATATGATGCAATTTTCCGCTTTTTAAATGTAGTTTGACGAGGCGATCGACTAAATTTTTATAACTAGAAAAATCTCGGCGGTAAAGTTGGGGGTGAATTAAATCGACGATTCCTTTTTCCATCCAACTAGGATAGTCTTGCAAGTATTCTCGATAACACCAATTAAAAATTCCCGGCGAAATCGAGACTAAAATCTCGGGTTTAATGGTTTTTACTTCTCGATAAAGACGGCTTAAAAAATCTGTTAAAATATCCCCCCTCCACTTCATCCATTGAGGATTATGATGGCAAAAATGGGGGTAACAATTGAACTCTTGGTAATAGCGGTTTCGGGTTTTTTCGTCGTAACCGCCCTCCGAGGGTAAGGCGGGGAGGCGATCGTCTCCTTGGATGCCGTCAACGTCGTAATTTCTGACTACTTCTAAGATTATTTCTAGTAAAAAATTCTGCACTTCTGGGTCTAAAGAATTCATCCAGTCAAAGCCATTTTTTACTAATAAATTGCCCTTAGAATCCCTAGCGGCCCATTCCGGTTTTTTGGCCAAGATATGGCCGCCTTTCTGTTTGTAGGAACTAACGAAACCGTATTCAAACCAGGGAATAACTTTTAAACCCAGTCGATGGCCCTCCTGGATGACTTCCTCCAAAGGATCCAGGCCTTTGTGGGCGGGATCGATTTCGATGCCGAAGGTCTGTAACATGGTTTTGCAGGGAAATAGGGTTAATCCTTTGTTCCAGACAACGGGAAAGACGGCGTTAAATCCCGTTTCGGCAAGAAAGTTCATGGCTTGGGCGATCGCCTCCCGAGAGTACAGGACTTTGCTATCAACATTAGTCAGCCAGACACCGCGCAATTGTGACATTTTAGATTTTAGATTAATTTAATTCTTGTCAATAGCACTCTACCCCAGAGGACCGACCTGTGAAACCCGGTTTTTTCAAACCCAAGAAACCCGGCGCAAGCAGAAATTACCGGGTTTCTGAGATACTGGAGGGCCTTTAAAAAATCTAAAATTAACTTAACTTTAACTTTTTTAATGATTCTTAATACAATTGCTCCTCAAATCGTTCTACTCTAAGCAAATAGGCGCAAAATTCCCATAATTTTTAAGGATTGTACGCCAGATTGTTAATTTTAGAGCTGAAAAAGGACAAATCTAAAAATGAGCGTTAACCTAGCAACCCAATTGCGAGAAGGCACCAAAAAGTCCCACACGATGGCAGAAAACGTCGGTTTTGTCAAGTGCTTTTTAAAAGGCGTAGTAGAAAAAGATTCTTACCGAAGCTTGGTGAAAAATCTGTATTTCGTCTATACGGCCATTGAAGAAGAGATGGCCAAGCACCAAAATCATGCGATTCTCTCGAAAATTTACTTTCCCGAACTGAACAGGAAACAAAGCTTAGAGGAAGATTTGTCCTACTACTACGGTCCAAACTGGCGCGAGGAAGCAACTCCTTCTGCTGCCGGCCAAGCTTACGTCCAAAGAATTCGGGAAGTGTCGGAGTCGGAACCAGAATTATTAGTGGCTCATTCTTACACTCGCTATCTGGGAGATTTGTCTGGCGGTCAAGTTCTCAAGAAGATCGCTCAAACAGCGATGAATTTGTCGGACGGAGAAGGTACGGCTTTCTACGAGTTTGAAGAGATCGCCGATGCCAAAGAGTTTAAAAATAAATATCGCCAAGAGATGAACGATCTGCCCATCGACCAAGCAACTGCAGATCGGATCGTGGCGGAAGCTAATGCTGCTTTTGGCATGAACATGAATATGTTTAACGAATTAGAAGGCAACTTGATTAAGGCGATCGGTAAATTGCTGTTTAATTCTCTAACTCGCAAGCGGGGTTCTGGCAGCACCGAGTTAGCTACTGCAGCTAAATAAAATTTGTTTCGTTAGAAGTAAGCTTAGTCGAATCCTGGGGGTTTGATGGGGTGGCAAACCATCTCATTAGAGCTCCAGGATTCTGCTTTTGAGATTTAAGGTAAGTTGGGTAAAACCGAGGGCAACCCGAATACCAGAAAAAACTGCCCTCGATTTAAGTATGCTTCTTTAGTTAGGGAGTAATAGCACCAGACGTTATCGGGACCGAAAGAAAAAACGCCTACCCAATTCATTTTCAATCGATCGCGCACTTCTTTGTTTCCCTGGGAATCGCAAACGGGAACGAAAACGCAGATTTCCTCCATTTCCAAAAATCGGAAACCGTAATCCAAGATGTATGCTGCCGCGATCGCCTTTCCTGCATCGCTGAATTTGGCAACTATAGAGGCCAGTTGCGTTTTTTCTATTAGCTTAAACTGGGTTGGTTGGGAACCGTTACTGGGCAAAAGAGCGATCGCTTCCGCTTCTTGGGGGCTCGAGCTCAAAACTGTTGCGATGGCGCTATAATTCAACTCCATTTTTATTTCCTTCATTAGTTTTATCTTGTTGTCAAAAAAGTGGCCTCCCGAAAGCGATCGCCTTGCCGAGAAAAAGAGGCGATCGCTTTCGGGAAGCAGTTGTTGGGGCAAAGGCTGTTTTGCGATCCGCCATCCCAGGGGGGGGTTGGCTATTCAGATCTTATTAACTATTTCCTTTTCTGTCAGGGGCTAATTGCGTACCCTGAAGCTCCCATTTTTGAAAGCTTAGGGTACGCTTAAGTACCCTAAGCCGTCAAAAAATTGATTTTTAGGGTAAAATGGCCTTAAATTTGTAGGGTGGTTGTTTATGTCTTGGATGGATTTTCTGAGAACGATGGCTGATAAATACAGCTTATCTGCGGAGCAAACCGAGGTTTTTTTGTCCCGTTTTAGCGAAGAGAATCAAAATAGATCGGAAAAAGAAATTAGGGAAGACTTTAAGAAATTTCTGGGAATCGATATAGATGTGGAACCTTACAGAAAACGAATGCGAAGGATTTACGCTAAGTTCGCCAAAAACAAACAAAACCCAACGGGTTGCTTCGAGCTTAATAACGACCGACCGCATAAGTTTTATAAATTGCTAGACTGGCTGCAAAAACAATATGGAGAAGCAGAGGAATTAGAAATAGAATATCCCGAGGGTTACGTGCCGCTAGATTCGCCTTTTTATGTGGAACGCTATCCGGTGGAATCTCTCTGCTATGAGACGGTGGAGGAACCTGGAAGTTTAATTAGAATTAAAGCGCCAAAATGTATGGGAAAAACTTCTTTGATGCGAAGAATTTTGACGAAAAAGCGGGAAGAAGAGTATCAAAATGTTTATTTAGATTTTTCGAGTTTAGAATCTGGCGTATTAACTAACTTAGAGAAATTAGAACGTTGGCTGTGTATTAAAATCGGACAACAGTTAAATTTAGAGAATAGGTTAAAGGATTATTGGGATGAAGAATTAATGACAGTTAATGAAAACTGTACTGCTTATTTTCGAGATTATATTTTAGCTGAAATTAACTGTGCTTTAGTGTTAGGATTTGACGAAGTGGATCGCCTCTTTTGCTATCCAGAAGTAGCGGCAGATTTTTTGGCAATGCTGAGAAATTGGCACGAGGAAGGAAAAATTTCTGAAACTTGGCAACAACTGCGAATAATCTTAGCTTATGCCACGGATATTTATATCCCTTTAGACTTAAATCAATCTCCATTTAATGTAGGCTTTCCTGCGGAGTTGCCAGAGTTTAACCGAGAACAAATAGAAGGTTTGGCAAAAATTCACAAATTGGATTTAAACGAGAAAGAAATAGAAGATTTTATGGCAATGGTAGGAGGGCATCCCTATTTGGTTAGATTGAGTTTTTATTATCTAGCGAGGGGGGAAACTACGATGAAAGAATTGTTAATTAATGCCCCAACCGAAGCGGGAATTTATAGGGATATCTTGCGCAGAATCTTGGCAACTTTGGAAACTTCACCGGAGTTAATAAAAGCTTTCAAAACTGTCGTTATTTCATCGGAGCAGGTAGCCTTAAAACCAAATTTTAATCGAAAATTATGCGCTCTGGGGTTGGTTAAACAAGAAGGTAATTATCTAGTTCCAGGTTGTAATTTATATCGAAAATATTTTAGTGCAATCTTTAGTTTATAGCTCAAAAAACCCGGTTTGAGTGCATCGCGGGAATAGGGAATAGGGAATAGGGAAGAAGTAACAGAAAATTGAACTTGGGTTAACAGAATTGGAGTTGTAGAACTCTTAAGTCCAGGAAATGCTATACTCTCAATAATTCCGTATTTTTTTCCTCAAAAACAATCTACCCATTCCCTATTCCCCATTCCCCATTCCCCAAAATAATATGACCGAAAAAAAATCAAAAACGCCCTATCAAATAGGTGGAAGTTTGCCAGCAAATGCTTCTACTTACGTCAAAAGAAAAGCAGACGAAGAACTTTACAAATACTTAAAAGCGGGAGAATTTTGCTACGTTTTAAATTCGAGGCAAATGGGCAAATCTAGCTTGCGAGTTAGAACTATGAAAAAATTGCAGTCGGAAGGTACGATTTGTGCTTTTATTGACTTGAGCGCTAGCGGAAAATCAGATTTTAATTCAGAAAAGTTTTATGGAGGAAATCTAGTACAAAAACTGGTAAGCGATTGCGGTATGGGAAAAAAGTTTAACTGGCAAAGTTGGTGGCGACAAGACCGAGATTTGCTCTCGCCTTTGCAGCGGTTTGAGAAATTTATGCGGGAAGTTTTGTTGGTAGAAATCAAAGAAAATATTGTTATTTTTATTGACGAAATTGATGGGATTTTGAGCTTAAATTTTTCTGTTGAGGATTTTTTTGCTCTGATTAGATTTTGCTTCAACCAGCGGGCGGACTATCCAGAATTTTATCGCTTAACTTTCTGCTTGTTGGGAGTGGCGACTCCTGGAGATTTAATCGCCGACAAACAGCGGACTCCTTTTAATATAGGTAAAGCGATCGCCCTATCAGGTTTTACCTTTGAGGAAGCAAAACAGTCTTTAACTGTAGGTTTTAATGATAAATTCGATAGGCCAGAACCAGTGTTAAAAGAGATATTATATTGGACGGGAGGACAACCGTTTTTAACGCAAAAATTGTGCGATTTAACTGTTAAATACGCTGAGAGTAGTTCGTCTAATATTGCAGGGTTAGTTAGAACTAAGATTATAGAAAATTGGGAAGAAAGAGATAATCCCGAACATTTGCGAACCATTCGCGATCGCCTTCTCAACAACCAACAAAGTACCAGCAGATTATTAGGTTTGTATCAAAAGATTTTAACTTCCACCGCAGAAGCGAATGCCGATAGTTCTCCCGAAAAAAACCAACTGCGACTGTCAGGTTTAGTAGTTCAAAAAAACAATTACTTAGAAATTTATAACCCAATTTATAAAGAGATATTTAACCAACAATGGATAGACAGAGAACTCGACCGACTCCGGCCCTATTCCCAAGCGATTAACGCTTGGTTGCGATCGCACAGGCAAGACGCATCCCGCTTGTTGCGAGGGCAAGCATTAGAGGAAGCCTTAGAGTGGGGCAGGGATAAAAACTTAAGTAACGATGACAGCACTTTTATTACAGCCAGTCTAGAAGAAGAGCTAGCAGCAGAAAGACAAGCCAAACAAATATTAGAAACCGCCAACCAAAAAGCTCAACGCTTGATAGCGGAAGCCAAAGAAGGCACTAAACTCGAACGGGCGGCGAACCAGGCATTGCGGGATTTCGAGTTTCGGCGAAAAGGAGAGCTCCCATCCCTGCTATGGGCGATCGAAACCGGCGTTGCTTTGCTGGCAATAGTGAAAGACGATCGCCCCCTAGAAGAGTACCCCGCCAGCAGTCCTCTATTTGCCTTGCAGCAGCTCCTCGCCAAAATCAAAGAGCGGAACTTATACCGCCACGCCGAGTGGGTAACGGATGTCTGTTTTAGCGCCGATGGGGAGATGCTGGCAACTGCCAGTAACGATCGCAGCGCCCGGTTGTGGGATTTGGCGGGGAATCTCCTAGCCTCTTTCCCCGGACATACGGCTATGGTAACGAGTCTCTGTTTTTGCGAGAAAGGAAAATATCTAGCAACCGCCAGTGCCGATGGCATTGTCAGGTTGTGGGACTTGAGGGGGAACAAAATAGAAGAATTTGTCTGCCATAACGCTCCGCTATGGAGCATCAGTTCGAGCCCCGACTGCAAGTATCTGGCGATCGCGAGCTACGATCGCACGGCGAGGCTGTGGAATTTAGCCGGCGAGCTAATAACCACTTTTCTCGGACATACCGCCCCAGTTACCACGGCCTGTTTTCATCCCGACAGCAAATCTTTACTCACTGGAAGTTTGGACGGAACCGCGAGATTGTGGGATTTAGCTGGAAACCCAATAAGGAAAGTCATCGAGCGCTCCGAAGCCGTAACGAGCGCCTGTTTTAGTCCCAAAGGCGATCTGCTGGCTGTCGCCTGCTTGGATGGAACTATTCGCCTGTCGGATTTAAAGGGCGATCGCGTTGTCGATTTAGTCGGCCACAGGGACTCGGTAACGAGAGTATGTTTTAGCCCTGACGGAAAGCTAATCGCAACGGCCTGTTTGGACGAAACTGCCCGGTTGTGGGATTTAGGGGGAAAGCAGATAGAAGAGTTGGTCGGGCATACTGCGGCGGTAACGAGTATCTGTTTTAGTTCCGATAGCAAGAAGTTGGTAACTTCTAGTTACGATCGCACTGCGAGGTTGTGGGATTTGGGGGGCAAGGGAGAAGTGGAGTTAATCGGTCATAGCAACGGGATCAAGAGTATTTGTTTTAGCCCCGATGGGGAATTGGTGACAACTGCAAGCGTTGACGGAACCGCTCGCTTGTGGGATTTGGCGGGAAATTGCATCGCCACCCTAGAAGGACACGCCAACTCGGTAACGAGGGTCTGTTTTAGCCCCGATGGGGAATTGGTGGCGACTGCCAGCGTTGACGGAACCGCTCGCCTGTGGGATAAGGGGGGAAACCCGGTGGCCGAATTAGTCGGGCATACCGGCTGGGTAACGGCGGTTTGTTTTACTGCGGGCGGTTTGGCAACTGGGAGCGTAGATCGTACCGCTCGCTTGTGGGATTTTGGGGGAAATCCCATAGCGGAGTTGCGAGGGCATGAGGATTCGGTCTGGAGCGTTTGTTCTAGCCCTGGCGGAGACCTAATCGCAACTGCGAGCGTTGACGGAACCGCTCGCTTGTGGGCTCTGGCAGGAAATCTAATAGGGGAACTGCGAGGACATCGGAACTCGATCGCGAGTATCTGTTTTAGCCCCGATGGAGAGCTAATCGCAACTGCGAGTCTCGACGGTACCGCTAAGTTGTGGTACGCCACTGGAGAGCTAAAAGCAACTTTTCGAGAACATGGCGATCGGGTAACGGCGATCGCTTTTAGCAGCGACGGTCGGTTTTTGGCTACTGCTAGTTGCGATCGCACGGCAAGGTTGTGGGATTTGGCGGGAAAGCAACTAGCGGAGTTTCAAGGGCATACGGGTCCCGTTACCAGCGTCTCCTTTAGTCCGACGGGCAAGCTTTTGGCAACTGCCAGCACTGATGGTAGCGCTCGTTTGTGGGATCGAGCGGGAAATCAAATAGCAGAGTATAGCAGCGGATTTAGTAACGGCTCTCAAGGATGTAACGAATCTAAGGGATGTCAGGGATTGAAGGTTCGAGAGAATCTCGATTCGGTAACGAGTATAAGTTGGAGTCCCGACGGCAAGATGTTAGCAACTGCCAGCGCTGACGGCAAGGGGCGCTTGTGGCGGGTGGAGGGTTTGGAAGAGTTGTTGGTGCGAGGGCGCGAGTGGTTGAAGTATCGCGTTTGTAGCGATCCTTTTTGAGTATGGTCAATTGTTAATTCCAGCTGTACCATTAACAAGTTCCCAATTGACAATTCACAAAAGGCAGCAGATTTGGGGACACAACTCAAATAGGGCTTGCTGAAAAACCGTAAAAGCTGATGATTTTGGTAATAGGTAATAGGTAATAGGTAATAAATTACAGGCATTGAACGATTTCTTCGAGATGTTTTTGCCATCTTACTGTTATCCCATTACCCATTACCCATTACCCAAAACCCTCCAACACAGACAATGTTTGTTTTTTTCACTACTACCCTCAAATAAAATTGCTATATTTGATTTTTTTCCGGTATTGCATTGACGTGCATCCAGTATTAGAAGTCAAAAAGCGCCCCATAAATGATACCGCTCAAAGTTGCCATCACCACCACTAAACAGACAAAGACAATAGTTTTCTTCGTACCGATAATGCTGCGGATCGCGAGCATATTGGGCAAAGATAAAGCAGGTCCTGCAAGTAACAAAGCTAAAGCAGGCCCTTGTCCCATGCCATTGCCAATCAATCCTTGCAAAATTGGAACTTCCGTCAAGGTGGCAAAATACATAAATGCACCCGCAAGGGCGGCAAAAAAGTTAGAAAATAGAGAATTACCTCCCACGGCCCCAGCTACCCACTGGGAGGGAATTAAGGCTTCATGGTCGGGGCGACCTAATAAGGCACCGGCAATGAGTACCCCAAACAGCAGTAAGGGCAAGATTTGTTTGGCATAATCCCAAGAAGACTCAAACCATTCTCCTGCCTCATCCTTATTAGTGCTAGCGAGCCAAGATAGACCCAGGGTTGCAAAAGAAAAAGGAATGAGAGGTTGGCTGCTAAACTGCCAGGAAAGTACGGCGGTAGCTACAACGATCGCGATAACCTTGCCTGCATTAAGGTGGAGCCAGACTATACCAATGGCAGCTAAGGCCAGGCCAAACAGCCCCGTTATCCACCATTTCAGGGCATAAATAGCATACCAGAAGCCTGTAGTTGCCTCCGGTTGCGCCCAGTTAGCAAAAACCAGAATCCCCACCAGAACTGCAAAAAATAGGGCATTTTGCCAGAGAGGGCGGCTTTCTGACTCCTGGGGGAGCATGGTTTGTGCTTTTACCTTCTCTAGCTCCTCCAAGCGGAAGATAAACTCCATCGCCAACCCGATGATAATGCTGAAGATAATCGCTCCCAGGGCGCGGGCGATGCCCAGGGGCATTCCTAAAATGCGGGCAGTGAGAATAATGGCGAGAACGTTTATCGCCGGACCCGAATAAAGAAAAGCGATGGCCGGCCCGAGTCCCGCCCCCATCCGGTAAATGCTGGCAAATAAGGGCAATACGGTACAGGAACAAACAGCTAACAGGGTACCCGATACTGAGGCAACGCCGTAAGCGAGTAAGGGATTTGCTTTGGCTCCGAGATATTTAATTACCGAGTTTTGACTGACAAAAATGGCGATCGCCCCCGCAATAAAAAAGGCCGGTATCAGGCACAACAGGACGTGTTCTCGGGCGTACCAGCGAACTAAATATAGGGCTTCCCAAAAGGCATTTCGCAGCCTTTCCGACTGTTGCAGGGCTTCTATTGGAAGATAAAAGCAGAGAACAAAAGCGGTAACAATGAGAGCTAGAGGCTTCCACTGCTCCCGCCAAAAGGGTGAAACTTGCATGATTTTTTTCCTCCCTAGATTTTTTCCTCCCTAATTAAGCAGTTAAATAGGATTGAATTTGTTCGGGGGTGGCTACTTTGCCTTGACTTACGAGTTTGTCGTTGACGGCGAGGGCGGGGGTTTTCATTACGCCCTTTTCGGCAATTTTCATGGGGTCGGTAATATGTAGCACTTCCGCATCCAGTTTCAGAGAAGCGATCGCTATGAGCGCGTTTGCTTCGAGTTGCTGGCATTTTTTACAGCCCGTTCCTAAAACTTCTACTTTAATGGTACTCATGGCCGAACTCCTTTTCTGTTTAACAATTTCCAGCTTAATCCCTATACCCAGGTATAATGTCAAGGGGCTTGAGCAAATTTTTTTTTGAGGAGCTAAAATCATGTTTAAGTCGCTGCTGTATTTTGTTTTGGCAGGACTTTGCGAACTAGGAGGCGGCTATCTGGTCTGGCTGTGGCTGCGGGAAGGTAAGGGCCTACCCGTGGCCCTGGTTGGTTGGCTGCTGCTGATGCTCTATGGCATTGTCCCGACCTTCCAACCAACTCATTTTGGCAGGGTTTATGCGGCCTACAGCGGCGTTTTTATTTTGTTGTCGGTGCTTTGGGGATGGCGAATTGAGGGAATTCGCCCCGATAACTACGATTGGATTGGCTGTGCTTTGGCGATGGCCGGAGTTCTAGTTATGATGTACGCCCCACGGACTTAATTTTAATAATTACTTAAGATTCATTTTCTCTTTCCTCCAATACAACGCATTCCTTATGGGAATCGAGATTGGCCCGACACAAAGCAATTAGAGGTACGAGTTCGTCCCGCAGCACTTCCATCTGTTGAATTTTGTCCTCAATTTCTCGAACTTTCTTGCTGAGTAGGTCATGGACGGCTTGACAGGTGAGCGATCGCCCATCTTTCAAGGCGAGAATTTCTTTAATCTCATCCAAAGTTAGGCCCAAGGACTTGGCCCGGACAATAAAGCCAAGGCGTTCCAGATCCTCCTCGCTGAAGAGCCGATAACCGGCTGTTGTACGTTGGGGAGATGGGATTAATCCAATGCGTTCGTAAAAGTAAAGAGTTTGTGGATTGAGTCCCAAACGACGAGAAACTTCGCCCATTTGAAACATGGCTGTACCTCCATTACTAAAAAACTGGGTTTCAAGCCCTTTCAGGCTTACTTTTAAAAATCTATAGCAATTCGAGAATTGATGAGATAAAGAGACAAGGCAGACTAAACCAACATCGCCTCCGGCGGAGCTCCCTCCATCTTCTCCGATCGCTCAATTAAACTCTCCAACTGCTTGTGGGCCGTCAACACTCCCAAACCGCGCACCTTAACCTTACCCGGTTCGTAAACAAAACGAGAGTGTAAGTGTTGGGGTAACTTTTCCTTCAGCAAGTTCCAGCCCGGTTCCTCCATCGGCGTTTCTAAAACAAGGTGCTGGGTGCCTTCGGGTTTGATGCGAGCAAAACCCAACTTCTTCGCAATCTGCTTCAATTCCATTACTCGCAACAGTTGCAAGGCCGGTTTGGGAATAGGACCGAGCGCGATCGCACCAACCGGCCTCTATCTCCTGCAACTCCCAACGACTCGCCGCAGACGCCACCGCCCGATAAGCGCTCATCTTCTGTTCCAAATCGAGTATATAATCCGCCGGAATAAAAGCAGTCAGCTTCAAATCGATTTGAGTATCGTCAACCTGGGGAATCTCCTGCCCGCGAATTTCCCGAATCGCCTCCTCCAACATCTCCGTATATAAATCGAATCCCACCACGTTAATCTGCCCCGACTGTTGCGCCCCCAGGATATCCCCCGCGCCGCGAATCTCCAAATCCCGCATCGCTAACTGATAACCGGAACCCAACTGGGTAAATTCCTGAATTGCTCTCAAACGTTTCTGGGCATCTTCCGTTAACATCGCCCTGCCGTCGCCATCGGTAGGATAAAACAACCAGGCGCGAGCTTGAATGCCGGCTCGCCCGACGCGCCCCCGCAACTGATACAATTGGGCCAGACCGAATTTGTGAGCGTCTTCTACTAAAATGGTATTGACCCGAGGAATGTCCAAACCAGATTCGATAATCGTGGTACATACCAAAATATCCGCTTCCCCAGAACTAAAACCCAACATAATCGATTCCAACTGTGCCGCATTCATCTGTCCGTGAGCGATCGCTATCCTCGCCCCCGGCACCATCTCGCGCAACTTACCCGCCACGTCTTCGATGCCCTCCACCCGAGGCACCACATAAAATACCTGTCCGCCCCGGTCCAACTCTTGCCGAATGGCAGAGCCCGCCGTTTCCAACCCCAAAGCTGCTAAATGGGTTTTAATCGGACGGCGGGCGGGGGGCGGCGTGGTAATGACGCTCATCTCCCGCACCCCAGATAAAGCCATATATAAGGTTCGCGGAATCGGGGTTGCCGTCAGGGTGAGAACGTCAACCTTTGTTTTCATGGCCTTGATTTTTTCCTTCTGGTTGACTCCAAACCGCTGTTCTTCAAACTTAGAGGTTGTCATCGTCTCGCATCCGTTCTGCAAAGGTATTATCATGTCCAACGCTGGTTCGATCGTCAACAGATGGACGTAAATCTTTACCACCGCCAAGCACCGAATAGAACCAACCCGTACCGAGGTGGCAAATTCATTAATTGATTTCGCAACGAAACCCATGCAAATCGCAACCCTTTTTCTCGAACTTCAAACTTAGGGATTGTCAATTTTTCTACTGCTATGTTATCCTAACAATTAAAGAGTAAGCGCGATGCTTCGCTCGCTATTTAACTGGGAGAATTACGATATGTTACTATTGCTTTATTTTTTAGCATTGGCAACACCATTTTTAGCTTTACCCGTAGGATTTATTAGTTCGTTGATCTTCATACAATTAATTAGTAACCAATGGCCTTTTGAAGGCCTGGTTATTGTTGTGTTTTTGGCAACTTTATTAGGAACCATAGCCGGTGGTTTTATTGGCTATCTTTTATGTCCGCGTAAGGAGCAGCCCGGTGGTTGGACATGGAACTGTTTACCAGCTATTTTTATTTCTTTTGGTCAATGGCTCGGAGCCACAATAATACCATTGCTAACGAGTTACTTTTTAGCAACGACGCAACAGTGGGCTCATAATCAACGGCCTTCTGATGATGATATTTTTTTGGTATTTTCGCTAATTTTAATAGTAATCATAGTATTTTTGTGGTTCGCGATCGCGAAAAACTTTTCGTGGGATGACAATTAAGGGCTGAAAAGTAGTCTCTATGCAAGATTAAGCAAAAAAGGACTAAAAGAATAAAAAATTAAGCTCGGGAATTACTCGTATTGTATGAATTTAATAAAGTTATGGAAGAGTAAAAGAATTCCCAAATCGCTGATGAAGTTTTTTACATCTTTATTAAAATAGACCTCTCCAGAAAAGATGACGAAACCCTTGGCGGTAAAGGCTCACAATACTAAACTAATTTTTGGAGAGGTCTAATGGTATTATTTAATTTTCATTCCTAAGAAAAGAGCAAACGATTTACCGTTCGCCCTTTTCAATATTTATCGATTGATTTTTCAACCGATCTTACGATCTTTAATCTAAGCTTGGACTTCCTGACTCCTTTCAAAAGAGATATTATCCAGTAGAACTTTGGCATCCAGAGTGTTGTCATCTCCATCCAGCAACTCAAACTTCAGTTGTGAAGTTGTTCCGGGGAAGTTATCTGGAACATTTAACCGCACCGTTCTAAAGTCGTTATCTATATCCGCAAGTTCAAACTGTTCGAGTTGCTGCCAGACCTCATCTTCCCCCATAGAAACCACTATTGTATCATCATTACTCTGCTGAGTAACTTTTATGTCGAATTTCAAATTTTTCACATTTTGAGACACATACATTCGGTTATGAGTAATTTCTGTTAAAGGCTCTACTATGACGATATCTCCAACAGGCAATTGAGGTATAAAATCGCCCATTTTTAAAGCATAATTAGGATTAGCTTCATTGCCGCCGGTATCTACCAGAAACAAAGACTCGCCAGTATTTAGCCTTCCATCTGTACCGTTATGGAACGCCCAGCCTGGCATTTCATATCGCCACTGGGCAGGTCTCGGTATAGAAGGCGCAAAGCGATCGCGTGGCGTAGTCACGGCATCAAAGTTGCCATTGAAAATAGTCGGTACAGCTTCATCGCCCCGCATCCGCTCTGCAAACGTATTATCAAATCCAACACTGGTTCGTAGGTTGACATCAGACGGACGCAAATCTTTACCACCACCAAGTACCGAATAGAACCAACCCGTACCAATGCCCTCCCAAGGCGCATTCTCGTCATATCCTTTATCGTTTTCGTTATCTTTAAATTTGGTGGCATGGATGTGATCTGGCTGATACCAAGGATTGAAAGTTTTGAACTTATCGTAGAAATCTCGATTGAAGAGTTGATTGTAATGTGCGTCGCTTAACCGACGATATATGCCAGGTTCGTTCTTTCCTGGAGGATATTTAATTAAAGACAAGTCAATAGTTCCATCATACCACCAATTCACTCGTGCGTGAGGACCAGGTTCCAAAATTCTGTCTTTGGCAAAGCCAGCAAAGTTTTGACTATAGTCTCCCGTGTTACTGGGATTTGCTCCTACATTTCTGGGTTTAGCACTGGAATCGCTGCTGTTCGGATGCGCCCCCAAACGGATACTGATGTTTGGCTCTCCAGGAACTGGGGGATTCACAGCCGGATCTGCGGGCAAAGGACCGTCATTAGGTATATTGCGGCCGCTAGGGCTAACGAAACCTAATAAACTGTTTGATTCAGGTACTTCTTGAAAGTAGTTATCGGCAAAAGTCACGTTCTCCCAAACCTGAACGGAAGGCTCGTAGAAAGTATTGAACCTTCCAGAAGGAAGATTTTGTTTGAAATCGTGGGCATCCAGATAAGTTAAATGAAGATCGTTGTTAGAACCTGTACCAACTTTGTCGCCAAAGTAAGTTCCCATACGTTGAACCATTTCGCTGGTAACAATAGTGCCGCGACTGTGACCTATAAAGTGCATCGGCGAAGAGAAAAGCTTCTTCTCTAAATTCTCTAAATCCTTATCAAGCTTCGCCAGATCGGCGACAACAGCATCTGCGGCTCCCTCAGAAAAACCAGAGTCAGGGATGACTGACTCGCCATGGCTTGCCCAATCGATAAGTAAGACCAGTGGTTTGCCGGTGGAAGCATTTTTAATATCGATGTTTGGATCGATTCGACCCTGTTTGTCAACAACAGCTTTCCATTCTCCATCCTTACCGCTGTAACGGAAGACTTGACTGGGTTCGTTAGGATTTTGAGCGCCACTTTTGGCAATGGCAAACGCTCTAGCGTAATGGGGGGGTTGAAGCTTTTCTTGATTCTCAAAACCGTGGGTAAATATGGTTACGCTACTGAAACGTCCGTCATCGGGAACCGGAGGTGGCGGGATGTCGAGGGGGTCTTTTACATCTGTTTCGATATACCCATTGTCAGTGATAACTTGCACTGCCCAGTGATACTTTTGTCCGGCCGTCAAAGTCAGTTCGTCTGGTAGGGTAAAGCTAGTGTTTGTATTTGAGGAATCACCAATTTCGATTTCGCTATCGTAATCATACCACTTTCCTGTCTCTTTTTTCCAAGTTGCTGTCAGGATGCGATTTGGGTTGAAATCGTCATATCCTTTCCAACTGCGAGTTAGCAATTCGAGCTTTTGCTGTTCGTCCAACCTTGAAAGATTGGGAATAGTGTCAGACAAATCGACTACTTCATCCCAAGGCAATAAACCCTCTCCTTTATCGAATACGCTCACAAACAGGTTAACCTCCTTAATATTCTCATCTGGAATATTTTTAAACTCCCAATTAAAGGTTGGAGTTAAATCCAGTTCCTCCGTCTCGCTATTAAATACGCTGACATCCTCCAAATCCAAGCGATCGCCCCCAGTAATCGCAATCTCGCGAGGATTCCCCCCAATATGCACCGGGCCTCGCGTAGAATCCTCCGGCACCCCAAAAGTAAACTGATTGCGAGGACGGTCCTCCAGAACAATCTCATAATCCGCAGCAATACTAATCTCGGGATTGATATCGTCAATGGGCACCGAAGCAAAATCCGCCTCCGTCACCACTCGCGACGTACTCTCATCAAAAAATGGAGAACCAACCCCCCGGTCCAAACCATCGATAACATAATCCGCTGGATTCTCCAGAGTCTCAACAATCTCCTCCACATCGAAAACAAATACATCCCCGCTAGCATTCAAACTCGGATTAGAGACATACAGATACTTATCGTCGTTACTCAACACCAAATCGTAAGTCAGCCAATTAGGAATCGGTCGCGTCGCCGCGACGAAATTTGGTTCCTCGCCCAACGGGTCTTCAATAATCCCCACATTGCCGCCATCGAGAACCTCCGAGTCAAAAATACTTCCCCGCACGTTGCGACCCGCCACAAAAGCATAAGACCCATCTTTAGTCAGCGTCACCCCTGATGGCTGTTTCACGCTAAAATAATCATTGCGACCGCCCAATAGTCCTAAAGTCGTATAGCGAAGCTCCGCCTCAAAACTGAGAGGATCGTCGTTAGTTACCTCCAAAACCCCAAAGCCCTTGAAATCAAAACTGCTATGCCCGCTCGTAAAAGTCATCATCCCTGCTTCGTTAGTAGCCGAAATTCCCATCACGCTATGCTCCGTATCGAACCGACCTATTTGTTCGTGCCACTTCTCGGAATTAATTGTTCCATCCTGGGGGTCGTCTAACGGGTCGATATTCGCAGCATAAATATAACCATCCTTACCCGTTACGAACAAGCGTCGACCGTCGCTGCTAACCGCCAATCGGTTCAAACCCGCATTATTCTCCGTCTCCAAAACGATAGTCTGCAACACCTCGTGGTAAGTATCGGAAAACGGGTCGATATCCAAAACATAAACAAAAGGTCGATTCTCATCCGCAAGATAAGCATACTCATCCCTCAGTCCCAGAGCAATATCCTGCGGACTCGCCCCATCGGGTAAAGGAATCGGTTCGGCAACGTCGGGCGTATCCGGTTCGTTATCCACCCGAGACAGTACCATCGGGTCTACCACGGCAACCCCGCCAGAAAACTTCAACGGCACATAAATCCGACTGTTATCTCCCGCGATCGCCAGCGACTCCGGACGGTCCGTTACCCCATCGACCCCCACGGGAATTTTCCCCAACAGCAAATCCTCGCTGCTAGTATCGTTAACCACCGCTTCTGGATTAGTTCCATCCACTACCGACAAACTATCTGCCGATGCCAAAGCCGTAAATACATACTCCTTCTCGTTCTCCAACCGCACTTTATTACTCTCAAACTCCACCTCCACATAAATCGGTTCGGTTCCACTTTGTTCGGATAATAAATCCTGTTCCCGAGTAAGCGAAATCCGAGAACTGCCCAAAGGAACGGTCTTGGGAACCTTCACCGCCACCGTCACCCGGTTATCGCTTACTTCGGAACTCAAATCCCCTAACACAGTTCCCTCATACACCTCATTTCCCACATAAAACTTAGGTATCAAATCCTCAAATCGACTCCCCTTGGAAGTCGCCAAATCGGCAGTATCTATCAAAGCATTATCCGCCG
>CAZSTZ010000052.1:14396-31192 GCA_964609515.1 uncultured bacterium | reverse complement strand
TAAGAATACAAAAAAATAAGAATACAAAAAAAATAGCAGACCACCAAAAACTCCAATTTTGCCCCACTTTGGTAAGGGTTTTAAGAGTTTTTTTAAGAGATATAATAATTAAAACGACAACAGCCCAGAGATTATTTGGGTAAATCAAGGCCAACGAAAAATGACTTTGCGTTTGGCCAGTTAATGGGATGGGGCAATGCGTGCTTGTAGGAGGGGCGATCGCGGGCGATCGACTGACCAACAACTTAAAATCGGCGAGTTGTAACGTCAAAAAATAGGCAAAATAATTGTTATTACGCTCTTATGTCTGTTAATAAACCGGCTTGGCTTCAACGAGAAATTTTTCTCAAACTGCTAGAACAAAATCCGATTCCTGAATGCATTGATTGTCAAACGAGGGAGAACTTAACGATTGACCACAGAAAAGCTCGGTCAAAAGGTGGATCGCACGAACTATCTAATTTAGCAGTTCGCTGTTTTTCATGTAATAGAAAAAAATACACAAAAGATGACGATTATTGGGCTAAAAACAATTTTTATTGGGATAGAAAACACGATGCCAGTAAGTTTAATACTGCCCAATTAGAAGAAGTTTATTTAAAACTATTAAATGAAGAATACGAAAATCCTTACATAAACCTATTTACGAGACCTTGGAGTTCGATATCGGGAGTTATTTATTTACTGGCATGGATAGTTGGGGCTGGCAAAACAATGGCAGTTCCTGCACTGGCTTTTGCTCTTAACCGTCTAATTTTGAGAGAATTAGGTAGAGGATATCAAAGAGTAGATAGAGTATTAGTTTTAACAAAAGAGCAAGGCATTCGCGACCAAGTTGCCAGGGAGTACGAGGAAAAAATAACAGAGTTCGGCATCTGCAGTCAACCTCCAAGAGTGCAAATAATGGAAAGTCTTTCTATGTTTTTAGACAAGTCCGTAGTCACATCTGCTGATGTCTGTGTGAGTTGCATTCAAGCGCTATGGGATAAAGAACCAGATCCGAGACTGGCAAGCATACTCAAAGATTTTCCTTTAATCGTAGTTGACGAGCCCCATTGGGCTTTGGAGCGAGTTCTGCAAATAACAGAATATGCCTACTCGTCTTTATGTTTTGGTTTATCTGGCACTCCAATTGAAGCCAGCGGCGCACTAATGAATAAGTTTGTTTTATTTTCGGTTTGGGATTATTTAGATGCAGTTATTAACGACCAGCGTCTTAAGTTTATGGATAGTCAACCGAACGTGTTAGGTATTAGCGGGGAAGAGGAGGAGGTCATAAATGTCTAATAGTGGGACGATGAAAAAAGAATCGCCGCTAATTGAGATAATTAAACCAGGGGAAGTTGAAGCCGATTTTCAGGGGATTATCTCGGAGCTCGATAGCAGTCAAATAGATCGGATTCGCAACTATGGCAATAATTTAATGCCAAGGCTGGCAGTGGCTTGGGCGGTAATTAATTTTATGAAGTTGCAGGATGGCTTAATAAAACAACCAGTATCCGATTTAGCAAGACATCGCCGACCGCCCGAAGTTAATTTTAAGGGTAGAAGTGTCCGAAGACAGCCATCAAATACTTACCCAGTTCATGCTTTAGTGGTAGTAGATGGCGTTGAAATAGGGGTAATGATGAGGGATTTACTGAACTTATTTTTAGAACAGCGTAGGAGTTCATACCCGTTGGAGGAAGGGTATCGAGCAGTTTTGGCAGTGGGCGGTAACAGGGGTGACTATCCCAAGCTGACATTGGGCGATGCCAAACATCCTTGGATGTTAGCCAAAGGAAATGCGGGCAATCAGGTTGTTGTCAAGCAGAAGAAAGGAATTAAAACAGGAGAAATAGATCTAGCTAAGACTTGGGCAAGAATTTGTATTGTTGATAATTTAGCCAGAGAAGGTATTAACAATCCTTTGTGTGGTGTTATTGGCTTTGCCTCTCCTTGTAATTCCCAACAGGAAGCTGCCCAGAGAATAGGTCGGGTTTTGCGTTCTTGGGTTGATGATTCTCAAGTTGATGCCGGCTTGCTTTTAGTTCCACCCAAAAGCTTAGACGAAATTAAGGTTTTTCTTCACAGCCAGCTCGCTCAAAACAATCGAACGGTTAATAGCATAAGAGCGGCGATTGATTATATGGTAAATATGCGCCAACGCTTAGAGGAATTAACGACAGTCAGCGATTTGGTAAAGAATTATGGTGGCGCAGGCACGGGAGAGATGAATACTTCTAATGCTTTGAGCGTAAGAGAAAAGTTAGCGATCGCCTACGATTTGGGGGAATCTATTATCAACTCTCCGAATCTTTCCAGAAACGAAGCGATAGAAGCTGTTAGACTCAGCACGTTAGCAGCTCGTATTAGCAACAATCCCGAGAAAAGAGAAAAAGCTAATAATTGGATAGATAGGCTCAAGAAAGAACCCGAAAAAGCTAGTGCTGAAATTAGAATGGGGGGTTCTATTACTCCTCAAGATGTAGTCCGTCGGGAGTCGCGAGATTTGACGGGAGAAAACGTGACCGACGAGCAGTTAGTTGACTACTTAAGAGCGCATAAGCCAGACAATTTAGGGGTGATACCAAGTCTTCAGAATCCAGAGGTCAGAAAATTGGTTGTCGGCTTATATGTAGAAACCTATCGCTTGCTGGAAAAACTGCCAACCAAAACTCAAGATGAAATGGAGCGAGATTTAGAGGAGGCTCGTAAAACTTTAGCAAATTTGGTTAGGGCAAAAATTTCAGAACCAAACGGCAATCCTTATCCCCCTCTAAATCAAAAGATCGCCCAGGAACTCTATGGTATAATCAAGAAACGTTTAAATGGAGCAATTAGAAAAAAGTTAATAGGTTCTCAAAAGGAAGGTTCGGTCAGCAAGAAAAGCAGATATATTCAGCCGCAATATGTAGCCGTTCTCAAATTAGAAAACGTTCAAAGAGAATTGGTGAGTTATACCGCCCGGTCGATACTGGCTCAATATTGTCCGCAATTCCGAGTTACGTTAAATTGGAACGATTTGTACGATAAAGATAGCGAGGCAGAAAACCTGGAAATAGATTATGATGAAACAAAAGCGTAAATCTGAAGATTCAGTAAGACACGGCACCGGTTTGGCAACGATCCGATTTCACTCGGTTCATGGCGATATTGGTGCTGTTAGTGAAATGATGAATAGCTTAAACTCACCAGGTGCCCAAGCTGCGTTTGCGGATACATGGTTAAGGAACGCAGCCTACACTTTGACAACTTGTTGGGAGATTGTTTATCATCTTTGCCAGCTTATTAAAGAGGAAGAAATTTATTTGCATCCAGAGTGGCTGAGAGGAGAATCTTTTTCATCCTTTGAGGAGTATTTTCAAGCGAGAATTGCCTCATCGCTTAATGCTTGGATCGAGTTTGAAGAAGTTTATAATTTACTGAAAAATTGCCAGCCAGAAACACTCGAAAAGCTGGCTTTATTGGGCGGTTTGACTAATGGAGAACTGAGTCAGACTAATGGAAATTGGATTGAGGAACCTGCCAAGGGAATAGAAGATGCTAGTAACAACGGACAGAAAACTTATAAAGTAGTTAAATCGTACTACGATGATGTGCTTAGAGTTTATGGAGAATTTAAAGAAGAACTGGGTCAAATTCCGACAAATAAAGCTATTGCGGAACGGCTAGGGATTCACGTTTCAACGGTAGCCAAACATTTAAAAAAAGCTGGATTAAGCAAGTCCAAGAAACCTCGAAAGAGATATTATTATGATATTTTAAAAGTTTATCAGAAGCTAGGTAAAAAACTGGGGCGAAAACCTACTAATAAGGCGATCGCCGAACTACTAGGCATTCACAGTTCTACGGTTAGCAGAAATCTCAAAAAAGCTAAGTTACAGGGTGAATTGCCCAAAGTTTTTTGTTATTGATGAAAAAATTAGGGCATTGATGAGAATTGGTTGGTGGATGTTGAGTTTCATTTTGTGGTAAAAATAACTACTCATACTTACCAATAAGTAGCGATATGGGCACAAAAGTAGTGTAATGTTTGAGACTTACCAATAAGGAGTACGTTAATCATGGTTTGTCGTTTTAACCCGTACAAAATCCGAGCGTTGACGATCGCTCTGTTACTCGCCATCTCCCCCGGAGTTTATCCTAAAGAAGCAGGGGCACAAACAGAAACAGAAACCGTCTCCCCCGAACTCGAAAAAGCCGAAGGGCTCTTTCAAGAAGGTATGGAACTGTTTCGACAAGGAACCGCAGCATCCAAACAAGAAGCGATCGCTAAATTAGAAGCAGCCCTGCCCCTTTACGAACGAGGTGGCGATCGAGGCAGTATGGCATCCACTCTCACAAATATCGGTGTCATCTACGCCCAACTGGGAGAGCGAGAAAAAGCTCTGGAATATTACCAGCGAGCCCTACCCATCTTTAAGGAAGTGGGCGATCGCAACGGAGAAGCGTCCGCCCTCACCAACATCGGACGGGCCCGGTGGGACATGGGAGAACCGCAAGCGGGCTTAGAAGACTACCAGCAAGCCTTAAACTTATTTCGGGAAGACGGCGATCGCGCCCGAGAAGCCGTCACCCTCAACAATATCGGCATGATTTACGCCGACTTGGGAGACCGAAAAAAAGCGATAGAATATTACGAACAAGCCCTACCCCTGCGACGAGAAAGCGGCGATACCCGAGGGGAAGCAGTAACCTTAGTGAGTATGGGAACCGTTTATCACTATTTAGGACAAACCAAAGAAGCATTAGAATCTTACCAACAAGCCCTGCCCCTACTTCAACAAGCGGGAGACCCCATAGTAGAAGGTCTTACTTTCAATAATATAGGCAGCGTTTACTCCGACACCGGAGAGCTGCAAAAAGCCTTAGAGAGCTACCAGCAAGCCTTACCCTTATTTGAAAACAGCGGTTATGCCGCAGGAGAAGCCCTCGCCCTCAACAATATCGGACTCCTATACTCCGACTTGGGAGAAGCAACGCAAGCCTTAGAATACTACGAGGAAGCCCTCGCCTTACACCGAAAAATCAACGACCCCATCGGCGAGGGAAACGCCCTCAAAAATATGGGCAGTCTCCACTCCCGTATAGGAGAACTAGAAAAAGCCCTCGAATACTACCAACAAGCCCTACCCATATTTGAAGCAGCCAGCAACCCCCGTGGAAAAGCAAGCACCCTCTCCAGTATGGGCGTTATCTATTCCTATTTAAAAGAGCGAGAAAAAGCTCTGGAATACTACCAGCAAGCCCTAACTATCAGAGAGCAAATAGGCGATCGCTCTGGAGAAGCCACCACTCTCTACAGTCTCGGTGCCATCTACTCCGACTCGGGAGAGTACGACAAAGCCGGGGAATATTTCCAACAGGCACTATCCCTAACTCGGGCAACGGGAGAGCGCCAGTCAGAAGCCAACGTTCTTTTCCATAGCGCCCTCCTCAAAGAAAGACAAAAGCAACTGGAAGAAGGGATAAACTTAATGGAAGAAGCGATCGCCATTATAGAACAGCTCCGCGCCAAAATCGACAGTTCCGAACTCCGTTCCTCCTACTTTGCCACCGTTCAAGACTACTATAAATATTACATCGACCTGTTGATGCAACTGCACCAACAACAGCCCAATAAAGGATTCGATGCCCGAGCCCTCGAAGCCAGCGAACAAGCTCGCGCCCGCTCCTTATTAGAACTGCTCGTCGAAGCCAGAACCGACATTCGCCAAGGCATCAAACCCGAACTGTTGCAACGAGAACAACTCCTCCAGCGAGAACTAGATATCCTCGAAAAACAGCGAGTGGAGATACTGACCGGCGACTTCACCGAAGAACAGAAAAAAGCCTTAGAAGCAGAAAGGGATGCACTGCTAGCTCGATACCAACAGCTCCAAACCGAAATCCGCGCTAGCAGCCCCGCCTACGCCGCCCTCAAATATCCCGAACCCCTGACGGTGGCAGAAATTCAAAGAGATATCCTGGATGAGGAGACAATTTTATTAGAATATTCTCTCGGAGACGAGCGCAGTTACGCTTGGATAGTTACCAAAGAAGAAATCCTCAGCTATCAGCTCCCTCCCAGAAAAGAAATCATTAAAGCAGTGGTCCAGCTTCGGAATACTTTCACCCGGGAATTTACCCGCAAGAACCTGAAATTTATCGATAAAGCTGCGGATCCCCTCACCGAACTAATTCTCGAACCTTTGGGCGATCGCCTCGGCAACAAGCGCCTGGTGGTAGTTCCAGACGAAAGCTTGCTTTACATTCCTTTTTCCGCCTTATCCCAACCCGGAACCACCGGAGAAGCAGACGGCTATCAACCCTTAATGCTAACCAACGAAATTGTTAACTTGCCTTCGATTTCCGCTTTAGCAATTTTAAGAGAACAAACCGGCGATCGCCCTCCCGCCCCGAAAGCCCTAGCCATTCTCGCAGACCCCGTGTTCGGCCTCGACGACGAACGAGTTGTGGGGGGAAATGGCGAAATCGCTTCCGCAGATATCCCCCTAGAGTCCCAACAAATATCGAGGGCCGCCGAAGCTTCTGGCGTCAAATGGGATCGACTTCCCGGCACTCGCCAAGAAGCAGAAGCAATCTTAGCGATCGCCTCCCCAGATAAAGTTACTCTATCTTACGGCTTTGAAGCCAACAAAGAAAACGCCACCAGTCCCGAACTAGGGGAATATCGCATCGTTCACTTTGCCACCCACGGATTGGCCAGCGACGAAAAACCGGAGTTATCGGCGATCGTTATGTCTTTGGTAGATAAAAACGGCAACTGGGAAAACGGTTATTTGCGTCTAACCGACATTTTTAACCTGAACTTACCCGCAGAATTAGTCGTTTTGAGCGCCTGTCAGACCGGTTTGGGTACCGCAGTGATAGGGGAAGGTTTGGTCGGTTTGACTCGCGGTTTTATGTATGCCGGCGCGCCGCGAGTGGTAACTTCCTTGTGGCGAGTCGATGATGCCGGCACTGCCGAATTGATGTCCCACTTTTACCAAGGGGTGTTAGAACGGGGTTTGTCGCCGGCGGCAGCCTTGCGCGAGGCCCAGTTGGCAATGTGGCAGCAGGAAGAATGGCAGAGTCCTTATTATTGGAGTGCCTTTACTTTGCAGGGGGAATGGTTGGCTATGGATTCTATTAGCAATTATTAATTCCCAAAACCTTGACAATCTTCCAAAGATATAGTAAAAGAATGCATGGTCGCCCCTCGCCCCTTATCGGGCGGACCAAGACCAAAAACCGCGAGGGGCTCGAAAAGCTCCTTGTAAAATGAACCCTCAAACAAAAGGTCAAACTCACATGAAGCTAACAACCAGAGTCGGAAAAGTTCCCCCCTCCCTAACTTTGGCCGTATCGGCTAAAGCCAAAGCGATGAAAGCAGATGGTTTAGACGTCTGTAGCTTCAGCGCGGGAGAACCGGACTTCGACACCCCCGAACATATAAAAGCCGCCGCCAAAGAAGCTTTGGATGCGGGCAAAACTAAATACGGCCCCGCCACGGGAGAACCGAAATTAAGAGAGGCGATCGCCCGCAAACTGCAAAAAGAAAACGGTCTCGACTACCAAGCCCAAAACATCATCGTTACCAACGGCGGCAAACACTCTCTCTTTAACCTAATGCTCGCCCTCATTGAAGCGGGGGACGAAGTAATAATTCCCGCGCCCTATTGGGTGAGCTATCCAGAAATGGTAAAGCTAGCGGAAGGCGAACCAGTCATCGTTACCACCGAAGCCGCCAATGGATACAAGATAACTCCCGACCAACTGCGTCAGGCAATAACCCCCAAAACCAAACTATTCGTACTCAACTCTCCCTCCAACCCGACCGGGATGGTTTATTCTCCAGAAGAAATTAAAGCCCTAGCAGAAGTAATAGTAGAGAAAGACATATTAGTAGTATCAGACGAAATCTACGAAAAAATCCTCTACGACGGCACCGAACATCTGAGCATCGGTTCCATAAACCCAGAAATATTTAAGCGCACCATCGTCAGCAACGGTTTCGCCAAAGCCTTCTCCATGACCGGTTGGCGCGTCGGTTACTTAGGGGCCCCGGTGGAACTTATTAAAGCCACTAACATCATTCAAAGTCACAGCACTTCTAACGTTTGCACCTTCGCCCAATACGGAGCGATCGCAGCTTTAGAATCATCATTATCTGCAGGCTGCGTGGAGGAAATGCGCCTAGCCTTCGCCAAACGCCGCGAAGTCATCTATAACCTAGTCAACGCCATGCCCGGCATCAGTTGTACCAAACCCGACGGCGCCTTCTATATCTTTGCCGACATCAGCAAAGTAGCCAGGGACTCCCTAGAATTTTGCAACGCCCTATTAGAAGAACAACAAGTAGCAGTTATTCCCGGAGTCGCCTTCGGCACCGAAGCTACTATCCGCATCTCCTACGCTACCGACCTACCAACTATAGAAAAAGGAATGGCCAGGTTAGAAAAGTTCCTGGCGAGTAGGTAGGTAAGTTCGCAGCGATCGCCGATAAAAAAGTCAGACTTTGGTATCTGGTGAAACCCGGTATGCACAGAAATTACCGGGTTTCTTGACGAACCATCGCTACGAAGTTTCTCCTCCAACCGCTTAAACCACCGCCACCGAACTCCCAACACCATTACCGCCACTGGCAACAACTTTCACTGCAAGAGGCGCAGGCAACATCGCTGTCGCTAAACTTGCCTATCGGTAATGCGACTTTCACTGCAAGAGGCGCAGGCAACATCGCTGTCGCTAAACTTGCCTATCGGTAATGCGACAAAAATAACCCCGCCATCCGCAACGCCAACAAACCCTTACCCGCCACCACCGCCACCACCGCCACCAGGGAGTCGGCAAACCGCCAATACCAAACCACCCTCCCCACACCGGACACGCTCCCCACACTCCCCACACCGGACACACTCCCCACCCACCCTCCGCTTCTATATTCCCAAGGGGATTGAATATTGCCGATAGGATTAAACCGACTGTTAATAATAGGAGGCTGAAGAGCGATCGATACTGTTTTTTTTTCATAGTTAGGGGCGGCACGAAAAACCGTAAAAGCTGATGATTTTGGTAATAGGTAATAGGTAATAGGTAATAAATTACAGGCATTGAACGATTTCTTCGAGATGTTTTTGCCATCTTACTGTTATCCCATTACCCATTACCCATTACCCAAAACCCTCCAACACAGACAATGTTTGTTTTTTTCAGCAGACCCTAGTTAATTGTTAATTGTTAATTGTCAATTGTTAGTTGTTAGTTGTTAATTGTTAATTATTAATTGTTAAAAAACGTTCTAAATTGAGATAAAAAACCACCTCATCCTCAGAAACATTAATAATTTGTTCCACCGCAGGCGAGAGATTGCCTTCTCGGTAAAACTCGGGAACTTCCCCAAATTTATCTTCGGCAACTTCCAAAACTTTCGGCACTTCTGGGATGGGAATGCCGAGATATTCTACTGCTTTCTCTTTGGTTTTTAGTTCAAGAGTGCAAACTATGAGGTAAGAGCAATCCCTCGTTTCTTGACTGCTTAAAAGCAAAATCGAAGGGTCGAGCAAAGTAATAATTTGCTCCTGTTCTTTTACCAAACTCCGACCGCTTTTAAGGGCGGCGCGAGGAGTAAATTTATCTAAAACTCGCAACACTTTTTCGATAGGAATGGCAGCTCTATCTTCCCCCAATCGAAAAGTAATTAACTTCCGAGTTGGAGTCCGTTTTTGTTGCGTATTTTTGCTGCTAAAACGATTGTAAATTCGACGAGTAGGTAACATAGTTTTGTTAATTGTTAATTGTCAATTGTTAATTGTTAATCCTAAGGATTCCCCATTCCCCATTCCCTATTCCCTATTCCCTAATTGTTAACTATTTTAGCGATCGCCTCCAACAATTGAGCCTCGTTATAAGGCTTAGTAAAATAATAACAAGCCCCCAACTCCATCGCCAACTGGCGGTGTTTTGCGCCGCTGCGGGAGGTGAGCATGGCCACGGGAATATTGGCAAAACTGGGATTAGACTTAACCCGGCGCAAAAACTCAAACCCATCCATGCGAGGCATCTCGATATCTACAATTGCCAAATCGCAATCCATACCGCCCTCCAACTTCTCCAAAGCCTCCTGCCCGTCTTTAGCAGTCTCCACCCGATAGCGAGCCCGCTGTAAAGAAAGAGAAAGCAACTGACGAATCGTATAAGAATCGTCGATCGCCAAAATTTGCGGTGCTTGAGAGCTGGCGGGCAAGGCATCCTGCAAGTGACTTCTTTCGGCAACGGCGATGGCCCCGTTGGCGGTCGGTTTAAACTGAACGATTAAATCGTCAACATCCAAAATCGTCACCACCCGACCGTCTCCCAAAATCGTACAACCCACGATACCGCGAGGTTTAGACAGAGGCGACGGCAGAGGTTTGACAACTATCTCCTGCATGCCGACCAGACGTTCCACGGCGATCGCCAAAACCCCCTCGGCAGACGCCACCACCAAAACCGGTATATGGTCTTGGTTAAGGGGATCCGGAGAAGGACCGTCGGGATTGGGTATGCTATAGCGCAAAAGTTCTTGCAACCGCGTCAGGCGGATAAACTCGTCCCGCCACGCCAACATCGGTTGATTGAGCGCCGCCTGAATTTCCTCCCCTCGAATGTGGAGAATTTCTTCCACCGAATCTAGGGGAACCGCCACCGTATTATGTTCGATCCGCACCAACAATGCATTGGCAATGGAAAGCATCAACGGCAGTTTGAGGATAAAAGTAGTCCCTTGACCCACCCGAGAATCGACCTTTACCGTACCTCGGACCTTGCGCAAATTGTCGCGGACGATATCCAAACCCACCCCGCGTCCGGACAAGTCGGTAGTAGATTCTGCCGTAGTAAACCCGGACCAAAAGAGCAACTCGTAGAGTTCCGCCACCGACAGTTCCTTAGCTTGTTCGGCGGCAAACCAACCTTTCTCGATCGCTTTTTGCCGAATTTTTTCCGGATCGATGCCCTGACCGTCGTCCGTAACCGTAATGATGGTTTGACCGCCCTGGTGGCGGGCGGCGATTTCGATTTGACCGTTGGGAGGTTTGTCCGCTGCTTTTCTCGCTTCTGGGAATTCGATGCCGTGGTCGAAAGCGTTGCGGACTAGATGGACTAACGGATCCCGTAGGGCATCCACCAAACTTTCGTCAACTTTGGTATCCCGCCCCAACAGCAGCAGGTTGACCTCTTTATTGTGAGTTTGGGAGAGTTCGCGCAGGGCCCGGGGGAGGGCATCCACGCACTTGCTGAAGGGTACGACCCGCAACTGGATGACTCGCGATCGCAATCTGTCGGTGATGCGTCGGAGTAAATCGGTACTGCGTTCTAATTGAATAGATAATTCGTCAACCTTAAGCGCAGAGTTGGCGATCGACCGAGTTGTTTCGATGGCAGATTGGGCCGTGGTATGAAATTCGTTATATCGATCCATTTCTAAAGGATCGAACTGAGAAAATCCCCCATTTCCAGGGAGCGTGGGAAGTGTGGGGGGGGTGGGAAGTGTGGGGGGGGTGGGAAGTGTGGGAGTCTGGTCCCCATGAGGGAAAACACTAAGGCGATCGTACTCGTCCCGCAGTTGATTGCCAAAGCGATCTAACTCGAACAGATGGCGATGCATCCGCTTAGTTTCGGACCGCAGTTGCTTTTGTTGCAGTTCTAAGTGAGTGCGATTAATCGCCAGTTCTCCCACTAGATTAACCAATTCCGCCAGATGTTCCAAATCGACCCGAATGGTGGGACGCTGCCAGTTACCCTGAGGGAGGGGAGTGGCGGTGGAAGCTGAAGGTTGGAGTTGGGAAACCTCTGGTGGTTCTGAAATTTGGGTTTCCTCTTCTACTTGTGGGGACCGTTCGATCGCTTCTTCTATTTCCTCGGGGGGCTGTCCGATCGCCTCTCCTGCTAAAACTTGTTCTCGGGAAGTCTGTAAATTTTGAGCGATCGCCCACCCCTTTGCTCGCAACTGTTCCACCGAAAGTTCGGGAGTATCTATTAACTCCCGCACTTTTTCGACGATAGCGCCGAACTCTGGCAGTTGCAGGATACCTGCCACCCCGGAAAGTTGATAATAGATTTCGTTTAATTTGCCCGCAGTCTGCTCGATATTTTCTGCTTGCGCTTGAGAAATTTCGCTTTCGAGTTTGGCAAAAAGCGGGGGCAAGTCGTTGTTAAAAATCACCTTAATTACATCGGTATTAACTGCTCGAAGTTGGGTCCATTTTGCCTGGGGTTTTTCTTGACCGTAAACCCTCTCTAATTGACTTTTTAAAGGTACTATTTCCTCTATTTCTTCGGCAGCAATTTCTTCGCCGCGACTGGTTTTTGCTACTAACTTTTTAAGAACGTCAAGACCTTGCAGGAGTGTAGTTACCGTGTCCGGTTGTAGAACAGGCATCCTGCCTGTTGACCGTTGAGAGCGATCGCGCAAAATCGCAAAACAATCTTCCAAAGCGTGAGCCGCCGTCGAGAGATTTTCCAAACCAAACATCAGCGCCCCACCCTTAATCGAATGGGCCGCCCGAAATAGGTTTTTAATTCTTTCCAAGCGTTCTTCGCTCGTTTTACTACCTTCCATCGCCAACAAATCCTCCTCCATCGACTGCAGGAAATCTTGACTTTCGGCAATAAAAGTACCGATTAATTCGTTAAAATCGCTCATAATTATACTAGGCAAAAGGCAAAAGGCAAGAGGCAAGAGTCGGGTGCATCTCAATTTTGTAAAAACCCAAAAACGCGCCCCGCGTTGCGTACCGCAAGGTCGTCCGTAAGGACTTGGAGTTGCGAGTCTGCGAAGCAAACTAATCTCGCTTTTAGGCAAGAGGCATGCATGCAAGAGGCACTCTTTTGGGGAAAAGGCAAGAAGGGAAAAGGGATGCATTAGATAAAAAACCGAATATTCGATATTTTTACAAATATGGGATGCTCCCCAAGAGTCAGGGGGAAGGTAATAGGCAAGAGTCAGGTTCTGCGTTCCTATTCCCTCTTCCCTACTTTTGCCTTTTGCCTCTTGCCTCTTGCCTGCTTTAGCTCCGAAACTTAGTTACAGAATTTTGCAGTTGATTGACGGCAACGGCCAAACCGTCCAGGGACGCTGTCACGTTTTCTGCTTGACTGTCCGTGGTATTGGCAATTTTATTAACCTCGCTCATAGTGCCAGAAATTTCTTCGGCAAAAGTCACCTGCTTGTTAGTAGCGGTGGTAATATTTTGAATCAAGGCATTCATCTCGTGGCTCACTTGAATTATTTCCGTCAAATGAGTTTTCGCCTCCGCCGCCAGTTTCGTTCCCGCTACCACTTCTTGAGTGCCCGTTTCCATCGCTTGCATCACGCCGCCCATTTCTTTTTGAATGGTAGTAACGATTTCGGAAATTTCCTCAGTGGCATCGGCGGAACGTTCCGCCAACTTCCGCACTTCCTCCGCAACCACCGCAAAACCCAGACCTTGTTCTCCCGCCCGGGCGGCCTCGATAGTCGCGTTGAGGGCGAGGAGGTTGGTTTGGGAGGCAATTTGAGAAATAGAAGTAACGATTTTGCCGATTTGTTGGGACGACTCGCCCAAGCGTTTCATCATTTTAGCAGTATCGGCGATGGTGCGGCGCAACTCGTCGATGCCTCGAACTGCGCGATCGACTGCCACTCCTCCCGCTTCCGCCGTTTGGGCCGATTGTTGGGCCACTTCGGTCGCTCGCCCCGCCGCGTCGGAGACTTGTTTAATCGAATTGACCATGCGATCGATTTGTTGGAGGGAACTTTCGAGCTGTCGCGCTTGGGTGCGAGCTTGCGTGGCTAATTCTTTGGTGCTGCTAATAGATTCGTCAGTGGCGGAGTTCACCTGGGATGCTAGCCTCTGAATGCCGTTAACTACTTTGCGCAGCTCGCTCACTAAGTAATTGAAGGAGTCGGCAACGGCACCCAAGACATCGTTAGTTACCTCCGCCCGCACGGTTAAATCTCCTTTGGCTGCGCCTTTGATATCGCCGAGCAACTTCAGCACTTGTTGGGTGAGAGATTCGGCTTCGTCTTTGCGTTCGGCAGCTATTTTTTCCAAGTTTTCCTCCGCTTGTTTGCGTTCGGTGATGTCAAAGCGGATGGCAGTATATTTGACAATCTTGCCTTTGGTGTCGAACATGGGGGCGATGGTGGTGTCAACCCAATAATAGGAACCATCTTTGCGCTTGTTTTTAATCTCGCCTTTCCAAACTTGACCCCTGGAGATAGTTTGCCACAATTTGGCAAAAAATTCTTGGGCGTGATGGCCGGACTTGATAATGCGATGGTTTTGACCCATTAACTCTTCGCGACTGTAGCCGGAGATTTGACAAAACAGATCGTTGACGTAGGTAATGGTTCCGTTAGTATCGGTTTCGCTAACGATGGCAGCCCCATCCAAAGCGTTTTGACGGGTTTTCAGTTCTTGCAGCAACCTTTGTTGCTCTTTGGCGAAGTTTTCTAGTTGCTCCTTCGCTCGCTTTTCCTCCGTGATATCCGTACAGGAGCCTATCCACTCCCGAACGCTGCCATCTTCTGCCAAAATGGGAACGCCTCTTGTTATCGTGTGGCGATACTCTCCATCGGCGCGGCAGAGGCGGGTTTCTATTTTGTAAACCGATCGCTTGGCTAGAGCATCGTTCCACGCTTTCAGTGTCTTTTCGCGATCGTCCGGGTGAACGACATTCGCCCAGCCAAAGCCTTTGCTTTCCTCAAAAGTCTGGCCCGTGAAAGCCATCCAGCCGGACAGGGGGGTTTCAATTTCACCTCTGGCGTTGGTGCTCCAGACAACTTGCCCGCTCGCTTCTATCAAGGAACGATAGCGCTCTTCGGAAAGGCGCAGCTCCGTTTCTGCTAGCTTGCGATCGCCGATATCCTCAACTACCGAAATCATATATTTAGCTTGCCCCGCTTCGTCCCGTTTCAAGCCTACCGTTAAATTAACCCAGACGATAGATTTGTTTTTGCGGACGTAGCGCTTCTCCATCGAATAGTAAGGAATATTTCCAGCAAACAACTCGCGCACATAATTGAGATCGATATCGAGGTCGTCCGGGTGGGTAATGTCTTGAAAGGTAAATTGCAGCAGCTCCTCGCGAGTGTAACCGACGATATCGCAAATCCTCTGATTTACTTCTAACCAGGTTCCATCGGTAGCTACTCGGGCAATACCGACCGCAGCTTGCTCGAAAATAACTCGAAATCGCTCTTCGCTCTCCTGCATTTCCGCTTCGGCTTGTTTGCGGTCTGTTATATCCCACCCCATCTCTACCACCAATAGCGTACCATCGGTATCGTAGAAAGGATAATCATCGATTTGATAAGTTTTGCCCGTCTTAGCCTCGTACCATTCCCAGGTTTGAGCTTCTTTGGTGTCAAATACGTTAAAAGTCGGACAATTCTCGCAGGGCTCCCTGCGACCGGCAATAACCTCGAAACAAGGTCGATCTCCCGCTTCGCCAAATTTTTCCCGGAACGCCCGGTTGGCAAACTTTACTGAGTAATCTGGCGCTTGCAGATATAGGAACGCAGGGATGCCATCGAAAATAGAAAACAGCCGCTCTCGTTCTGCTTTTAAAGCCAGCTCGGCTTTTTTGAAGTCAGTAATATCTCGGCTAAACCCCAACACCCCAAAGACATTTCCGTTCTCATCCCGCAAGGGCAGTTTCTGGGTGTCAAAAACTCGTTCGACTCCCTCAGCAGAGATAGTGACATCGTTATAGTTGCGAATGGACTCCCCACTCAGCACTGCTTCATCGTCGGCGCGGTAGCCGCGAATGCCTTTTTCGGCATTGCCAAAAATGTGTTCTTTAAGTAAGCCTACTTCGGTATCTTTTTTGCCGATAATCTCTTCTGGGGTTTTATTTAGGAGTTGCGCCAAACTCTTGTTAGCTAGCAACCATCGAAATTCTCGATCCTTGACAAAAATCAAGTCGGGACTTGTATCGATAACTGCCCGCAATAGCCTTTGGGAACGTTCGACCGCCGCCACTGCTTCTTGGCGTTGTGCTTCTGCTTGTTTGCGGTCTGTTATATCCCACCCCATCTCTACCACCAATAGCGTACCATCGGTATCGTAGAAAGGATAATCATCGATTTGATAAGTTTTGCCCGTCTTAGCCTCGTACCATTCCCAGGTTTGAGCTTCTTTGGTGTCAAATACGTTAAAAGTCGGACAATTCTCGCAGGGCTCCCTGCGACCGGCAATAACCTCGAAACAAGGTCGATCTCCCGCTTCGCCAAATTTTTCCCGGAACGCCCGGTTGGCAAACTTTACTGAGTAATCTGGCGCTTGCAGATATAGGAACGCAGGGATGCCATCGAAAATAGAAAACAGCCGCTCTCGTTCTGCTTTTAAAGCCAGCTCGGCTTTTTTGAAGTCAGTAATATCTCGGCTAAACCCCAACACCCCAAAGACATTTCCGTTCTCATCCCGCAAGGGCAGTTTCTGGGTGTCAAAAACTCGTTCGACTCCCTCAGCAGAGATAGTGACATCGTTATAGTTGCGAATGGACTCCCCACTCAGCACTGCTTCATCGTCGGCGCGGTAGCCGCGAATGCCTTTTTCGGCATTGCCAAAAATGTGTTCTTTAAGTAAGCCTACTTCGGTATCTTTTTTGCCGATAATCTCTTCTGGGGTTTTATTTAGGAGTTGCGCCAAACTCTTGTTAGCTAGCAACCATCGAAATTCTCGATCCTTGACAAAAATCAAGTCGGGACTTGTATCGATAACTGCCCGCAATAGCCTTTGGGAACGTTCGACCGCCGCCACTGCTTCTTGGCGTTGTGCTTCTGCTTGTTTGCGGTCTGTTATATC
>CAZSTZ010000052.1:10243-14296 GCA_964609515.1 uncultured bacterium | reverse complement strand
CCGCCGCCACTGCTTCTTGGCGTTGTGCTTCTGCTTGTTTGCGGTCTGTTATATCGTTTTTAATGCCAACCCACTCGCGAATTTTCCCATCTTCTCCTCGCACCGGCACGGCACAAACGCTCATATATCGATATTCGCCATCGTAACGGCGGAGCCAGTGTTCGAGACGATAGGCTTGACCCGTCGCTACCGCCGTCGTCCATGCCTGACGAGCCCCGTCTCGCTCTTCTGGACGAACGACATTGAGCCAGCCTAAGCCTTTGCTTTCTTCAAAAGTCTGACCGGTAAATGCCATCCACTCTTGCTGCTCGCTGTCTATTTCTCCCCTGGCGTTGGTGGTCCACAGCACTTGGGAACCGGCTTTTACTAGGGCCCGATACCGCTCTTGGGATTCTTTGAGGGCCGTTTCTGCTTGGAGGCGATCGCTTATTTCGGCTTGCAATTTTTGGTTGATGGCTTCCAATTCTGCCGGACTCTTAAAGGAAAGAAAGACCGGAATTAAGGGCACTAAGACTATGACCGCATAGACGGAAAAGCCAGCGCAAATAGCTTTTATGCCAAGAGACAGCCAATAGTCGGGATGCCAAATCGTCCAAACTTCCATAATATGAGTTAGCCCGCAGGAGATGATGAAGGCACTAAATAAAACTAAGATGTTCCCAAAGGGCAAATCTTTGCGCTGCAGGGCAAAATAAACTAAGACTATGGAAATTATAAAATAAGCTAGGGCGATCGCTCCATCGGAGATTAGATGCAGCCACACTAAGGCCGGCTTCCACAGGTAACAATGCCCGTGGGGGATAAAGTTTCCAGAGAATATACCCGAGAATATATTTGTTGCACTTTCTTCCATAATTGTTTGTTGTTGGTTGTCAATTGTTAGTTGTTGGTTGTTGGTTGTTAGTTGTTAGTTGCTTACCAACGGTCTGAATTGGCGATCGCCTCTACATCCAAAACCATTACCAGACGACCCCGATAGTTATATAAACCTCGCAAAAACGGCACTAATTCTTCGCTTGCCTCTTCTGCGGAGACGATTTCATCCGGCTCCAAGTCCACTACTCCTTCAACCCGCGACACTGCCAAACCCAGACGCATCATCGGTAATTTTACATCCGATGGGTTTGGCGCTTCTACGATTAAAATGCGAGTGTCTTCTGCAAAGCGATCGACCGCTTCTGCGTTGATGAATTTACCAAAGTCTGCCACGGCTAAAATTTCCCCCCGCAGGTTGCTTAATCCGAGTAAGAATGGTAGGGTATTTGGCACGGGCGTAATTGCTTGTTCTTTTGAGGTTAAGACTTCTCTTACTCCTATTAAATCTACGGCAAAAACGCTTGTTTTTCGAGTAAATAAAATATATGGCCGTTTTTTGCCCAAGTTGAAAGGTAGGGTTGGATTTTGAGGCAGCGTCATCTACTTTTTGCTATTTGCGTTTTTGTTAGTTGTCAGTTGTTAATTGAGTTTAGCAAGCGTTGGACGATATCGACTAACTGTTTCGGTTCAAATGGTTTCGTTAAGTAAGCATCCGCCCCCTGTTCTATTCCCCATATTCGGTCGATTTCCGTGTTCTTTTGAGAACACAATACCACGGGTATTTTTTCGGTTTTCTGATTGCCTCGCAGTTCTCTTACTACTTCAAATCCGTTCATTTTTGGCATGATAATGTCCAATACTACTAAGTCTGGTTTTTTCTCTTCAGCAAATTTAACTGCCTCATAGCCGTCGGCGGCTTTGATGATTTTAAATCCTGCTTTTGCTATAATATTGCCTATCATTTGCAATTCGCTAGCTACATCGTCAACTACTAAGATTGTTGCCATGTTTTCCTTCCTTAAAAATCAAGTGTTGCTTGGGGCTATTTTGGGGTTTTACTTGTTCCTAATTCCTTTCCAAAAAAGGTTACTTGCCGAATTAGGATGCACCTTTAGATTGTGCCTTTTTTTTGAGAATTTTGTCGATGATTTGGAGTAGTTCGGCAGCGTTAAATGGTTTGGTTAAATATTCTGTTGCCCCTGCTAGTCTTCCTTCTATTTTGTCGTAAACCGTGTCTTTTGCGGTTAACATGACTACGGGCAAGTCTTTCAAGTGGGGCGATCGCCGCACGATTCGACAAAATTCTAAGCCATCGACTCCCGGCATAGAGACGTCTAATAACATCAATTCTACCGGTTCGTGGTAAAGTATTCCTAAAGCTTCTACCGTATTACCAGCCACCATTACTCGATAGCGATTTTTGAGGGTTTTTTCGATTAATTGTTGCATCGATACGCTGTCATCTACTGCTAAAATAGTCGGTAAAGTTTTACTGTTCATAGACTTTTTTCCTCTTGAACTAATAAGATTGTCTGACAATTTAATTACAGTGTACCCCGAGGGAAGACTACCACCCATCGCTTTGAATAATTATAATCTTTTCTCAAAGTGGTAGGGAAGAGTTTTAACAATGTTTTAAGAACTTTTACCTCAACTTAACTTAAAAGAAGAACCTCGCCTATTTCTCAAGTAAAAAATAAGCCATAACAAATAGACAAGAATGAATAGAGCGCGAGTAATTGCTAATTGTTAATTGTTAGATAGCAGGTCTTGTAATTGGCGTGAAACCACGCTTTTTGGTATCTCAGAAACCCGGAATTTCTGTAAAAACCGGGTTTCTTGACCGACTCTCTAGTCCACTCTGGCCCCCTTTGTCCACTTTTGGGCCAGGCCGTGGGCCATTATTGCCGATTCGTGCTTGGTCCAAATAAATAATTCCTCCCATTCCCTATTCCCTATTCCCTATTCCCATCATTTTATCCAAAGATCGCAAAATAACCATAGCAACCCCAACAGTTAAAGTCATTGCCAACCAAAAGTTATTAATTACTGCAGCCGAATTATCCAAAGCCCAACCTCCCAAAGGCTCCCCGATTAAATAGCCAATTGCCCAACATTGAGAACTAATAGATGAGTAAATTCCTCGCAAATTTTCTGGGGCTAAATCGGCAACGAAGGCAGACATAATCGGAGTGTAACTAACAATGGCGATCGCGAAAATAGATAAAGCTAAAATAGCCCAGAAAAAATTCCCAGTTGTTGTAGTTCCAGCGAGAGCTGTCACCACAAATCCTACCCCCCATAATAAAGCTGAAATTGTCAAAGCTTTGGGACGGCTAAAACGGCTCAAAAATCTGGCAATTTGCAATAAAAAGATTATCGAAATCGCCGTATGGATGGCAAACAAAAAACTAACAGTTGCCGCAGAAAATTCTCCGGGAACGAAATTTTTTAAATAAATCGGGAGGGTGCTGTGAATTTGGGAAACGTAGAAAGTAAACATAATATTGACAGCAATAAAGATTGCAAAAGGGCCATCGCTCAAAGCAACCAACCAACCATTTTTCATCTCTTCTGTTTTGCTATTGTCAAAAGCAACATCCGGTTTATAAGTTTCCGATATCCCCCAATAAACTACCCCAAAAAAGACTAAAAAGGAAATGCCGTCCACTACAAACAAGCTGCGATAAGCCCCCGTGGTACTAATAACAATGCCGCCGAGAATAATGCCTAATTGCAAGCCGACATTATCTCCCAGTCGCGTCAAACTATTTCCTGGCGCTCGGCTTCTTCAACATCGCTACCGCTATCCTTGCCGGGCCGAGCGACAAGCCTCGCTGCGATCGCCCCCCTCAGTTAAATCTGCCACCACCGCTTCGGTGGCCGGCCAATACAAACCTATACCTAATCCCATCAATAATTTACCCAGAATTAAGGTAGGAAAATCGTAAGCGACGGCGATAACGAAAGAGGCGATCGCCGAAACAACCGCCGATAATAACAAAGTACCCCGCCGCCCCCAAAACTGGGAGTCGGAAAAGGAACCTCCCAAAAACCGACCGACTATGCCGGAAATTTGGGCGCTGCCCAAGGCAACCCCGACGGCGGTGGCAGACAAACCTACTTCGTTAACGAAAAAAATGGGCGTGTAAAATAAAGTAAAACCCGTCCCAGTCTGAGACAGCAACCGCCCCAAAGCTAAAATCCAAACTTGGGCGTTGACTTGAGGCAACCATT
>CAZSTZ010000052.1:1917-10143 GCA_964609515.1 uncultured bacterium | reverse complement strand
TAATTGTTAATTGTTAATTGTTAATTCCAATAATGATTAGTTATTTAAAAGGAACCGCTGTCGATGTCCGCAAAACCAGCGCCCATCGAGTTACTTTAATTTTAGAAGTCAACCAAATTGGTTACGAGGTGCAAATTTTGCCCCGCATCGCCCAAGAGTTACAGGTGGGAGAAGAAACTCAAATCTTTACTCACCTGCAAGTCCGCGAAGACCAAATGCTGCTTTATGGTTTTGCCAAGGTTGCCGAAAGAGACTTGTTTCGTCAGTTGATAAGCGTTAGCGGTATCGGGGCCCAGTTGGCGATCGCTCTTTTGGATACCCTAGAATTACCGGAATTAGTCCTAGCGATCGTCGGCGGCAATACCCGCGTCTTGGCAAAAACTCCGGGGGTAGGGCCCAAAACCGCCCAGAGGATTTCTTTAGAGTTGAAAACTAAATTGGCAGAGTGGCGCGAAAATGTCGGTTTGACAAAATCGGTTCCCGCCGACGTTTCTCCCGAAATTACCGAAGAGGTAGAAATGACCTTGTTGGCTTTGGGTTACACTGCCCCCGAGGTGATGCAGGCGTTGCAAGTTCTCGGCAAGGATGCTAAAATGTCCGGCAATACTAACGTCGATGATTGGATTCGAGAGGCGATCGCTTGTTTGACCCCCTGATAGAGGGGAGCAGACTTGCGGAGAGGGGGGCAGACTTGCGGCAGACTTGCGGGGAGAAGGAAGCTGATATCTTTTTGTAGGTATCTTTACAAGATTAAAATGTATAAGCTTTTTTGCCAATGTCGATTCCCAATTTTAGAATTTAGATTTATCAAAAAACACCAAAACTCAGATTTAGGTGTGGTACCATCTAAGATTGTGGTATTTGTAACAGAAAAAGGACTGTTTATGACACTAACGCAAGAGCGCAAACAAGAAATTATGGGTGAATACCAAACCCATGAAACCGATACCGGCTCGACAGAAGTTCAGGTGGCCTTACTAACAGAAAGGATTAACCAACTAAGCGCCCACTTAAGAATTCACAAACAAGATTATTCTTGCCAAAGAGGACTGATGCGGAGTATCGGTCGCCGCAAACGTCTCCTAGCATACCTTCAGAAAGAAAATTCAACACGTTACAAATCTTTAATTAGCCGTCTCGGTATTAGAGGCTAAACTGTTTATGTCCAAAGAACCACCCCGCCAAGGAATACCCTTCGAGCGGCCTAAAAATAAGAAAAAACCGACCAAAACAAAAGCGAAAAAGCCCTCCTCCCCGCCTGTAGCGGTGGCTGCAGGCGAGGAAAAAACAGGCCAAAAAATCACCGAGGAAAAAAAAGAGCGCAAAAAGAGCTCTTTTGAGGATAGGGCCATTCCCGAAGCGGTCAGCCGTCGCATGGTAAGCCGCATGGTCCTCCTATCGGGCATTCCCCTATTAATGGCCTTGTTTACCTTCGTTGGCAGTTATTTTATTATCGCCAACGAAGTATTTCCCCTTCCCAATCAAGCTGTGCTTATCGTCAGCTTATGCTTTTTTGGTTTGAGCGTTATCGGTTTGAGTTACGGCATTTTCTCAGCTTCCTGGGAAGAAGAAATTACTGGCAGTCTTTTAGGCTGGCAGGAATTTACTGTCAATTTCGGACGTACCACAGAAGCTTGGCGTTCCGCCAAAAAAAAATAAATAGGCAATTAACAATAGCAGTCCTTTTATGAGTGGCGTCGTCGCGTCTAAAAACTGATTGCTTTTAGGCATGCATGCAACCATGCAAAAGTTAGGGAAAAGGCAAGAGGCAAGCAGGCAAAAGTAGATAAAAAACAGAAGGTCCGATTTTTTTCTACGATTATCCTTGGCATTGAAAATGCACTACCCCTGTTGCCTCTTGCCTCTTGCCTCTTGCCTCTTGCGCTTAATTGCTATTAACTAAAGAAAAATAAGAAGGTCAGACATGATTATAGTAATGAAAGTCGGGGCTCCAGAACCCGCAATTGATAGTCTTTGCGACGAACTGAAAGATAACTGGCAGCTAAACCCGGAAAAAATTGTCGGACGTTACAAAGTAGTAATTGGTTTGGTGGGGGATACTGCCGACTTAGAGCCCTTGCAGTTACAAGAAATGAACCCGTGGATCGAGCAAGTCCTTCGCGTAGAACGTCCTTATAAGCGGGCCAGTCTGGAATTTCGCCACGGGGAAGCTGGCGAAGTCATAGTCCCAACTCCCAACGGGCCCGTTCCTTTTGGCTTGCATCATCCATTAGTAGTTATCGCTGGCCCTTGTTCGGTGGAAAACGAGGAAATGATCGTGGAAACTGCCCGCCGAGTCAAAGCTGCTGGAGCGAAGTTTCTCCGTGGAGGGGCCTATAAGCCTCGGACTTCTCCCTACTCCTTCCAAGGTCACGGGGAAAGTGCCCTGGACTTGTTGGCCGCTGCTAAGGAAGAAACCGGTTTGGGGATTATTACAGAATTAATGGATGCTGCGGATCTGCCCCGGTTGGCAGAGGTGGCCGATATCATTCAGATCGGGGCCCGCAATATGCAAAATTTCCCCCTGTTGAAAAAGGTGGGGGCTCAAGATAAGCCCGTTTTCCTCAAGCGAGGAATGTCGGCAACTATCGAAGAATGGTTGATGGCGGCAGAGTACGTTCTGGCAGGGGGCAACCCAAACGTAATTTTGTGCGAGCGCGGCATTCGTACTTTCGATCGCCAGTACGCCCGCAATACTTTAGACCTATCGGCCATACCGGTGTTGCGAGCGCTCACTCACTTACCAATTACGATAGACCCGAGTCACGGCACCGGTTGGGCAGAATACGTTCCGGCTATGGCGATGGCGGCGATCGCTGCCGGCTCTGATGCTTTGATGATCGAGGTGCATCCCAATCCTACTAAGGCTCTTTCCGACGGCCCTCAATCTCTGACTCCCGATCGCTTCGATGGCCTGATGCAGGAAATGGCGGTTATCGCTAAAGCGGTCAATCGCTGGCAAGAACCAGTTCCCGCTCTTGTTTAATTAGGGCTTGCTGCTGCTTTGGGTGTAGGGAGTGTGGGAAGTTTATTGCACGAATCTTTCCCCCCACTCCCCCTCACAGGGGTAGGTTTTTTACAATTCCCACCCCCCCCACACTTCGCCGCCTCCCCACCCTCTAGCTATTCCCTACCAAGAATAGATTTAATTTCCTGCTCTACATCTTTAAGTAACTTATCCAAAACGGGCAAGTTTTCTAACTTACTCTTGGGTACTAGGCGAGTGCGATCGCGAATTTGATTTACTTTACCATGCAACTGCTCTGCCAAACTCAAAGCATCCCGACTTAAATGAGATAACTGTTGCTGTTGGTAAAACCTCAAAGCCGCTCCGCGCAAGACCTGTAGGGTCGCTTCTTCCCCCCTACGAACCGGCATCACCCGCAAGCGCAACAACAATTCGTTCCCCTCGTACATCCGTTCTATTTCTACCTGTTGGGGCTTTTCAACTGGAGTTAAAGGCATATTGGTCAGCAACTTTAACTCGTTTATCACTCCCTCAAATTTGCTCGCCTCCAGTTCTTCTACCACCGACTGTAGAATTCCATCTTGACTGCACAGAATATTCCCACCAGATTCTTGCCGTTCAAAATAAAGGCGACCAATTCCTCCTAAAAGGACTCTAGCTAGTAATTCCTCTAATAACTGTTTCGGTTCTAAGCCTACCAAAGCCTCCACAGAACTCGACAAATGAACCGCTTCTAGCTCTAACTCTGGGGTTGTTTTCCGTTGGGGCGGTTTGGGCCCATTCAATGGGGGCCGAGAAGTTGCTCTGGCTTGAGAATTAGGCTCTCGCTCTTTTTGCCCTTGGGACTGAGTTTTAGCCGCTGACTCTTTAGCAGATAAATCTTCTGAACTTGCTGGAACTTCCTTTGCTTTCTCTTTATTTTGAGGATTGGAGATTTGCGTCGGCGGGTGGGACTTATTCTGACCTTTATGGTAAAGATAAGCTGACAGTACCGAACGTTGAGTCTCGCAAGAAATCTCCTCCGTTACTAGAGAGCAATTCAAATAAGCTAGCATTCGGCGAGCGTAATCCACCCCCGAAGCATCTTGGGGCTCGACTACCCCCAATCTCAACAAACTACCCTCTATTGATAAAGGTAAAATTTGGTGGTACAGGCAAGCCTCAAAGGGTAGGAGACTGTCAATAAGTGAAAAAATTGCTTCGTAATTCATTTGACTTGCCCGTTCGACTTTCTCTCTGACTAACATTGACTGATGGTGTTTATTTACTAAAAGAAATACAGCAACTTCACAAGAGGAATAAAGCTGCTACTAATTTCACCAGATGCACCAACAGATAGCGGAGCTTCCCCTTGAGTTGCTGTATGAAACCAATCCACCGTTTGATAGCTCCCCGAATTTACGATCGCCGCCGTTAATAGAGCTATTTAACCTGGTCTTTTGTTTTCCTCGGTCCATCACGGGATCGGGTGCTTGGTGGCCTAGTTGGAGGAGATTGACAGCAATAGGCAGAGGGACAGCTTTACAGTTCTCAATACTAATTTAACACTACGCCCTCGTTTACGTCCATAAATTTACGGAAATTTCACAATACTTCCATTTGCTAATTGCTAATAGCTAATTGCCATTAACCTGTGTTCGATTTTCCAGTTTTTTGGGCTAAACATTTCTTAATGACTGAGCTTCTAAATATAGCTTAGTCCATTCCCTAATTACTTGAGTAGTTTTCATCTTTAAATCGTCAGCGATCGCCTCTACGCTTTTTCCCTTTTTTAATCCCCTAACAATTTCGCGCTGTTCTTCGTTAAGATTTTCCCAATAAGTTCGCCATCGATCTGCAGTTAAACCCAAACTATTTTCATTCAGAGAAATCTCTAACCAATGAGCTACTAATTCCGGTCTTTGTTTGATAGCAAAAACCCTAATTGCATGATAAGTTAGCTTTTCCCTCAATCTATATACTTGTCTGACCGGCAGTTCCATAATTCCCGCGATCGCCTCCTGAGAATAACCCTCCAAATAAAGTCGCAACCATTCGGCGGCATTGGGTTCTACTTGTTCTGCCAAATAAGTTAAAAATTCCTCTCGTACCTGTTGGCGAAGTTCCTGTTTTTCTTGCCAAAATACCCCCTCTTCGTACTGGGAAGTTGCCTCGCTATCTAGCAAACTAACCGTGTCTTCTGTATCTTTAAGACTAATTTCTTCTGATAGCAATTGCACCCATTCTTGAGTAGGAACTTGAGTCAATCCGCCCTTTTGAGAGCGACGCAAATAATTAACAAATCGATAAACTAATAAAGGTTGATTGCGGATCGGTCGGACGCAATATTCCTCCAAACTGGCCAACAATAAAGCATTACGCAAGCGACTGTCTGCGGTACATCGAGAAATTTGGGCCATTTTTTGTTGGAGGTAGCGATCGCTATTGAGCATCTCTTGGATGACTTCTTGCAAAACATCCAGGGCCGTCCTCTGGCGATCGCGAGTAGTGGCCACCCAGGCTCGGATTTTTTGGCGCAGCATCACCAAACCGCCCAAACGCTGGATCAGATTTTGATAAGCTTTTTCTGGCCCAACCCCCAGATACCTTTGCCGCAAAATCCGGTAAGTAAAATCAAAACCTCTGAGGGTTATGGCCCTCTTAGCAGGGTCGAATTCTTCCCACTGCTGGAGATAATCCCCCAACAACCAACAAAGAATACTTTCCCGAGTGCTGGCATCGCAGTTGGGACACTCAGTTTCCAGTCTAGTTTTCCATTCAAGTACCAGTTCTTCTGCCAAAGTCGAACTCATTATGATTTTTTATTTGCCAATTTTTCTGTAGCTCCCTAATAGGGATTTAGTGCAGTCCCGCTCCTTCCCTAGTAGGTTTAAATCTAAGATCCTACCACGGTTGAGCCAAACAAAAAAAATTTCCAATTGAATATAGCAATCCTCAATGGATTGTATAGCATTTTCAGACTGGTGAGGTACGCTCTGTTACCTCTTGCCTATTGCCTTAGAAGGATAGAGATGCTAAACTAATTAAAACCCCCCAAGGGGACAACAAACCCAAAGCAAACCATGAGAAAAACAACAAAAAAAACCACAACCAAAAGCCGCACGAGCAAAAAACGCAGTCCTCGCCAGAGGCCGTGGGCCGCGAAAACCGAGCTGGTGGGAATAGTCCTAGAGCTAATTCCCGCCGAAGTCAGTTACTTATACCCCCAATATACAACCGGACTGCACGCTTGGTTTCTCGATTGCGTTCGCCAGAGCGATCCGGAACTCTCCGCCCAACTCCACGACGACCAATTGGAGAAGTCTTTTACCATTTCTAACCTGGAAGGGGAGTTGTTCCCTGCGGGTAAAGGCTTCCAAATACGGCCAGACCAAAGTTACCGCTGGTATATAACCGCCCTGTCTTCGTCGGTGGCGAGTTGGTTGGCCCATTGGGTCAAAGATTTGCCCGAAGAGGTTTCCCTCCACGGGACCCCCCTGGAGATTCGTTCCTGGGACATTGCTCTGCCGGCTATAACCTACGATAGCTTGTTGAAGGATGTTCCTGCCAACGATGCTAACGTCAAACTCACCTTTATCACTCCCACCAGTTTTCGTCAAAAGAAAAATCACCTGCCCCTGCCGGTGCCGAGGAATTTGTTCCATAGCTATCTGCGACGCTGGAACGTTTTTTCGGGGGTGGATTTTCCTCAAGAGGAGTTTTTAGAATGGGTTGAGGAACACGTTGTCATCAGCCACCACAAGATCGAATCTGCTAAAGTCGCCGCAGGTAAAAGGGGGATGGTGACGGGGTTTACGGGTTCGGTGGAATTGAATTTGTCTCGTTCTGCTAGCAAAAACCCGGATTTTCACGAGTTATTTTATGCTTTAATCGAGTTAGCACCTTATGTAGGTACGGGACACAAAACAACTTTTGGTTTGGGGCAAACCAGGATCGGTTGGTTGGAGGAGGAAATCGTACCGACCCTAGCGATGAACGAGATGTTGGCGGCGAGAATAGACGAGCTGACCGATATCTTTTTGGCACAAAAAAAACGTAGCAATAACCAGCGCGCCAAGGATGCGGCTCAAACCTGGGCGACGATTTTGGCGCGGCGCGAATGGGGCGAGTCCGTGACTGCGATCGCCGAGGACCTGGAGATGCGTTACGATACTGCTAAAAGTTATTTGAAGTTGGCCCGGCGGACGCTTAGGGAATTGGGAATGGGGAATAGAAAATAGCTTGGCGCTTTTTGTCAATGGTTAATTGTCAATCGTTAATGGTAAAGAACATACAATTAACCATTAACAATTGACAATTAACAAAAATTGATATTACCTACTTTTAACAACAAAACAACGAAAAACCAGGCATTCCACACCCACCCTGGCATATTTTCTAGCAACTTTCCATCAAAAACCCGGTTTTGACCCGGTTTCAACACGGACGCTTAAGCATCTTGACGGTCTATCAACTAACTATCAACCTCGGGCGATCGTACTTGCTATCCTTGCGCGTTCGCGATAAAATAGCTCGCGAACGCACAAACAATTTGCAATCGCTATGGCCACAAAAACTAAAGAAGATACAATTATCGAGCGCTGGTTTAAACTTCAAGACCAGCGGCAAGCTCTGGTAAAAACAATCGCACATTTCCGCGAGCTCCAAGCTCAAATTACCTTTAATGATGATTGGCCCATTTTCACTCAAGATACCGAGATTTGTACCTACTGGGCTACGGGAGGAAATGGCGCGATTTATCCCTATTTAAAAATTCGCTCTTCTGAGGAAATTTTCCCCGTTCGTCGCCGTATAGGTAAAGACGATGAGGGTAACTGGATATATGAAGATGGATTCGGTAAATCCAAGCATCTTGGCCGTCCCGGGCATCCGGTACATTTATCAGCAGTGCAACAGCAGATATTATCTTCTCAATGGTGGATGTACGAACAGCAAATTCGGAATATACAAGCATTGTTCCCACGATTAGACGAACAGATAGAAAAGCTTCGTGAGACAGTTAAACAATATGAAGGCAGCCGCGTCCCCCGTCCTTATGATGCGGTTCTCGGTGGTGAGGAAGCAGCTAGGTTGCGGAAGCAAAAATATGGTTATTAGCGAGTAATGCAATCACTAAAACCGGGTGATTGCAGCGATAGCAAAGTTAATAGCGCTAGCAATGCTATCACTGAAAACAACATGATTTCGCTATGATTTCGGTACGAAAACCGGGTGATTGCAGCGATAGCAAAGTTAATAGCGCTAGCAATGCTATCACT
>CAZSTZ010000052.1:0-1817 GCA_964609515.1 uncultured bacterium | reverse complement strand
GAAAACAATATGATTTCGCTATGATTTCGGTACGAAAACAGGGTGATTGCAGATAACTTAATTATGAGGAGCTAGAGCGCGATTCCCGGGCGCTGTGTGGGTCGCTCGTTAAGTTTTTGGGAGATTGTGCGACCGGGTTATTGCGCTCTGCTCCCAACTAGATAACTGAACTGTACGATACAATTTTTGGCAACAGGCGGTGGAGTGAAGGTGAGAAGTGCGGGGGCAGAAGATGTTTTTGTAGTGATAATAACTTTGTTATATTCCCCGCACTTCTCGCCGTAACGGAACGAGATGTAACTGTACGCCACTTCGGCAAGTTTGACGTTTAATTTCTCACTTTTGCGCCTTCTCCCTTTTTTCTGTTTTTTCTGTGTTCGCGATAAAAAACTCGCGAACACACGCCGATTCCCTTCTCCTGGGCTTTTTTTGGCTTGTTAATTTCTTTGACCTTGGGGGAACACCTAAAAGGAAAAATAGCCCCTCTCCTGGGCTTTCTATTCCTTTCTATAAGAAAAAATAGGGGGGGTGATGCCCTGTCGTTTCGCGCTGCTGTCCTATCTCCCGGGCTTAACATAATGTTACTCGGGGGGGGGTTCAGGGCGGGCGGCGCGGGCGCGACAGCGCCGCGCCGCTCCCGCTCCTATTGTCTTGAATAGTAAGAAATAACTGCACCCTTCTTTATTGTCAATGCTTTGACCCCATTTTTCGCAACAATTGGGGTAATTGACAATAACGAAAGATTGGGGGTTTCCGGTCGTGGACTTCGACGATGGAATGCGGGTTTTAGCGTTTGTAATTCTGGTCATACTAGCGGTAAGAGCGATCGCTACTACCGGGAAAGCTGCCGGGGATAGCTATTAGCTAAAACTGGAGATGATTACCACAAGAGCAAATTTTTGTCAAATCCGCTGTTTTTCTAAGAACTAAAACTGATTAAAAATCCGTCAAGTCCGTCACGTTCAGCACTACCAACGGTTCCAGCCGTCACTCTTGCGACACTTAAGCCCGTCACTTTTCGGAACCGGGTATAAAAAAATACCTGGCCAGCGTTCTTTAACAAAAATTTACAAAAGCTTAGATTTTAGATGTGGGTGTTGGCCCGTCGTTGCCGCGTTCGCGATAAAAAACTCGCGAACTCACGCCGGTTCCCCTCTCCTGTTTGAGGCGATCGCTACCAACTCCCAATTCCCAATTAGCAATTCCCAATTAGCAATTCCCAATTCCCAATTCCCAATTCCCAATTCCCTATTTACTGCTACAGATATCCTGGAGCGTTCCTGGAATGCAGCGGGCAAAATCAGAAGGGTTAAACCATTGAAAAATCGTTATTTTTCCCTGTCTCAAAGCGGTACTTGCAAAATCAATCTGTAACCTCAAAACGGAAAAACCCGCCCTTGGTACGGCGTTTTTACGTTTTCTTTTGAAATGCAACAAATCGCAACGGTTGGTTCGGAAGACTGAGAAACCGGGTAACGTACTAGCTGAAAGCTATAGAAAGATTTTCTACTTCTTGCCAGTCCCGTGCCGATTGGGGAAAGTCATTTGTAGCAGCGGTTAATTTAATCAGTTGTTGGCGATCGCCTCCCAGTTAACAATTGACAATTAACAATTGACAATTTCCAATCCAGAGCGATCGCCATTTTCTCTGTTGGTCGGTGGCCCGTCGTTGCCGCGTTCGCGAGTTTTATTATCGCGAACGCACGCCGGTTTTGCGGTCCCCTAAAAAAAGACCCGCCGTGGAGATAGCGGGCCATCGTCTTTAGGGGCCATCGTCGGCCTCGTCCTCTGGTTTGTCCTCTTCCAAGACTGGGTAG
>CAZSTZ010000051.1:16465-31438 GCA_964609515.1 uncultured bacterium | reverse complement strand
GCGATCGCGACTCGATAGCTACTTTGGAAAACATTGGCAATTTGAAAACGGAAATACGTCAAACAAAAGAACAGTTGCAATCTACAATTAATTGCCCGGAGGGGTTGGAAGAAGCGATCGCTAATCTCCAATCGATTGCCAAACAAAAGCATAAACTTAAACCAAAAAGGAAAAAAAATCAATTGCCCAAAAAAGAAACTCTTAACAAGGAAGAAAAAAAAGTTTTAAACCTCATAGCTGAGGATGACTTCTATCAGAGTCCTAGCAAACTTTACCAAAACTTGTCAGAAGATACGGAGCTAGGAAAGCTTTTGACAAGTTTGTACGAAAAAGGGTACATCAATATATTAATTCGTCCTCGTAAGTGAAGCTAAATGAGGATTTGCCCTCACTAAAGCGATCGCTTTTGAACAAAATTTATGGGCTTTAGATAAAGTGCCTATTGAGGTGGAAGTTAAAGTTGTAGAACCTTTAGGAAAAGAAACTTTAATTAGGGCCGGTTTAGTCTCGAATAAGGAAGGATTGGAAGGTAAAGATTTGTTATTTCAAGTAGGAGCAAATATCCGCTGTCGCCCGGGGGATATTTTAACAGTTAAATTAGATTTTGACTATCTATTTATTTTCGACCCCAGTAGCGGTGAGGCGGTGTATCCGTAGGAGGTAATTAATAATTAATAATTAACAATTAACAATTAAGTAAATGGAGGTTGCTGGAGCATTGAGAATTAAGAAACCAGGTTTTTTGAAAAAACCTGGTTTCTGGGTTGTCCACTCTATAAAGCCGGTGGCGGGATTTGAACCCGCGACCAATTGATTACGAATCAACTACTCTACCACTGAGCCACACCGGCACAAACAGTTTTTTATCTTAACACAACACTAGCCAAAATGGCAAGGTGCTAATTGTCAATTGCTAATTGCTAATTGTTAACCGTCTATCTGACCTGATTCTAGAACGCAATTAACAATTGACAATTGACAATTGGCAATCTAAACCTCAATAGTCCCATCGCTGCGACCGGCCCCATTAGTCCCGGAATAGACCAAACCTCGCTGGGTATCCAGAGTAATAATAGTCCCATCGCGAATTACCCCCGTAGCATTCTCCACTCCGACAATAGTGGGCATTCCCAGGCGCAAACCAATAATCGCCGCATGACAAGTCAAACTATCCTCCTCGGCCACGACTCCCGCTGCCTTGCGCATGGCATCCACAAAATCGGCGTTGGTATTAGTTACCACCAATATCTCGCCGGGATTAAAATCTCTCACCGCCGCCGCACTGCTTGCCACCCGAGCTCGACCGCTGACGGAACCTTGGCCCACGCCAGTACCTTTACCCAATACCGCTTTAACTACCTCCACCTTGAGCAAGTCGGTAGAACCAGACACGCCCTGGAGACTGCCCGCAGTCATTACCACTAAATCCCCATCGTGCAACAACTCTTTTTCCCGGGCCACGTTAATGGCCGATTGGAAAGTCTGGCCCGCAGAGGGCAAATTTAAAACCAACAGGGGTTTAACCCCCCAGACTAACTGCAACTGACGGGCCACATCCACATGGGGGGTAATTGCCAGGATGGGGGTTTGGGGCCGGAATTTAGAAACGTTGCGGGCGGTGCCTCCGGTTTTGGTCAGGGTCATAATTGCCGCCGCGTCTAACTGTTCGGCAATTTGACCTACGGCCTGAGAGATGGCGTTGGTAATAGAGCGATCGCTTTCTTTCGCAGGAGACAGGTTGCGATAACTGCCTTCGCGTTCCATCGTCTCCGCTATTCGCGCCATCGTTGCCACGGCCTCCACTGGGAAGTTACCCACGGCAGTTTCGTTAGAAAGCATCACCGCATCGGTACCGTCAATAATGGCATTGGCCACGTCGGAAACCTCTGCCCGGGTGGGGCGGGGGTTGCTTACCATGCTGTCTAACATCTGAGTGGCAGTAATGACAGGTATTCCCAGACGGTTAGCGGTAGAAATGAGGCGCTTTTGGAGGATGGGCACTTGTTCGGCGGGAAGTTCCACTCCCAAATCTCCCCTAGCGACCATCACTCCATTGCACAAACTGAGGATTTCCTCCATCTGTTCGATGGCCTCGTGTTTTTCGATTTTGGCAATGACAGGGACTTTTTTACCCGCGCTGGCGATTAATTGTCTAATTTCCAAGACGTCTTGGGGGTTGCGGACGAAACTTAGAGCTACCCAGTCAACCCCTTGGTCGAGGCCGAACATTAAATCTTTGCGGTCTTTATCGGTGAGGGCCTTAACCGAGAGGTAAACTCCGGGAAAATTGACACCTTTATTATTAGAAAGGGTGCCGCCCACCACCACGCGACAATGCAATTCCTTCTCTTGGGGCTTTACTTTCTCCACCAGCATTTCCACCTTGCCATCGTCCAGGAGAATACTTGCCCCTTCCGGCACTTCGTCGGCCAGGGGTCCGTAAGTCACGGAAGACTTATGTTGAGTTCCCGGCATTAGGTGGCTGGTTAAGATGAAGGGGTCGCCTTTTTTGAGGACGATGGAGCCGTTTTCAAATTTTCCCAAGCGAATTTTCGGCCCTTGTAAGTCTTGAAGAATAGCCACCGCCCGATCGAGCTCGAAGGATGTTTGGCGGATCAGGCGCACGCTGCGCTGGTGGTCGTCGTGGGTTCCGTGGGAAAAGTTGAGTCGCAGAGTAGTGGCACCTGCTTTAATGAGTTCTCGGAGAACGTCGGGTTTGACGGATGCGGGGCCAATAGTGGCGACTATTTTAGTTCGGCGTAGGGTAGAGTGCAATTGCATATATAAAATTTAATTTGTTTGGGCTTTTTGCATATTTAATTTGTGGGTAGTGTTTCATTTAATCATGCTTGGGGCAAAAGATAAGCATTTTTTAATCTTTGTCTGGGGCTAGGGCCTAAGCTTGTTGTCTTAGTTTTTACTTTATTTTTGATTTGGGATCTTTTCTAATAAATGAGGGATCGTCTTCAAAATATTAATTACATCTAAGAAAACTATTCTCGGTCTCGACTGCAACTTGCTGGCCCTCAATCGCTCTTTACAGATTTTTACCCGTAGCCTATACTACTTGCTTAACAAGTGTAAACAATTATTAAGGAGTGTCAAGAAATATGTCGGAGGCAGGGCTGCAACTGACGGTCCCAAGAGAATTAACGGGCCCGGATGGTGGCTTCAATATCAACGTACTGATGTTTTTGAGCGCGTTAGCAATGGTGGCCACTTCAACCCTTGGCTACTGGTCGTGGCATTGGCCGGACTGGTGTTGTTTTTGCCTGAACGTGGTGGCCTTACATTTGGTGGGGACGGTGATCCACGATGCGTCCCATAACTCGGCCCATAGCGATCGCCTGCTAAATGCGATTTTAGGCCACGGCAGCGCCCTGATGTTGGGCTTTGCCTTCCCGGTATTTACCCGAGTCCACCTGCAACATCACGCCCACGTTAACGATCCTAAAAACGACCCGGACCATTTCGTATCTACTGGGGGTCCCTTATGGTTAATCGCCGCTCGTTTTTTCTATCACGAAATCTATTTCTTCCAGCGGCGACTGTGGCGCAAGTACGAGCTTTTGGAATGGTTTTTAAGCCGTTTGTTCGTGGTGACTGTGGTAGCATTTTCGATCCATTATGACTTTTTGGGCTATATTCTCAATTTCTGGTTTTGCCCCGCTTTGGTAGTGGGGTTAGCTTTAGGGTTGTTTTTTGATTATTTGCCCCACCGTCCTTTCCAAGAACGCGATCGCTGGCACAACGCGAGGGTATATCCCAGTGCCATTCTCAACATTTTAATTGGCGGTCAAAATTACCACTTAATCCATCATTTATGGCCTTCTATTCCTTGGTATAATTACAAGCCGACTTATGAGGTGATGAAACCCCTTTTAGATGCTAAAGGTTCTCCTCAAAGTTTGGGTTTGTTAAAAGGAAAAGATTTTTGGGGTTTTGTTTACGATATCTTTCTAGGTATTCGCTTCCACGGTCATAAAAAAACAACCGAAAGTTAATTGTCAGTTGTTAATTGTTAATTGTTAATTGATGGATAATTAACAATTAACAATCATTCAATTCCCCATTCCCAATTCCCCATTCCCTATTCCCTATTCCCAAAATATGATAAATTTAACGGAAAAAATCATCTTAGTAACGGGTAGCTCTAGCGGTATTGGGGCGGCGATCGCTCTTACTTTAGCGGAAGCGGGAGCGGCGGTTATTTTACATTATAATAATAACGAAGCTGGAGCTTTAAAAATTGCTGAGGAAATAGGCAGAAATAAATGTCAAATTGTCAAGGCAGATTTAACGGTAGAAAAAGGAGCGATCGCTCTCTGGGAAGAGGCCCTAGCTTGGCAAGGTAGAATCGATATTATTGTCAACAATGCCGGTATTTATATCCCCGCCACTATCGAAGACGAGCTCGATGTCTGGAGTGAGGTTTGGCAGCAAACCCTGCAAGTTAATCTAGTGGCAGTCGGCGACTTGTGTCGGGAAGCAATTCGTCATTTTCAGAGTCGCGGTGGGGGCACTATTATTAATATTGCCAGTCGGGCGGCCTTCCGAGGAGACGACGTAGAACACGTCCACTATGCGGCATCTAAAGGCGGAGTGGTAGCCCTAACCCGAACCATCGCTCGCGGATTTGCCAAAGATAATATCTTAGCTTATGCCGTCGCTCCCGGTTTCGTGCGGACGGAGAAGAAAGAAGCGACAATTAAAGAGCGGGGGGAAGAGGCTTTTACTTGGGATATACCGTTAGGGAAGATAGCGGAGCCCCGAGACGTGGCAAATACGGTAGCATTTTTAGCATCCGGTTTGGTGCCCCACGCCACCGGCACTACTATCGACATCAACGGCGCGTCTTATGTAAGATAGTAGAGTTTGTTCGTAGTAATCGCGGAGCGCGATTTGAGTTGTTCGTAGTAATCGCGGAGCGCGATTTAAGGTGTTCCTAGCTCGCGTTTTTTTAAGTATGAAAAACACCCCTTTACCCCTAATAAAAAATCCATATCGCTTAGAAAAACTGCTCAAAGAAATTCCCCAAACGCCGGGAGTTTATCTAATGAAAGACGAGAGCGATCGCCTCCTTTATATCGGCAAATCAAAAAAACTGCGGTCCCGAGTTCGGTCTTATTTTAGAGACGGGAAAAACCACAGCCACCGCATCAGTTTAATGGTGCAACAAATAGCCGATATCGAATTAATTATTACCGACACGGAAGCGGAAGCTTTAGCCTTAGAAGCAAACCTGATCGAACAACATCAACCCTATTTTAACGTACTTTTAAAAGATGATAAAAAATATCCCTATCTTTGCATTAGTTGGTCGGAAGATTACCCCAGAATTTTTATTACTCGCAAGCGGAAAAAAGGTAAGGCAAAAGACCGCTATTACGGTCCTTATGTAGATACTCGCTTGTTGCGGCAAACTTTGCATTTAGTTAAACGCATTTTTCCCCTCCGCCAGCGTCCCAGACCTTTATTTAAAGACCGGCCCTGTTTGAACTACGATATCGGACGCTGCCCCGGAGTTTGTCAAGGTTTGATTTCCCCGGAAGACTACCATCAAATAATACAAAAAGTGGGGATGATTTTTCAAGGTCGTTCTGGGGAATTAATCGATATTTTAACAGCGCAAATGGAAAAAGAAGCGGAGGCGCTAAATTTTGAAAAAGCGGCACTTATTCGCGACCAAATCTCCGGTTTAAAATCTCTGAACGCGGAACAAAAAGTGTCTTTACCCGACGATAGAATCTCCAGAGATGCCATTGCTTTAGCCGCTAACGAACGAACGGCCTCGGTTCAGCTATTCCAAATTCGGGCGGGTCAATTGGTAGGAAGGTTGGGTTTTATTGCCGAAGTTCCAACTTTAGCTGAGGAAAAAATTCCGGCTACAAAAGAAGAATTAGCTGCTATTTTGCAGCGAGTTTTAGAAGAACATTATCAGACGGTGGATGGGGTAGAAATTCCGACAGAAATTCTCGTCCAATACGAACTTCCAGAAACAGAAATGTTGGCAAGTTGGTTGAGGGAAAAAAAGGGGAAAAAAATAGAAATTATCGCTCCCCAAAGACAGCAAAAAGCCGATTTAATCGACATGGTAGAAAAGAACGCGGAAAGGGAACTGGCGAGGTTGCAAAAAATGAGCGATCGCAACTATCAAGCGATGGCAGATTTGGCAGAACTTCTGGACTTGCCGGAGTTACCCCGCCGCATCGAAGGTTACGATATCTCCCACATCCAAGGTTCCGATGCGGTAGCTTCCAGGGTAGTATTTATCGACGGTTTGCCGGCGAAACAACACTACCGACATTATAAGATAAAAAACCCGGAGGTAACTGCGGGACATTCCGACGACTTCGCCAGCATGGCGGAAGTGATTAAACGGCGGTTTAAGGATGGGGAAAATTCGACAGATAAACCGGATTTAGTAATGGTTGATGGGGGTAAAGGTCAACTTTCGGCGGCGGTGGGAGTGTTGGCAGAATTGAATTTATTGGAGGAGGTAAAAATCGTGGGTTTGGCAAAACAAAGGGAAGAGATTTTTTTGCCCGGGGAGTCTCTGCCAGTGAGAAGCGATCGCGAACAACCGGGAGTTCAATTATTGCGTCGGTTGCGAGACGAGGCCCATCGGTTTGCGGTGAGTTTCCATCGGGATAAACGCAGCCAAAGAATGAAGCGATCGCGTTTGGACGAAATCCCCGGTTTGGGGTTCGAACGGCAAAAGGAATTGTTGGCTCATTTTCATTCGGTGGATTATATTAGAATGGCAACTCCCGAAAAATTGAGGGAAGTTCCCGGTATCGGTCCCCGTTTGGCGAAAGAGGTGTACAATTATTTTCATCCGTAGTTAATATCTCATACTCATGACGAGTACTCATACTCATACTCCCAAAAGTTATTTTTTTGAGTAAGAGTAAGAGTAAGAGTAAGAGTATGAGGTCGCAAAGCGAATCTAAAATGATTGGTTCATTTTAGCTGAAATGCTCTAACATTCGTACTCATACAAAAAAAATGAAAATAGCAATAATAGGTTGTGGATATGTAGGAAGCGCGATCGCCCGTCGGTGGAGTAGGGAAGGTCATACCGTGACGGTCACTACCACTAGCCCCGATCGCCTGCCCGAATTAAAAGAAATAGCAGCTCGGGCGTGGACGGTGAAAGGCAACGATTTTAGTGCGTTGATGCAAGTTGTAGCAGAACAAGAAGTAGTATTGTTAAGCGTGGGGGCTCCCTCTCCCGCCGACTACAGAGATAGTTATTTAGTAACTGCCACCAACTTGCTCGCCGCTTTAGAAGAAAATCCGAGCGTCAAGCAGGTAATCTATACTAGCAGCTATTCAGTCTATGGCGACCAAAAGGGCAAGTGGGTTAACGAAAATTCCCCGGTCAACCTCGCCAGCGAAAAAAACGAAATTCTGTACAAGACAGAACGGGTATTGTTAGCGGCGGGGAGTCAGTTTCCAGACGCTTTTTTTACTTCTGGAAACGATGAAAACCGCCGAAGGGTATGCGTTTTGCGCTTGGGAGGAATTTACGGTCCGGGTCGCGGGTTAGATCGGATTTTCGGTCGCATAGCGGGTAAAACTCGCCCGGGTGCCGGGGAATATTTCACCAATTGGGTGCATTTGGATGATATCGTTGGGGCCCTAGAGTTTGCCCGGGGGCAGCAGTTGGAAGGGGTTTATAATTTAGTTGGCGACGTTCCGGCGATGGGGCGGGAGTTAGTTGCAGCGGTATGCGATCGCTACAATTTGCCCCAGGTGTCTTGGGATCCATCTCAACCAGATACCCGAACCTTAAACGTTAAAGTCTCGAACCAGAAGTTAAAAGCGCAAGGTTTCGAGTTCCTTCGCCCCGAAGTGATGTCAAGTTTGTAGTAATCGCGAAGAGCGATTGTAGGGTGCGCACCGCGCACCACTCCATATTAGATCGAGAACCACAATTTCAATTGTTAATTGTTCGTTGATACTACTACTAACAAAACACCATGAACAAACCGGCAAAAACTAACTCGTCGCCCTGGCAACCAACCATTAACTACTTATTATTAAGCTTGCTGCTGTTTGAGATTTTAATAGTAATTATCTACCTCGGCAGCATCGTCGTTACCGGCACCCCATATCCGCCCTTCGATATGAACGGAAAAATGACAGTTTCCTCCCTTTTACAAGCGGGGCAAATGCTGGCAATAGCATCTATATCTTTGCTGTTATTTGTTAAAGACTTTCATAATCCCCAACCGCCCTCCCAGTTTTTTAAAATATTAGTTGTTATCTGCTTGGTTTATGCTGCTGTGGATGAAGTTTGGAAGATTCATTTACAGCTCGGTAACTGGTTTAGTTGGTTGGGAAAAAGGGGCTGGAAAGGAATTTATATTACTTGGTTTTTAGGCGTTTCTGCCATGCTTTATCCAGACTTGCGCAAGCTTTGGCGAACCCATCGCCGAGAAACTTTTTTTGCTATTTTGGGATTGATTTGTTTTGGCGTTGGCGGGTTTGGGGCAGAAATTATTCACGAACTTCTCCAACCTTTACTGGCGCGGTTATTTCCTCAAGAATATATTTTGATGGCTATTGAAAAAAGCAGGATTGCTTTTGAGGAATTTACCGAATTAATAGCAGAAAATCTCATTCTTTACAGTTCTTTATTATTCGCTAGCAAACGCTTAAATGCAAGCCATGCAGTTACGAACAACGACAGTTAAAAAAAACAGCAAATATCTCTTTTTTGCTTTAATGTCTCTGGAGCTAATCTTTGTTATTATCTATCTTTGGGGCATTTTGACGACGGGCAAAAGCTATGCTGCTTTTGACTTAAACGGGTTGAGAACCATACCATCGTTATTTTCAGCGGTGCAGTTATTTGGATTGGGATTTGTTCTTGTGGCTTTAGCTTTTTATCCCCCACAAGCGAACCGGCAACCATCCCGGAGACTTTTGTTAACTCTCGGGGGAATAATTCTCTATATTTCGGTGGATGAAGTTTTTAAACTCCATCAATTATTTTATAAGCCTCTTTGTTGGCTGCCATTTATAGAGAAATGCCGTCAATTTGCCCAAATTTGGATTTACGTTTATATCGCGATCGCTTTCTTAACTATTGCCATTTTAGCTAAAGATTTAATCGCTTCTTGGAGGTTTTATCCCCAAGGAGCTTTATTGGCAGGTATCGGCATTTTTACCTTTTTATTTGGAGGTATGGGTTTGGAACTTATTAAGTACGATTTTTTGCAACCAATTATGTTAATGTTTTTTGATTATAACGATGCAAAATTTATCTTAATTGAGAAGTTGAGGATAGCGGTGGAGGAGTTTTTAGAAATGTTCGGCGTCAGCATTGCTCTTTATAGTTTGGGACTGATTTTAGCCCGAAGATTGGAGTTAGTAAATCCCCCACGCTTCTAACTTATTTGGGGAGCATCTCATATTTGTAAAAAGACGTTCTTTGCAATTCCCCATTCCCCATTCCCCATTCCCAAAAAGCGTCTAATTTTTGGCAATATCAAAATTGAGATGCACCCCTTATTTGTTTATTGTTAATACTTAATTGTTAATTAATACAAGACCATGAACCAACCGATTAACCTATTTGAGTACGAATCTTTAGCACCCAAGCATTTAAGTAAAATGGCTTTGGACTATTACAGCAGCGGTGCTGGGGATGAAATCACTTTGCGAGATAATCGCGACGCTTATGCCCGCTATAAACTCCTCCCCCGAGTTTTAGCAGATGTCAGCCACCGAGACTTATCTACCACTATTCTCGAACGACCGATAAATATGTCGGTTCTCGTAGCGCCGATGGCTTTTCAACGTTTGGCACATCCAGAGGGAGAACTGGCAACGGCGAGGGCGGCGAAAAGTATGGGAGCAACAATGGTTTTAAGCACGATGTCAACTACCAGTTTGGAGGAAGTGGCGCGGGAAACAGACCGTCTCTGGTTCCAATTATACGTTTAAAAATCCCTTTTGAGAAGGGGGGAACAATTCAAAGTCTCCCTTGAGAACGGGGAAGCAATTCAAAGTCCCCCAACTCAGCGGGGGATTTAGGGGGATCGCCACCCTACCAATTCCTCAAATATCGCCCCCATCTGGACGGAATAGGCGCGACTGTCTCGAAACTTCGGGCGCGATCGCTCCATCTTTTCCCCTATCTGGAGCCCCTTTGCCTCCCGCAAGTGGCGATCGCGTCCCAACCCAATACTCAACTCTATATAACTCTCCTCGCTGTCAGCAATTAAATCCAACATCCCCAACTCCCGCAACATCGCCGCCCCTTGACGCGATCGCAAATATTTCCCCTCCACCGTCACCGTCGCTAACCCGACTTCTAACGGATCCGCCAGAGAATTTGCCCCAGCAAACGGATAAGAGTCTAAATAAACATCCGCTAACTTTAACACTTCCTTCACCTCCGTCCGACTCGGCAAAGTATTTAAAACTACTAACCGCCGACGTTCCACCCCGTACTTTTCCAACCGGGCATACATATTATTAATAAAAGCAGTTTGGCAGTCGTTCCTCGACCAACCCCCACCAAAAGGATATAACAACAACACCGCATCCGGCACCGCCGCCAAAATCTTCGCCCAACTCTCCCTCACTTCCGGCACAATCTTCGCCACGTTCGCCCCAGAAGCAAATACCGTCGCCCCTTCCGGGATGCCCAACTCTTGCCGGGAGAACCGGTCGAGAAACCCGGTTTTTTCAAACAACCGGGTTTCTGGCAACTGCCTTCGACTCTCTTGGGGCAACAGTTCGTAATTGAAACAAAAACCGGTCCCCTCCATCGTTATTAACTCCTCCGAATAATGCGATCGCGACTCCAAACTCTCCGTTAAAGTTCCCGAAATATAATAATCCATATTCCTAATACCAGTAGTCGCAGGCGAAGCAAAATAAGTTGCCTGTATCCTCGCCAGTCGATGCAACGATAATAAAATAATCTCTTGGGCCGCATTAGTAACAATAGAACCCACAAATAAAATATCTAAATTATCCCCCCGAATTAACTCTACTTGCTCTGGCAATTTCTCCGGTAACTTAACCCATTTATTAGCGCGACTTTGACAATACTTTTCTAACCCTTCCCCCGTTATTTGGAAGACGTAAATAATAACCTCAAATTTCTCTCTATCCAGATATTCAAAAACTGGAATAGTTGTAAAAGTCTCCGCCACCGCAGCAAAATTAAACTTTAAAACTCCCAAACGAATTTTCTGGCGCTGTTTGGGGCGCGGCGGCAATTTATAATCCAATATATGACCGTCTTTTCTCAGCAAAAACTCTAAAATCTCCCCCCGTTTTTGATAGATATTTTTAAGGTTTCTCTCCGTAAAATACAAAGGCATAAAATTGACTAAATCTCCGAACCATTTAGCGATATGCTGCCAAACTTGCGAATCTGGATTTCTCATAATTATCCCATGAATTAAATCTACCAAATTCTCCAAATAATTCGCGTAACTTTCCACCTCCCCTAACTCCCCGAAATAACTCGGCATGGCGAAAATAAACTCTAAAAACTCGTTGAGAAACCATTGGGGAACCGCGATGCGATTAAAATTAATTTGCAGTTTTTCCGCCCGCCGATACAACATCGCCGCCAGGAAATATTGCAGAGATTTAGAAGTTTCAAAACCTTTGGCAACTTCTCTTTCTAATTCTCCCAAAAATCGATATTCCTTCGGCGTTATCGGTTCGTCGCGGATGCCGCTTTTTAAAATTAACTTATGCGCTTTTCCTAAATAGCTGAAATAGGCAATTTTTAACTTTTCTGTTGGCAGAGACAGCCAAAGATTAGCTATTTGTTGGCGGGTTTCTCGGAGTTTCGATAAAGCGGCGTTCTGGTTGGCAGCTAAATTTTGATATTCCTCCACCAAACCAGAAATTAAATTAATAAATTCTGGGGAATTGGGAGTTATTTGCAGGGGGAGAGATTCTCGATGCAATTGGAGGGCTAAATATTCGAGCGATCGCCTATCTCCCTCCCAAGATTTCCGGGAAAACTGACTCGGTAAATGAGCGTTTTTATCTAACTCTTCCAGCAATTCAAAATACCTCCCAGAAGAAACCTCAGCCAACAATTTAATTAAAGGATGGTTAAACGGTAAAGCTTTCATCAATTCCGGTTTATAGACCGAATTGAGAATTGGTTTGATGTTTTGTTGGGTTGTTTCTGGGAGGGAGAATTGAAACTTAGATTTTAGGAAACTGACAAAGATTTCTGGGTATTCTAAAAGAGTATTGATATTAATTAAAAGAGAGCGATCGCGATTTCTTTGATAAAAATCCAATAAATGCCAATTATAAAACCGCCAAACTCGCAAACAAAAATCGGGATTTTCCCGAAAAAAGGGAACATTTAACCGCAAAATAGAGTCCGCAACATCCCACGGATAGCGATAAATTAAAACATAACCGGCATCCGGCAGAATGCCCCGCCAAAAATCTAAAAGTAAAGTCGTCCTTGGGTCTTTCCAACCCCAGATTTGAGATTGATTTTGTCGGGCAAATATTAACCGTTTGGCAGGTTCGAGATAACGAGAAAATTGTTGTTTGTCTAACAATTCGCTTTCCGTCCAGCCCCAATCTGGAAAACCTCTTTCCTCTTGGCGACAGCAACTCGATAATAACTGTCTTTGGAAACTTAAAAAATCCACATCTTCAAAATAACCTTGAGGATTAGCATAACTGCTTTTTAAGAGGTTTTTTCCTATGTTAACTCCCAGATATTGCAGGAAAGCAGCAGTTAAAGAAGTACCAGAACGGTGCATTCCGGTAATAATTAACGTTTTAGTTGTTTGAGTTATAAATGCGGGCATGGCTTAGATTAATTAACAATTAACAATTAACAATTAACAATTTTAAATATCGCTCAAGCGATTACTAGAAACCTTATCTTCCTTATCTTCCTTATTTTCCTTATCTTCTTTAAAAGCAGGATTAATTTTGTTAGAATTTAGAAAAGGTTGCTATTAGCAAGGATGAGCTAAATTAAAAGATTAATTTTTGTAAAAAGCTCGACAAGATCGTCTTTTATCGACTATAACAGAAAAAGAAAGTTTAGCAACAAAAACAGAGGAGGAAAAATAATGGCCTTCATAACAGGAACAGCCATAGCAGACAGCATAACCGGCACAAACCAAGACGACTTAATCTCAGGTCTCGACGGTAACGATACCGTCACCGGTGGCGACGGCAACGACATTATCGGCGACGGCGGCGGTAACGGCGACGATCGCTTTTTTGGGGAAGACGGGAACGATCGCCTCTTCGGGGAAGTCGGCAACGACACCCTCGACGGCGGGCCCGGCAACGACTACCTCGACGACGGCGACGGGGAAGATAGCCTAGTCGGCGGCGATGGCAGCGATACCCTCAACGGCACCCAAGGCATTAACACCCTCAAAGGAGGTTTGGGCGACGACTGCCTCAAAGGCGAAAGCCACGAAGAGCTCTGGGGAGAAACGGGAGACGATACCTTAATCATAACCGAGGGTTCCAATAACCTTCTCGACGGCGGTCTCAACAACGACTACCTCCTGGCCACCTTCTCCTACGGTTTTACCGGCAACGTTTTGCGCGGGGGAGAAGGAGACGATACCTATAGCGTAAGGTTGGGTTACGACCTCGGCAACAGCACTTTCGGCATGGAAATTAACGATGCCAGCGGGAGCGATCGCCTAATCCTGCAAAACGCCGGCGGCACCAACCAGAACCTATATTTAAACGGTTTAGAAGCAGGCAAAATGGGGATAGCGCGAGATAATACCGCCCTGGGCATCGACTTTAACAAAGACGAACAAGTAGTGGCGGGGGATGACCTAGTAATATTAGACTTCTTCAACGCTAGCGGTGACGGTCCCGGTTCCGGTTTTATCGAAACAGTCGGAGAACTTTCTGGAAACGAAATTATCGCCGCCCTGAACGACGACACCACCCCGGGCGACTATAATATAATAGAAGGCACCGACGGTCCCGACACCCTCCAAGGCACCGACAGTCCAGATAGCATTTTAGGTAACGGCGGCAGCGACAGCATCGACGACGACGGCGCGGGGGATGACGTTCTCAGGGGCGGTCTCGGAAACGACACCCTCAGAGACTCCAGCGACAGCAACGACCTATTAGACGGCGGCCCCGACGACGACATCCTCATCGCGGGTGGCGGAGACGACAGTCTCTTGGGCGGCGACGGTAACGATACTCTCAACGCCCAACGAGGCGCGGACACCCTCGACGGCGGGGACGGCAACGACGTTCTCGCAGGCGACGGTAGCGACAGTCTGGCGGGGGGTGTCGGTAACGATACTTTGTTTGCCGACGGTTCCAACAATACCATCGATGGCGGTGCCGGCAACGACAACCTCGCGGGTACTTTTTTCAACGACTTTACCGGTAACGTCTTCCGTGGCGGCGGCGGTAGCGATATCTATAGCATCACCCTGGGTCTCAACCGCATCTCCCAACTCGGTTTAACTATCGAAGATACCGCAGGCAACGATACCTTAATTTTGAAAAATTTAGCCGGTGCCGACCTATCCCTGTCTGCAAGCGGTTTGGAACGAGATAAAATAGGTTTGGCGCGAACTGGCAGCAATTTAGCGATCGACCTCAACCAAGACGGACAATATCAGGCAAGCAGCGATTTAACTATTGTCAATTTCTTTAACGCTTCCGCCAACGGTCCGGGTCCCGGTTTTATCGAAACTGTAGGAACCCTTTCCGGGAACGAAATTTTATCGACAGTTCCCAATATCGACGACACCTCCCCCGGTGGCGTCAATATCGTTCGGGGCACCGATAACGCCGACAAGATCGCGGGCAGCGACGGCAAAGACAGCATACTCGGTTTCGCGGGTAACGATACCGTCCGAGGCAGCGATGGCAACGATACCGTTCGAGGCGGCGGCGGTAACGACAGTCTGGAAGGGGGCGACGGAGACGATCGCCTTTTGGGTAACAGCGGCAACG
>CAZSTZ010000051.1:0-16365 GCA_964609515.1 uncultured bacterium | reverse complement strand
GACAGTCTGGAAGGGGGCGACGGAGACGATCGCCTTTTGGGTAACAGCGGCAACGATGTCCTCTTCGGCGGCGGTGGCGCTAATAACCTCAACGGCGGTGGCGGCAACGATAGTCTCTGGGGCAATAATAACGATAAGCTAGTCGGTGCCGCCGGTCGCGATACCCTCTTGGTGACGGGCTCTAATAATAACGTCCAAGGCGGCGGGGGTAGCGATTTTCTGGTGCTTAACTCCTCGGACAGTTTCACTGGCAACGTTTTGAACGGCGATCGCGGCAACGACACCTATACTATTAGTTTGGGTTTTGGTTCCCAGTTCGGCGTCGAAATTAAGGATCGCGCCGGCAGGGATGCCTTGGTGTTAAACGACCTTTTCGGCGCGAGCCCCACTCTATCTTTAAGCGGTTTGGCGGCGGGCAGCATCGGCGTCGTCCGAGAAAACCGCAATTTAGCGATCGACCTCAACCAAGACGGACAGATAAAAGCAGCGGACGATTTAACTATCGCTAATTTCTTCAATGCCAGCGGTACCGGTCGCGGTTCCGGTTTTATCGAAACCGTCGCCGGCATTTCCGGTAACAGGATTTTGCGCAACGTCGCCCCCAGTAACGTTATCGCTGGCAACCGTCGCGGTAACAGGTTGCGCGGTACTTCTGCCGACGAACGGTTCGAGGCCGCAGGCGGTAACGATCGCGTGAATGCCGGCGGCGGGGACGATACTTTAATTGGCGGCACCGGCAGGGATCTTCTCCGAGGTCAGGCCGGCAGCGACTCTATCGAAGGCGGTGGCGGTAACGATCGCCTCATTGGCGGTGCGGGTGATGACGTTTTGATAGGCGGTGCCGGCAGCGATCGCTTTATTTTCCAAACTAACCGACGCTTCCGCCAAAGGGCTCTGGGAGTTGACGCGATCGTAGATTTTAACCCCAGCGAGGATAGTATAATCCTAGACCGAACCACTTTCCGCAACCTGGATATTATCGATGGCAACGGTCTGGCGGCACGGGATTTTGCCGTAGTTAATAGTAACAATGCTGCGACCCTCAGCAACGCATCTATTGTCTATAACCAATCTAACGGCGGTTTGTTCTATAATAGCGACGGCAGCGACCCCGGTTTTGGTATAGGCGATCGCTTTGCCACCCTCCAAGGTCAACCAAACATAGATTCTACCGACTTTATTATCGCTAGATAAGTTCGTAGTAATCGATGAGCGCGATTCTTTACCTACTTTTTAGCGCTAAAGCGCTTACTACGAACAATTATGTTATAGTAGCTTTGGCAATGACTCAAACAAAGGAGTTAATAAAGATGGCAAAAGCAATGTGGAATGGTGCGGTTTTAGCAGAGAGCGATCGCTGCCAAAAAGTGGAGGGCAATTATTATTTTCCCCCAGACTCTATTAACCGCGAATATTTCCAAGAAAGCGACAAACATACCACTTGTTTTTGGAAAGGTCAAGCTAATTACTACGATATTGTCGTGGATGGTAAAGTTAATAAGGATGCCGCTTGGTATTATCCCGATGCCAAAGAAAAAGCTAAGAATTTTGAGAATTATATCGCTTTTTGGCGCGGCGTTTCCGTAGAAGCTTAAATAAGCACGTCCCTTTGTATTTCAGAAACCCGGTTTTTCCCAAAAACCGGGTTTCTTAACAGGTAGTTTTGTTCTGAAATATCTGGAGTTTTATTAAGAAAATAAGGAACAAATTGAGTAGCGTTCATTTCATTTTTATCAACTAACAATTTTCCATTCCCCATTCCCCAGAAAACCTAAAATTTATTCCTCTGGCTCCCCCCTTTTTAAGGGGGGCGGGGGGGGATCCCATTAACAACTTGACATTTTTGACATCTGGCGCTATAATTAAAGACAGATGGTTTAGAGAGGACTTGCAAATGCTAGAAAAAGATACTATCGAGCGATCGCCAGCAACGGCAGCTCCACCCCTTCCTAATATCTATCAAATATTAGGATTTGATGAAATTCCCGAGAGGATTAAATCCTACCCCGAAGAATGGCAAATAATCAACTTAATTCGTCAGGGATTTTCCATAGTTTCTATCGCTAAAGTTGCCGAATATTGCGAAATCTCCGAAGCAGAAATAGCATCGTTACTGGCAACTTCAGAACGCACTATCTCCAGGCGGAAAAAAGACAATAAACCTCTCAATATTTCCGAAGCAGATCGACTTTTTCGCCTGGCCAGAATCTTTGCTAGAGCTGTAGAAATATTTGAAGATATTCACAAAGCTAGAGTATGGTTAAAAGAATCAAATCGCGCCCTCGCTGGAGCTACTCCTTTACAATTATTAGACACGGATATGGGTACCCAAAAAGTAGATGAATTGCTCAATCGCATCGAATACGGTTTTTATAGTTAATAGGAATGGGGAATTGGGAATGGGGAATTGGGAATGGAGAAAAAGGCAATTAGCAATTAACAATTAGCAATTAACGACGAACATGACTACAAAAATTTGGCGTTTTTGCCATAAAAAACACGCTGGTTCTGCTTTTGACGGAAAAGGTTTTTTTGGTGGCGGCGGTCGCTGGCACTCTCGGGGAACTCCTTTAGTTTACGCTTCGGCAACTCTGTCTTTGGCTATCTTAGAAACTTTAAATCACAATTTAGAAATAGAAAATATTGGCAAAATTTTTGTTTCTATCAAAGCAGAAATTCCCGAGGAATTGCCAATTAAAAAATTAGAAGAAGAACGATTGCCGCCAAATTGGCGCGACCTTCCCGCGCCGCACATTTTAGCATTAATTGGGGATAAATGGTTGAGTAACTGTCCCACTGCTGTTCTTCAAGTTCCTTCGGCGATAATTCCTCACGAAAATAATTATTTGCTCAACCCAAAACATCCCGATTTTCCTCGAATAAAAATTTATCCGCCCGAAAAATTTAAGTTGGGCGAATCTCAATTATGAAATTAACAATTAGCAGACGATTAAGCGATCGCTCCCAAAAACTTTCCCCAGAATAAGAATTTGACTCGGTGATGTACGGGGGCCGACCGCCAGTCAAGAAACCAGGTAATTCCGGCAAAACCTGGTTTCTGAGAAGACAACACCTGCTCTCTAACAGCACATTTTTGTAAGTAGGACTTGCTGAAAAATCCTACTTAAAGCAACGCGGGAAAGAGGATAAAATTGGTTATCAAAACTAACAAAATTAAACCGATAATATTGACCGCAAATCCCGTTTTTGCCATTGTCGAAATGGAGAAATAATTCTCGGAATAAACAATGGCATTGGGGGCCGTTGCCACTGGCAGCATAAAGGCAAAAGAAGCAGCGATCGCCGCCGGTAACATTAGTAATTCTGGATTGATATTTATGGTTCCCGCAGCAATGGCTAAAATGGGCATGATTAAACTCGTTAAAGCCGTGTTGGAGATAAATTCCGTTAGAATATTGACGACAATACAGGTGGCGATCGCCATTAAAAATAACGGTAATTTTGGTAAAAAAAACTGCAATTTATCCCCCATAAAACCTGACAACCCAGAAGCTAAAAAACCTTGAGAAATTGCCAAACCTCCACCGAACAACAACAAAATTTCCCAAGGAATTTTTACCGCCGTATCCCAGTCTAATAAATGTCTGTTTTCTCCTTTATCGTTTTTTACTGCTATTAAAAACATGACGACAGATATCAGCGCCCCCACCGTCGAGTCGCTGACAAAATCCCCGACTCCCAGATAGGTACTCCAGCCAATTATTGTAAAATTGCATATTACAATATCAGCTCGAAAAATCCACAAAAACGCCGTTAAGATAAACAAAATAGCAACGTATTTTTCTCCTGAAGAAAACGGCCCTAATTCTGCCAATTCTTTCTCGATAATTTCTGCTTCTCCCGATAATTTAAAGTCGCCAGGTATGGGGCTGCCAATTTTAGTTAAATAAAGCCAACTCAAACAAACAAAAATTACAACCGCAGGAAACCCTACCATTATCCACTGGAAAAAAGTTATGGGAGAAATATCGGGAAAAATAGCTTTTAGTTGGGCTAAAAAGATTAAATTTGGCGGCGTACCTATGGGAGTGCCGATGCCACCAATATTTGCTGCGTAGGCAATGCCTAACATGAGGCTAGTTCCCATAGTTTTTTTAACATTAACTTCGAGGTTTGCTTTAACTGTTTGTTCGATGGTGGCGACGGCGATCGGCAACATCATTAAAGTTGTCGCTGTATTCGATATCCACATCGAAATAGCCGCCGTTCCTAACATAAATCCTAAGATTAATCGTTCCGGTTTCGTGCCGACAATTTTAATAATATTGAGAGCAATTCGCCGATGTAAATTCCATTTTTCTATGGCCGTCGCAATAAAAAATCCTGTCATAAATAACAGGATAATATCGGAACCGTAGGCCGTCGCTATTTTTTCTGCGGGGACAATTCCTAATAACGGTAACAGAAATAAAGGAATAATTGAAGTTGCGGCAATGGGGATAGTTTCTCCTACCCAAAATACTGACATTATTAGGGTAACTCCTAACATGGCGATCGCTTTGGGCGGTAAGTTATCTGGCAGCAGTTCTGGAAAGAAAGAAAGGAGAAAACAGATTAAAAATAAACCCGTTCCCAGATAAAAGCTTTTTTTCATTTTATGGGCGATTATAAATTGGGAATGAAGGGGATTATCCCAGTATTTCATCTACTTGAAAATCAATACCTGGAAAATGTCGAACGGACAATTTTTGACCCCGCTGTAGTTTCTTTATTTGTTGATATCCACTGGCGCTAGGTTGTCGATAAACCTCCAAACATTGCTCGTTAATATCCACCAACCAAACCTCGATAATATTGTCTTCGGCATAGAGAGGAATTTTTACTTCCCGGTCGTATTTTATCGTACTATCTCCAACTTCAACTATGAGGAAAATTTCCCCAGGTTTTGGGTGTCCGGATTCATAAAAATCCGCTTTCGGTTCCAGCAGGGCTATATCCGGTTCTGGTTCGGAATAGTCGTCTAATTCAACTGGGTTTTGGGCGGTAACGATAACCCGATCGCCCAGCTCCTTTGTAAATACTCTAATTAAACGATTCACGCAAGCTGCATGATGGCGGCCTATGGGGGACATTTTGACAATTTCTCCTCGAATTAGTTCTACTCGTTCGTCTTCTTTGAGGATACCAGCTTGAGGCATTTGGTTGTATTCTTTGACGCTAAATTTTCGTTTCAACAATTGGACTGACATAATTACCTCTAGTAAATAACAATTTTCATTTTATTTAAAAATAAACCCGTTCCCAGATAAAAGCTTTTTTTCATTTTATGGGCGATTAGAAATCGGGAATTAAGCGGATAAGAGGCAAGATGCCTGTTCTACGGGTAACAGGCAAGATGCCCGTTCTACTTTCCGACTATCCCAGTATTTCATCTACTTTAAAACTAATACCTGGAAAATGTTGAACGGACAATTTTTGACCCCGCTGTAGTTTCTTTATTTGTTGATATCCACTGGGGCTAGGTTGTCGATAAACCTCCAAACATTGCTCGTTAATATCCACCAACCAAACCTCGATAATATTGTCTTCGGCATAGAGAGGAATTTTTACTTCCCGGTCGTATTTTATCGTACTATCTCCAACTTCAACTATGAGGAAAATTTCCCCAGGTTTTGGGTGTCCGGATTCATAAAAATCCGCTTTCGGTTCCAGCAGGGCTATATCCGGTTCTGGTTCGGAATAGTCGTCTAATTCAACTGGGTTTTGGGCGGTAACGATAACCCGATCGCCCAGCTCCTTTGTAAATACTCTAATTAAACGATTCACGCAAGCTGCATGATGGCGGCCTATGGGGGACATTTTGACAATTTCTCCTCGAATTAGTTCTACTCGTTCGTCTTCTTTGAGGATACCAGCTTGAGGCATTTGGTTGTATTCTTTGACGCTAAATTTTCGTTTCAACAATTGGACTGACATAATTAACCTCTAGTAAATAATAATTTTCATTTTATCATAATTTGGGGAATGCCAAAAAGTACCACTCTTGTAGGTCGGGCTCCGCGAACCTCCACCCAACAGCCGATATCTTATTAAATTGCAACTCCCTAAGCAAAATTAATTAGATACCGAACAGGCAAGATGCCTGTTCTACGGGGAGCATCTCGCAACGCCAGCAAAAGAACAATATTTTTGCCTACTTCTTAATTCCTTTCATGGCTAATATTGCCGCGCCATAAGCAGCTTCGGTATTAACAGACTCCTCCACCGCTACTTTTAAATAACGGCGGCGGATGGCAGTCCAAGTAGGATTTTTTGCCCCGCCCCCCGCAGTATAAACTCGCTTTAAAGGCGTCGCCCCCAACTGCTGCAATAAATTATAGCCTTGCCCTTCAATTCTGGCAATACTTTCTAACAAACCGTGTAAAAATTCGGCGGAGTTTTCCGGTTTTGGTTCCAGTTTTGGTTCTAACTCCGGGTCGTTAATTGGGAAGCGATCGCCTTTTTTTAACAATGGATAATAATCTAACAAACTCTCTTTCTCCGGGTCAATTTCCCGACTCAATTTTGCCAACTCCTCATCGCTAAAATATGCCTTTAAAACCGCCCCCCCAGTATTAGAAGCGCCCCCCGTCAACCACAAATCTCCCAGACGGTGACTGTAGATACCGTATCTGGCATCGTCAACCCGATCGCGACTTAATAACTTCAACACCAAAGTCGAACCCAGAGAAGTCACCGCCTCCCCGGGAGAACTCGCACCGCTGGCGAGAAAAGCGGCGATGCTATCGGTAGTGCCTGCCTTTACCTGACAGTCGGCGGGCAGCCCGAAACGGTTCGCTATTTCTGAAGTTACCTTACCGACCGTCGTTCCCGGGGCTACTACCCGGGGCAATTGAATAGTAATAGTTTGTTTACCATAATTTAGCGCCTTTGTCAACCATTCTGGATAAGATAATTCTCCCACGTCGTAGCCCAATTTGAGAGCGTTATGATAGTCGCTAATACCCAGTCGACCGTGGAGGAGAAAACCCAACCAGTCCGCTTGGTGGAGGAAATTATATTTTTGAAAATTGTTTTTTGGTTTATAGTTCTCCAGCAACCAGAGGAGTTTGGCGAAACTGGAAGTGGCGCTAATAACTGGACGATCGTCCGGGGCGATCGCCCTTACCGCCTCCATCACCTCCGCCCCCCGTCCGTCGTTGTAAAATAGGGGGTCGGATACCGGATTACCTTGGCCATCCGATAACAGCACCGTTGCCGAAGTCCCATCGAGAGCGATCGCCCTTATCTGCCCTCGCATCCGTTGGGGGATGTCGTCCACGAGAGCAAACAACGCCCGCCGCCACTCAGACGGGCTCGGAGTTCGTTCTTCCCAGATATATTTGCCTTCCGCCCGAAGGGCACCGCTGGCATCGATAACTGCATGGCGAGCCCCGGAAGTACCAAAATCCAGTCCTAAATAAAAATTCATAGTTTTTCTCACCGTAGTATGTTATAATCGCTAGTTCGCGGTTTTAAACTCACCTTTCTAAAGTTTTATTAATTTTTTTATCAAAAGTTGAAAATACTAGAAATCGAGCAAATTAACATCTATAAAGAGTATGGGAAGGTAAAAACTTCCCCATCGGGTTAATTAACACTCTATTGTTTAGAAACGATAATGGATACTTTTGCATATTCTCATCTAGCCTTAGAGCATGAGGCAGCTACCAACGAAGAACTGACCGTCGCCAATCCCTTTGAGGACTTAAACTGGAACAAAGCTTCTAGCGGTTGGGTGCGGGTTTTAGCCGTTCTGGTCTTCTTCTCCATCATCGGTGCAGCCAATAGCGCCGTGGCCGGACATTACCATAAAGGCTCTCGCGGTCCCAAAGTGGCAAGCATTCAATACGTTCTCAAACAGAAAGGCTATTTCCATGCCAAGATTACCGGCTATTATGGCCCAATAACCCAAAAGGCAGTGATGGCCTTCCAACGCGATCGCGGTTTGTCCGTGGATGGAGTAGTTGGCCCCAAAACCAAGTACGCCATGACCCACTATAAAAAGGCCAAGCAGCAAGAGCCCAAGCCCAAGTATCATAAGGTCAGCCACAGCAAGATGGCCACCTGCCGTTCTTGTTCCAAACATGGGATGATAGCTCATGGCGATCGCGGTTACGAAGTCAAGAAAGTCCAACGCCGTCTAGCGCGCATGGGCTACTTCCACGCCAAAGCCACCGGCTACTACGGGCCCATCACCAAGCACGCCGTGATGGCCTTCCAGCGCAAATGCGGTCTTAAGGCAGACGGCGTAGTAGGTCATAGCACCCGCAAAGCCATGGGAATATAGGTATCAACATCCTGACAATATTTGGATTGATTTCAGAAACCCGGTTTTTTGAAAAAACCGGGTTTCTTGTTTTTTTGAAAAAACCGGGTTTCTTGTTTTTTTGAAAAAACCGGGTTTCTTGACTTGCGTTAAAAACAATTTAATCTCGAAAACGAGCTAATAATTCCTCCCGGGATAATTGCAACGCCAATCGAGTAAACTCCTCAACAGGTAATTCAATTAATGGCTCTATTATTGCCGATAACTGGTCATCTAGAGAGCCAAAACGAAGTCGCAATAAATTTTCAACTACTAAACGCTCCCCTTGTTTTATTCCCCGTTGCAAACCCTGTTGTACGCCTTGTTGTACCCCTTCTTGGGTCGCAGTTTCTAGCCGTTGCAGATAAATTGGCGATAGCTCCATAATTAACTCCCTATCCTCTTCATCTAATTCTTCAGATTCCTCTAATCTGGTCAGCAGATTATAAACTAATTCTAGCACTCGAAAATTAATTGGGTCTTCCGCAGACAACCTCCTTAATTCCGAGATAGCTTCCCTCTGCACTCTCCCTTTTCCCAACATTCTCAACCAGAGAGTTTCTCGGGTTAATGGTAACTTATGAATTACCACTATTTTTGTTCTGAAAAGTTCTCGCAGAGAATAAACTCCCTCCAACCAATTATCGGCATCGGCTTTTGCGCTAGCTTCCTCAAGCATTGTTTGAGAAATAGTTGGGGTGAGTATCCATAAAACCGGCAATTCTTCTTCTGTAATTCGCCGCTTTTCTACTCTAGCTTCCCGCTCTTTTTCCCCACAAACGTCAAATAATTTCCCGATACAGCTTCTAATTTCGCTGCGAGTAATTGGATTTCTAAAGGGTTCAAAAATGCAGGATGTAGCTATAATCTTTTCCAATAAACCTAAAGGAGTTGCCTTCTGTGGGGGTTCGGCAAAAGGTACGAAAAATACATCTATTTGTCGCATTTCTCCCATAACGTCCCGACTGGTTTCTACCTCACCTCTAGCAGATAGCAGCTCCTTGAGATATTGTTTGGCGAATTGGTCGTGAATTAATCTGGTCATAACTAATTTTGGTAATTGATAATTGCTAATGATAAGATGCCCTGCTACCCTTTGTCTTTAAGGCCGACAGCGCAGTTTGAGGTTGCACCATCACTTGATTAGGCATTTGTGCTTTAATAAAATGTTGGGAAAGTTGGGTAAAGGGAAACTCTACCCAACCTAAATGTAATGTAATTCAAAAACATGACAGGAAATAAGCCAATATTTATTAAGAGCAAAGGTTTCCGAAAGGAACTGAACCGCCGAGTAGATGCCTACTTTAATACCGAAAACCTGGCCAAGCGGGATAATCCACAGATGTATTTAAAAACAGCAATTATAATGCTGTGGATGGTTGTCGCATATTGCTTTACGCTCTTTGGACCGGAGGCAATTAGTCTAAAAATTCTGGGCTGCATTATTTTCGCCTTGGGTTTGGCCGGTTTTGCCTTTTGCGTGGGTCACGATGCCAATCACGGAGGCTACTCCAACCACAAGTGGGTCAATCAATGCCTGGGCGTGACTTACGATTTGATTGGATTGTCCAGTTATTTATGGAAGTTTCGCCATAACTACCTGCATCACACATACACTAATATTCTGGGTTGGGATGTTGAAATTCACGGAGATGGCTTGGTGCGAATGTCTCCAGATATGCCTCATCAGTGGTATCACCAATTTCAACATTGGTTTATCTGGTTCATTTATCCACTAATTCCTATATACTGGTCTTTGTGCGATGTTTACATTATTTTTTTCAAGCGTAAATACCACGAAAGTGTCGTTCCCAAACCTTCACCCCAACAACTAACAATATTACTGCTAGGTAAAGTTGGTTGGGTTGGAATTTTTATCGGTATCCCTCTGGCAGTCGGTTATAGTCCTTTAGAAGTTGGCTTAGGCTTTATTTTGACCTTTTTTACCTACGGATTGGTAATCTGCGAGGTCTTCATGCTAGCTCATGTGATGGATACCGCAGAGTTTATTACTCCCAGTATGGAAGAAAAGCTGGTTGAAGACGAATGGGCTATTTTCCAAATTCGCACGACCGTTGATTTTGCTCCCAAAAATCCAATTTGCAATTGGTATTTTGGAGGGTTAAATTATCAAGTCGTCCATCATTTGTTTCCCCATATTTGCCATATTCATTATCCGAAAATTTCTCAGATTTTAACAGAGTTATGTCAAGAAGTTGGCGTAGATTACCAGGTTTATCCAACCTTGACGGGGGCGATCGCTTCTAATTATAACTGGTTAAAAGTCATGAGCTTCCCACCAGAAGCTACCGGTGCAGCCCAATTTTGATTCTTTTTAATTAAGAACTTGCTAATTGCTAATTGTCTTTTTTAGAGAACGCAATTAGCAAGAACGCAATTAGCAATTAGCAATGGGAAATTCCTAATTAAACAACACCTACCGCCACCGACGGAGTGGGACTTTGCTGCAACAACAAACCATACTCCAAAGCTTCCACCACCGCTTGATAAGAAGCCTCGATAATATTAGTAGAAACTCCCACCGTCGTCCAGTGCTGATGTCCGTCGCTAGACTCTATTAATACCCGGGTTTTCGCCTCGGTACCCGCCTTGCCGTCGAGGATCCGAACTTTATAATCCGTCAGGTGGAAGTTAGTAATGGCAGGATAAAAATTCTGCAAAGCCTTGCGCAAAGCCTTGTCCAGAGCCGAAACCGGACCGTTACCCTCCGCAGCTTCGAGAATATCCTTCCCATTAACCTCCACCTTCACCGTCGCCAGAGAATTACCTTCATCCTCCCGACAGCTTTTATCGCAGTGAACCTGAAAACCCTTGAGGTCGAAGAAATGCGATCGCTCTCCCAACGCTTCGCGCATCAACAGGTCGAAACTCGCTTCCGCCCCCTCAAACTGATAGCCCTCGCTTTCCAAGTCCTTCAACTGCTGGAGGATTTTCCGCGAGGCAGGGTTATCCCGTTCTAATTCGATGCCAAAACTGCGAGCTTTTGCCAAAACGTTGCTCAAACCCGCCTGCTCCGAAATCACGATTCGCCGAAGGTTCCCCACGGCCTCCGGTTCGATGTGTTCGTAAGTGAGAGGGTTGCGCTGAACCGCCGAAACGTGAATGCCCCCCTTGTGGGCGAAAGCCGACAAACCCACAAAAGGAGCGCGATCGTCCGGTGCCAAATTCGCAATTTCGCTAATGACGCGGCTAGATTGGGTTAGCTGTTTTATCCCTTCTTCTGGAATGCAGTTATAACCGAGTTTGAGTTGCAAATTGGGAATTACACTGCAAAGGTTAGCATTGCCGCAACGTTCCCCGTAACCGTTAATCGTTCCCTGTACCATTTGCGCCCCTTCCATGACCGCAGCGATCGCGTTCGCCACCGCAGTGCCCGAGTCGTTGTGAGTGTGGATGCCGACTTGGGGAAGGCGATCGCTTTGTTCGCCATCCACCATTTCTGGCAACGCCCCCACTACATCCCTCACAATTTGACCGACCTCGTGGGGAAGAGTACCGCCATTAGTATCGCAAAGCACCAACCATTCCGCACCCGCCCGAGTGGCAGCTTCTATAGTTTTGAGGGCATATTCGGGATTTTGCTTGTAGCCGTCGAACCAGTGTTCCGCATCGTAGATGACTCGCCGACCTTGACTGCGGAGAAATTCGATGGTATCGGCAATCATGGCCAGATTTTCTTCGAGAGTAGTTTTAAGTCCCTCGGTGACGTGGAGAGCCCAAGATTTGCCGAAAATCGTCACCCAGCGAGTGCCCGCCGAGAGGATCGGTTGGAGGGTAGAATCTTCCGCCGCCCGTTGGCCCGGCCTCCGGGTGGAACAAAAGGCGACGACTTCTGCCTGGGTGAGGGGCTCTTCTTTGAGTCGCCAGAAAAATTGCACGTCTTTCGGATTGGCCCCCGGCCAACCTCCCTCGACGAACGGCACTCCTAAGCGATCTAAAATGTGGGCTATGTGCAGTTTGTCTTCGACGGAGAGGGATAGCCCTTCGCTTTGGGCCCCGTCTCGGAGGGTGGTGTCGTAAATCCAAAGTCGATTAGTCATTTTTATTTGAGATTTTCCTAATATTAAGACTGATGATATTTTAAGAGGAATTGTTATGGCCCAAGTACAGGCCCAAGGTAAAACTATCGTATGCGATCGCGGCGCTAACCTGCGCAAAGTTTTGTTGAAAAACGAGATATCCGTTTATAACGATGCCGCCTCTGTCATAAATTGTCGCGGCATCGGTACTTGCGGCACTTGTGCCGTGGAAATAGAAGGCGAGGTCTCGGAAATGGGATGGCGAGAAAAGGCCCGCCTCTCTGTGCCTCCCCACTCTCCCAAGTCTAACCTCCGTTTGTCCTGCCAGGTTAAGGTCTTAGGAGATATTAAAGTCACCAAACACGAAGGTTTTTGGGGCGAAGGTTCGGAAGTTCGCAGGAAACCCTAAGTAATTAACAATTAGCAAGTTCCCAATTAACAAGTTCCCAATTAACAAGTTCCCAATTAGCAATTAGCAAGTTCCCAATTAGCTATTAGCAAGAAAATGAATCAAACCAGTGACATTTTAATTATTGGCGGCGGAATTATCGGTCTTTCGATCGCGATCGAGTTAAAATTCCGAGGTGCGGACGTAACTGTAATTAGTCGCAATTTTGACGAAGCAGCTACTCATGCTGCCGGTGGAATGTTGGCTCCAGGGGCGGAAAGAATTCCTCCAGGTGTCATGTTCGATCTTTGTTGGCGCAGTTGGGAATTATATCCAAATTATGTTAATAAAATAGAAAGTCTTACAGGCTTAAAAACAGGCTATTGGCCTTGCGGAATTATTACCCCCGTTTACCAACTAGAACCAGGAGAAAAAGAGCGGTTTCAAAATGCTAATTCTCAATGGTTAGATAGAGATGCGATTCATCGGCATCAACTGGGATTGAGTTCTGAAGTTATCGGCGGTTGGTTGTTTTCTAAGGATGCTCAAGTTGACAACCGTCTTTTGTTTAGCGCTCTCCAAGAAGCAGCAAAAGTTTTAAAAATTAATTTAATTGAAGGAATTGTTGAAGAAATTATCGAGGAAAAAGGGAGGGTTAAAAAGGTTAAAAGTTCTGTGGGGGATTTAGCCGCTAACTATTATGTTTTAGCTGCCGGTTCTTGGTGCAATCAATTTATGTCAATTCCAGTTTTTCCCAGAAAGGGAGAAATGCTCTCTTTAATGGTTCCTCAAAAATATTGGGAAAAAAGAAAGGAAGGGGAAATAGATTGGTTGCCGCTAAAGCAGGTTTTATATGGTAAAGATGGTTGTTATATTATTCCTCGCCAAGATGGCAGAATTGTCATTGGGGCAACTAGCGAGAATGTCGGTTTTAGCAATGGGAATACGGTGGCGGGCATTCAAAGTTTGTTAGGAAAAGCTGTTAGATGTTATCCGGTTTTAAAGGATTTTCAAATAGGTGAATTATGGTGGGGTTTTCGCCCGGCGACTCCCGATGAAATGCCGATTTTAGGTAGGAGCGAGCGCTCCAATTTAATCTTAGCCACCGGTCATTATCGCAACGGCATTTTGTTGGCACCAATTACGGCTATGTTAATTGCTAATTTGATAAGCGAAGGGCGATCGGATCCTCTTTTGGAAGCTTTCGATTATTCCCGCTTTGTCCAATAAAGGGCCCAGTCATATTCAGTTCAAAAACCGAACGAACCAGCTTGACAATTAGAAAAATTATTCTATAATGGAAGCGGAAGGCATCTTGCCTTGTCAAAAAATCGCGGACGTAATTCAGTGGTAGAATGTTTGCTTCCCAAGCAAAACGCCGTGGGTTCGAGTCCCATCGTCCGCTTTTTTTTTACGAAAGAAGTTCGAGAGTTTGAAAGCCACGTCACTTTAGTGCATAAATGAAAAACGAACGGGCGATTTTAATCGCCTTAAAAGTTTCTAGTTTTTGTCCTATGCTCATAAAAGCAAGGTGCGATTCGTGGGGACGAAAATGGGCCATTGGCTCTAATAATGTCCCCCTAGTGGCCAAAATACATACGGACATAAACCGTTGGCCCTAGAAATCTATTTTACCTTGGTGGTGAAAGGGTGCGATTCGTGGGGGCGAAAGTGGGCCAAGGGCCTTAATAATGCTCCCCTAATGGCCAAATACACACGGATATAAACCGTTGGCTCTAGAAAATCTATCTTACCTTGGTGGTGCAAAGTGCGATTCGTGGGGGCGAAAGTGGGCCACCGGCCTTAATAATGCCCCCCTAGTGGCCAAATACATACGGATATAAACCGTTGGCTCTAGAAATCTATCTACCTTGGTGGTGAAAGGTGCGATTCGTGGGGACGAAAGGGGGCCAATGGCCTTAATAATGTCCCCCTAGTGGTCAATACATACGGACATATTATAACCGTGACCCTAGAAACTGTAAGTTGCTGTATTCGTCTTTTCCTCCTATTGCCTTCGGAACTCGGTGGTCAACCTCGTATTTGTCCTCTGGTCTGAAGTACAGTCCGCAATATGCGCATTTACCTTTTTGCTTCTGGATTAATTTTGCTACTCAAGAGTAATGTTTCTGGGTGTTTTCCTCTCCTCTTGGCCCAATACATTGTGTTTCTGTCGTAAGGAGAGGCGTTGCCTTTTACGCCTTTTACTTTGGTATGCCTTACAATCTCCGTAGAGCTGTGTAAAAGCAGTTTTATCCCATTGGCATTCAATAACCATTTGCGGTTGCCAATGGGTTTAAAGTATTTGGCTTTAACCCATTTTCCAGTTTTATTTGGATGTCGTCGGTGTACCATCGCCACAAGCGTTTCCATACCAAGTTATCGAGCTTGGAGAAGATTTTTTTACTTGTAACTCCTTTGTAGTAATTACTCCATCCTCTTATAATCGGATTTATTCTACTAATCAACGCAACTGTAGGGGCGGTTTTGTATATATCAAAAACCGCTTTCAGTTTCTCATAGTGAGTTCTCACCGATTTTTTACTGGGTTTTATCAGCGTTTTATACCCGCGTTTCATAGAGGTTGAGACTTCGTATTGTCGGATGTTGAATCCTAAGAAGTTGAAGCCTGATTCCTCATTGTCATACTTGTTTAGAGTATGGGTTATGCGGGTTTTTTCTGGTTTTAGTTCCAAACCTATAGGTTTTAGCCACTGCTCTATGACTTTCCTTGCTCCAAAAACAACCTCTAATTCTTGGTGCATCCGATACAAAATCATCGGCGTACCTTATTAGGGCTAGAGAGTCCATTCTTTCCTGGTCATTTATCCGTCTCCGGTGTTGACCTTTCTTTTCAGAATATGTCATTGTCCATTTGGTTAGAGGTTCTTGTAGAGCATATTCTTTGATGGCCTCTTCCATGCCGTGTAGAGCTATATTGGCAAGCAGGGGACTTATGACCCCTCCCTGTGGTGTACCTTCCACAGTTTCTTGTTTTGCGCCGTTGTCTAACACGCCCGCTTTTAACCAATTCTTAATTAACTTGCGTCCGTGATATTTTCCGACTTTATTCAGGAGTGCTTTGTGGCTTATACGGTCAAAGCATTTGGCAATATCCGCATCCAATACATATTTTGGTTTTCGATTTATGCACTTGTAGATTTGTTCGATTGCATCATCTGCTGACCGCCCTGGTCTGAAACCATAGCTGTTAGGTTCAAATTTTGCCTCCCATTCGGGTTCTAGAGCCATTTTATGTAGACCTTGCATTGCTCGGTCATACATAGTTGGTATTCCTAGTGGTCTCTTTTCGTCGCATTGAAAGTGCTTTGGTATCCATACCCTACGGGTGGGTTTGGCTTTCTTCTTGGTCTTTGCAAGCATCTTGACTAGATTAAACCTTTGTTTTGGCTTCAGATTTTTGATGCCATCAACTCCGGCTGTTTTCTTGCCTTGATTATCCTGCGGGTTGTAGTCGATGGGAGCATTTCGGCTCCTCACCTCTACTTGTTATAGTCGATGGGAGGTATAACCCTCCGCACCTCTATTTCAGAACCCGCCGTGCGATTTTCACCGCAACGGGCTCCTAGCAGTCTATGGTAACATCTCAGAATGAGACCAAACCCGTT